>JAZULL010000068.1:0-21437 GCA_045603085.1 Eubacteriales bacterium | reverse complement strand
ATGGTCTTGGCGCACAGCGCCTCAGCTACGATGTAGCACTCCTCGCCTGCCTTGACGACCACGTAGCTCTCCACGGGGTTGAGCGCGATGGCAAGGTTGCCGGGCAGCGTCCATGTGGTAGTAGTCCAGATGACAAAGTAGGTCTTGGACAGATCGCAAACACCTGCCAGCTTGCCCGCGTCGTCCTTAACGGCGAACTTGACAAAGATAGAGGTACAGGAGTCGGTTGCATACTCGATCTCGGCCTCAGCCAGTGCGGTCTCGTCCTTGGGGCACCAGTACACGGGCTTCAGACCCTTGTAGATATAACCCTTCTTGAACATTTCGCCAAAGACCTCAACCTCCTTGGCCTCAAAGGCGGGATCCATGGTCAGATAGGGATGCTCCCAGTCGGCCAGAACGCCCAGTCTCTTGAACTGGTTACGCTGAATGTCCACGTACTTCTCTGCAAACTTGTGGCAGGCGGTACGGAACTCGGAGGGCTTCATCTTCTTGTGGTCCAGCTTGTTCTTCTTGATGATGGCAGATTCGATGGGCATGCCGTGGTTGTCCCAACCGGGAACGATGGGCACGCGATAACCGCTCATGGTCTTATACTTGTTGATAAAGTCCTTGAGCATTTTATTGAGCGCAGTACCCATGTGGATATTGCCGTTGGAGAAGGGAGGGCCGTCGTGCAGAATGAAAGCGGGCTTGTCCGCATTCTGCTCCTGCAGACGCGCGTACAGATCCATTCCTTCCCAATACTTGAGCATTTCGGGTTCACGCTGGGGCAGATTTGCGCGCATTGCAAACGAGGTTGCGGGCAAATTCAGCGTGCTTGTGTAGTCCTTAGCCATAATTTTATAGCTCCTTTATGTGTAAATAAATGATTTTCGATCTCAGATATATTTTTGCGCAAGCAAGCGCAATCTTCCCTTTTTGGTCTGCGTGCTGACGTCGTCAACACGGAATTTGCCGTATCCGCGCAGGGAAAGCACGCAGGGCGGCTCGATGATCTTATCACAGCGGTCACACATCTCATAGTCCACCGTGCACTCCCCTGCACGGATCAGCATCTGCGCCTTTTCACGGGAAAGCCCGCATAGTGCGGCGGCAATGCAGTCAAAGCGTGGGGAAGCGACCGTGTCGGTCACACTGACAAATCGCTGCGGAAGCTCAAAGGGGGTGTTTTGCGGCAGCCTCTCGACCTTGATGCCGTCCTTACCAACACGGGTCAGCTCGGCACAAAGATAGGGCGCGATGTCCGCTTCACAAAACAGCAGTGCATGACTTGCGTCAAGCACCACAAGATCGCCCAGCACGTGCCGCTCAATGCCCAGCGCCAGCAATGCGCCCAGGTAATCGCGGTGTGTAAGCGTGCAAAATCCGCCGCCGCGAAGCGCCAGCAGACAAATTTCTTCGGCAAGCAGGGGCGCTGTGTACTCCGGCTCGCTCATATAATCGGGAAACAGAAACAGCTTGACCCGCTCCGCCTCGGCATAACCGCCGTGGAAGAGCACCTGAACCTCCCCGCTTGCGCTCGCTAAAAAAGAGCGCGCTAAATGCGCTTCGCGCGGGGTGAGAAAACGGCTGCAAGACCAGATTCCCCTCTCCGCGCGTTGCATCATATCTCGCAATTGCGCATATAGGATCTCATGTGATTGCTCTGTCCTTTGCATATCAGATCAATGCAACCTGCAAAGCAAAGCTGATCAGGCAAAGTATCATGGAAGTTGCCATAAACGACAGGTCGATCGGCAATCCCTGAAACCAGCCCATACGCGCGAATATCTTGCGGATCGGCATGATCGCCGGCTCTGTGATCATATACAGCATGCGCTGAAACGGCCCCTCGGTTTCAGGCGGAAACCAGCTGAAGATGGCGCGCACCAGCATAGCAAACAGGATCACGTCCACAAAGACGTACAGCGTATAAAACAAAACGTATAAAAAGATCTCCAATTACAAAGACCTCCGCAAGATCAGATTTTATTCTCCGTCCT
Source organism: Eubacteriales bacterium (assembly GCA_045603085.1). Taxonomy (GTDB): domain Bacteria; phylum Bacillota; class Clostridia; order Oscillospirales; family CAG-272; genus SVQP01. The sequence goes on along the minus strand of JAZULL010000068.1, from coordinate 19,452 downwards.
CTGCAGGCTCTTCCACTGCATCCAGATCCTCGACGTCAGCGCCAAAGGGAAGCAGAACAACGGTGGACTTGTTGATCTTGTGAACGTTACCGTCCAGAGCCTGAACGGCACCCATCACGTAATCAAAGAAGCGCAGGAACACTTCTCTTTCCATCTTGTCTACGTCCAGCAGCATTACGATGTAACCGTCAGCCAGACCTGCAACGGCCTTCTGTCTGTCAGCAAGTGTTTCGGGGGCATAGTACTTGACAGCAGGCTTAGCGGGCTTAAGGGGCTTCTTGGGCAGAGGCTGAGGCTCGGTGATCTCGGGCTGCTCCTCTACGACCTCTTCGGGCTCCTCGGTCACGACTTCTTCAACTGCGCTCTCTTCGGATACGACTGCGTCGTCATCATCCTTGAACGCACCGCTGTAATACTCATTGTCGTAGCCTTCATCCAAAAACTCTTCCGGCTCGGGATCCTTGGTGAATTTCTTAAAAAGGTTCATGTTGTTCCTCCTGATAGTTTATATTCTCATATTTTTTAATCCACAAACAAGCTGCTTCCGACGCGCACCAGGGTCGAGCCGCAGGCGATTGCAACGTCGTAGCTGTTCGACATACCCATAGACATAATCATGGGTATACCTATATTATGTAGTTTTTTTGTCCAAATGTCAAGACAATGCTCAAAAGTTTCGCCAAAATATTTATAATATTGCGCTTTTTCGGGGCATTTTGGCGCCATTGTCATAAATCCGCGCAGTCTGAGAGACTCAAACTGCCCCAGCGACTCGCACAGCGCAAGCACGTCCTCGGGGGCTACACCGCTCTTGCTCTGCTCGCCCGCGCAGTTGATCTCGACCAGCACGTCCATCACGCGGCCGTGCTTTTTGCACTGTTTGTCGATCTCTCGCGCAAGCTCCACGCTATCCAGCGAGTGGATCATGCACACCTTATCCGCAATATATTTGACCTTGTTTCTTTGCAGCGTGCCGATAAAGTGCACGCGCAGGTGCTCCTTATCCAGCGCCTCCCATTTTTCCAGCAGTGCCTGCACGCGGTTCTCACCGATATCGTACACGCCAAGCGAAGGGAGCGCGTTGATCTGCTCGGCGGTGGCATATTTGGTGGCCGCCAGCAAAAGGATCTCGTCCGGATCTCTGCCCGCAGCCTTGGCCGCCGCGGCAATGCCGTCCCGCACCTCGTTGACTCTCTGTTGTAGTTTCTCCATTATCCGTATCTCTTTCCGACGTACAGATCTCTGCCGCCCGTAATGATCAGATCGTTTCTCTGCAGGTACTTGGCCATACCCGCGCCGCTCTCCTTATCCTGCTCATACGTCTGCACGATGTAGTAGCCCGTACCCTCTCTGACAACCGTCACGCGGCGGAATTCCACGTGGCTGTCATCCAGGATATACACGCCGCGCTCGCCCTGATAAGTCACAATAGCTTCGGTGGGCACGCGGTAGCCCGTGATGCTCTCCACCACGGTCTGCACGCGCTGGTTGCGCAAAAAGGAAAATCCTTCGGGCGTGCGGTCGCAGGAAAAGACCAGGACGCTGTCCTGCTTGCCGGTGCTGATGATCTTTCTCTCCAGCGTCAGAGGCAGGGCTTGTCCGTCGTTATCGGTAAAGGTGAAGGTGTAAACGCCGCCCTCGTCAAATCTGCGTGCGCTGTCCTCGTCCATGGGAATCGCGGCATACCAGACGTGGTCGTCCACCGTCTTGCCAACCGCCCCTGCTACCGATGCGGGAGCAGACTCGGTCATGGCGTAAAATTCCTCAAGCGTCATGCTCATGACGCGGCTGTAATCAAACACCGCCTCATAGCCGTCGCATTTGTGATAAAAATTGGTGCTCTTGGCGGTCTTGAATTCCTTCGCCGTACCGCCCCAGGCCGAGATCAGGCCGCTCTGGCGTGATTTAAGACCCGCGATCATGGCATCCGAATCCTGTTTATCTGCCAGCATGCCGTAGGTGCTCAGATAAGAGAGCAGATTGTCACTCTCGGTCCCTGCCGGCAGATACGTGCCCGCGGCAAGCGACTCCAACACGCGGTAGTAGCTATCCTTGACCTCGTCCTTGCTCTCTTCAAGAGAGGCGATCAGCGAGCCCTTGCGGCTGTCCTCCAGAAGCACGATCTGCGCATGAATATCGTTCAGCTTGTCCTGCAGAGCGGCAACCTCGGCGGCGTCCGCATCGGATTTGGGGTAGGCCACGGCATACACCTCGTTCTTGGGGACGCGCTCGCCGTCACGGTACAGATACCGCACGGGGGCATTTGCGCCGGACAGGACGACCTGCTCATCACGGAAAATATACACCTCTGTGCTCAGCACGGTATAATCGGTGATCAGCTGTGCGGGCAGAGTGGTCAGCGTGGTGGAAAAGGTGCCAAGACAGTACTGCACAACGTATACCAGCATGCCGATCGCCACGATGACAACCGAGCATCGCAGGGCGAAATTTCTTGCTTTGATGCGATCCACGCTCTCCTCCTTCCCGCGAAAAAATCCGCGATGTCTTATCTTATAATTATACCAGAAAACCCTTGTCTTTGCACGTCTTTTCGCAAATATTTACAATCTCTTCAAATGTGCGCTTACCGTCTGCGGGATCGGCATCGATCCAGTTGACCCAGGGCTTGGCGTAAAACCACGTCATCTGTCGCTTTGCGTAGCGGCGTGTCGCGGTCTTAAGCTCTGCCACGGCCATCTCAAGCGTGGCATTGCCCTGCAGATACGGCAAAATCTCCTTGTATCCGATCGCCCCCGCCGCCGTGGCGTTGGCTTCGAATACGCCTGCTTTCCAAAGGCGCTCGGTCTCCTCGACCAACCCCTCTTCCAGCATGATATCCACGCGACGCTCGATGCGGTCGTACAGCACCTCGCGGTCATTATAGCGAATGCCGAACACCAGCGCTTCTATCTGCGGCTCTGCCTGTTGCGACAGCTTATCCAGCTCGGTTTTGGTCTTACCGCTGATGCGGTAGATCTCCAGCGCGCGGATGACACGCTTGACGTTATTGGGGTGTGTGGCCGCCGCGCTTTCGGGGTCAACCTCGGCAAGTCGGGCATGCAGGGCGAGTGCGCCGTGCACGTCGGCAAAATCCTCCAGCTCGGCTCTGACGGCGGGATCGGCATAATTCTCGCCGTACCCTCCGCGCAAAAGTCCGTCCAGGTAGAGTCCCGTGCCGCCGCACAGCACCGGCAGTTTGCCTCTTGCCGACACGTCACGTATGGCCCCGGTCGCCGCTTCCACGTAAGCGCCGCCGGAATAGCTCAGGGTGGGGTCAACCACGTCGATCATGTGGTGTCTGACCTCTGCCTGCTCGTCGGGCGTGGGCTTGGCCGTGCCGATATCCATGCCGCGGTAGATCTGCATGGAATCCATGCTGACAAGCTCCCCGCCGTGTCTGCGGCACATCTCCATTGCCAGCGCGCTTTTACCGCTGGCGGTACAGCCAACGATGGCGATAACGCGCGGGACCTTATTCTCTGTACTCACAGTTCAACGACCTGCGTGCCGTTCATATTGACGTAATTCTCGGTCACACCAATCTCGTCCATCCAGCCGCGCACCTCAATCGTTTTGAAGATATGGGTATTGTAGCCCTTGCCCGCATCGTTGTTCCACAGCCAATCGGGGGCACACCAGAAAGCACCCTTGGGGGCAACCTCCTCGTAGAAATCACGGTCACAGCCGTTCTGGCCGTGATGCGCCATCTGCACGTAGTCTGCCTTGAGCTTGCCCGTGCCGCCGTACATGCGAAGCACCTTTTTGCCGGCCTCCACGCCCGCGTCGCCCGTGAACAGCACCGTCTTGCCGCCCAGCGTCATACGGAACACCAGAGAGGCATTGTTGCAGACGTTATGATTGAATTCGCTGTCGTGCGAATAGAAGAATTCAAAGTAAGCCGCGCCGACCTGCAGCTCGTCGCCGCCCGACACGATACAGCACTTGTGCGCGATCAGGGGCAGAATGCGGTACATCTCGGCAGCCGCGGTGTCCAGATCCTCGCGTGCGATAAACTGTGCCGAGGGGAAATTATAGTAGATCTTTTCCACGTTCAGCGCATCGGGATTGCCCTCCATCAGCTCGACAAAGCCGCGGATGTGGTCGTTGTGCGGATGGGTCAGAATCCACGCGTGCACCGTGGGAACATCCAGACCGGTCAGACCCTGCAGATACTCCACTAAATAGGGCATGTCCTGTGGCCAGCCGCCGTCGATGACAATGACCTTGTCGTCCTCGGTGGTGATAACAAAGCTCATCATCTGAATGTTGGTGATCGATTTTAACATGTGTACCGTGTTTTTCATGTCTGTTCTCCTAATCGTATTATTTGTTCGAATTTTAATCTTAATCACCTTGTGTGGAATCCAATATGCCGGTTAGCAGAAAATTCGCAAGACTAGGCGTAAGGGCGCAGGGAAGGTGAAGGTGTAGTTACCTACTCCGAGCCGACCGCGTCGCCCGACAACGCAGCATTGCGGATTTTATACAATCAGCATCGCATCGCCGAAGGAGAAAAATCTATACTCCTCTTTGACGGCGGTTTCGTATGCTTCCATCACTTTGTCCTTGTTATAGAACGCCGAAACCAGCATGATCAGCGTGCTCTCGGGCAGGTGGAAATTGGTGATCAGCGCGTCCATGGCCTTGAACTGATAGCCGGGATAGATGAAAATGCCGGTGTCTCCCGAGATGGCGGGAATGGTACCGTCCTCAAGCGCAACGCTTTCCAAGGTTCTGCAAGAGGTCGTACCCACACAGATCACTCTGCCGCCCTTGGCGCGGCGCTCGTTGATGATGTCCGCGCTCGCTTGGCTGACCGAGATAAATTCTGTGTGCATGACGTGCTCGTCCAGTCTCTCTGCCTTGACGGGACGGAACGTACCAAGACCCACGTGCAGCATAACGGGTGCGATGGCCACGCCCTTATCGCGGATCCTCTGCAAAAGCTCGGGCGTGAAATGCAATCCCGCGGTGGGTGCGGCGGCCGAGCCCTCCTCGCGCGCGTATACGGTCTGGTATCTGCTCTGATCCTTGGGCTTCTCGGTAATGTACGGCGGCAGGGGCAGAATGCCGACCTTATGCAGTACGTCGTAAATGTTGGCGTATGCCGCTCTGTCAAAGTCGAATGCGATCAGACGGTTGCCCTGTTCGGTGATCCCGGTCACCTTACCCATCAGCATGCCGTCGCCAAAGGTCAGTTCCATGCCAATCCTGGCTCTTTTACCGGGCTTGACAAGGCATTCCCAGGTGTCCAGCTCGCGCTGACGGAGCAAAAGCAGCTCGATATTGGCCTCTTCCCTACCCACCACATAACCGTAAAGGCGCGCGGGGATAACCTTGGAATCGTTGATGACCAGCACGTCCTCGGGACGCAGATAGTCAATGATATCGTAAAAGTGCTTGTGCTCTATTGTGCCCTGCTCTCTGTTCAGCACCATCAGGCGCGAGCCGTCGCGCACCTTTGCGGGGTGCTGGGCGATCAGACGCTCGGGCAGATCGTAATAAAAGTCCGACGTGCGAAGGTCTGTCGGGGCTTTTTGGTTGATAATAACGCTCATGTATGTTTCCTTCCGAAATCTTGTGTCATATACTGTCATATAAACATAACTATACATGATATATTATAATATATATCGGCGTATTTTTCAACCGCTTTTTTAAATTTTCATCCCCACGGAGGCCACCTATATGCAAAAAAATACCGCCATCCCCTTTCGCGGCTGTGCAACTGCGCTGATCACGCCCTTTTTGCACGGTCGGATAGACTTCGACAGCTTTATTTCCATGATTGAGCGAAACCTTGCACTCGGCGCGGACGCCTTGGTCATCGCCGGCACGACGGGCGAGGCCAGCACGCTCTCGCCCGAGGAGCAGGTTGAGCTTTGCGCCTGCGCGGTACACACCGTGAGAGGTCGTGTGCCGGTCATCGGCGGCGCGGGCTCAAACGATACCGCGCACGCATGCGCCTTGGCGCGCGCGGTCAGCCACACCGGTGTGGACGCGCTTTTATGTGTCACCCCCTATTACAACAAGGCCACACCGCGCGGCATCGCTCTGCATTTCGAGTCGATTGCCGAAGCCGCCGAGAAGCCGATCATTCTGTATAACGTACCCGCGCGCACCGGCTGTGAGATCCCGCTCTCCGCCTACGCCGCGCTGGCTGCGCATCCCAACATCTGCGGCGTCAAGGAGGCCTCGGGCGATATCGTATACGCCCAGCGCGTCATGCGCGAATGCGGCGACGTGCTCCCACTCTATTCGGGCTGTGACAGACTGACCCTGCCCCTGCTCGCACTGGGCGCGCAGGGTGTGATCTCGGTGGTCAGCAACCTTGTGCCGCGGGAAATGCACGAGCTTTGTGCGGCTTGGGAACGCGGCGACGTCACCGCCGCCGCAGGCATACAGCGCGCACTTTTGCCGCTGATGGACGCGACCATGGCCAAGGTCAATCCCGTGCCCGTCAAGACCGCCTGCGCGCTCATGGGTCTTTGCCGCGACCGCTTCCGCCTGCCGCTCTGCCCCATGTCGCCCGAGGAAAAGGACGTCTTGGCCAAGCTGCTTTCGGGCTACGGATTGGTGCAATAAATAAACAAACAAGCCGCCAACCACATGGGTTGGCGTCATATTTTTTGTTTATTCCAAACCGTCCAGCTGCTCCTGCATGGTTTTGAGCTTCTTTTTAACAGACGACTCCATTTTTCCGTACTGCGAAGAAACCGTATTGGTTTTGGAAGCAACGATATCTCGCATGTGCGCGTGCAGAACATCCAGCGGCAAGGTATAGACGATGCCCGCATCAATCTTGACAGTATCAAAGATCATATCCAGCATATCCCACGCCACGGGATCGCTCATGTACTTTCTCTTGAGTGCGATCTCATAATATGCGGGCTTGACCGTTTTCATAGACTCGGACGCCATTGCCTCCAGAACGGCACCCAGCACCCGGAATTTCTCATCCTTCACCGTGACGGGAACGGCATATACCGTGAGCTGGTCGTGCTGCAGCGTGCCGTATTCCTTTTGCGCCGTATCGAATTTGGGCATGGGCACGATGCCGTACGGATCGGTCATATTGCGGATGTCCGCCTGCTCAGCCGCCACAAGGCGCAAGGTTGCCATGGCACCGTTCCCGTTTGCAAAGGCGATACGGATATCGTCCTGCTCGGAGTCCATGCCGTCGGCCGTAAAGCTGTACGTACCGCTCTCATAGAACAATCTCATGATCTTATCCGTGGCATCCGAGAGCTTGCCAACGTTCAGCACGTATTCGTATTCCCCATCAGAATTCTTTTGCAATAAAGGAATGTTACAGGACGCCCAATAAGGGTCAACACTGATGCCCGAGCCGGTCAAAAGTCCGTAGAAATCATCCTTGTCCTGCTTTCCGTCACCGTTGAGATCCTGATAAAACGACTTGGAAAGCTCAGCCTGATAATCCAGCGTCCACGTGCCGTTGTTGACCGATTCGTACAGATACGGTACGCTCATATCGTCAAACACCGACTTATTGAACATGGTGACAAAGGCAAAACGGTAGGTGGACAGCGCGATCATACCCGTAGCGCTGTATTGACTTCCGTTGTAAGAAATAACGTCGTTATAATCCTGCGTCCAGTAATCCTTGTCCAGATCCAGGTATTCCAGACCGCTCAGGTCACGGTGATAGCCCTGCAACGTGGTATACATCACCAGATAGCAAGCACCCGCAACCAGATCGTATTCGTCCGATCCCGCAAGCACCGCGCGTTCCATCTCAAGCAAGGGCAGGCTTTGATCGGCATCCTCGATGGGAACGGGCACAAGCTTGACGTTCAGGCGGTCGCTGACCGTGGCATTACGGTTAAAAATGGCGTCGTTGACAGGCTCGGAATTGAGCTCGGGAACGGCAACCTCGTCCCAAGTCCACCCCTGCAGGGCGCGGCTGAGAATGACAACCTCTTCTTGGTCGAAGTCCAGCCCCTCGGGCAGGTCGTCAAGATGTTCTTTTTCTGTAGTCTGCTCCGAAGCAGAGGTGCCCGGCTCATCCGTCCCCGACTGTGCGCAAGCGGCAAGCAGGCAGGTCAGCGTGGCGAGCACAAGAAGCAATGCAAGTGCTTTTTTCATAAAAAGTGCTTCCTTTCTCTTAATGTTACCTACAGTATATCAAACATCTCCTTGATTGTCAAGAAAAAAACCGCCAACCCACGTGGGTTGGCGGCGAAAGTATATCACTCGAGATTATCCAGCTTATCGGCCATCTTCTTCAGAGCCTTGGCCACCTGGGTTGCAGCCTTTCGGTAGCTCGATGCAACCGTGTTCTTCTTGGAGGTGATGATCTGGCGCAGCTTATCGTGCGGGCTGCTCAGCGCGGCGGTGTATACGATGCCCGCATCGATCTTGACCGTGTCAAAGATCAGATCCAGCATCTCCCATGCGGTGGGGTCACTCATGTACTTGCGCTTGAGGGCGATCTCATAATAGGCGGGCTTGACCGTGAGCATGGATTCGGACGCCATAGCCTCCAGCACAGCTCCGCAAAGCTGGAACTTATCGTCCTTGACGGTTGCGGGAACGGCATAAACGGTGAACTGGTCGTGCAGCAGTGTGCCGTACTCAGCCTGTGCGGTGTCATACTTGGGCATGGGAACGATGCCGTACTGATCCTCCATGTTACGGATATCCCCCTGCTCGGCAGCTACCAGACGCAGCGTTGCCATAGCGCCCTGGCTCTTGGCAAACATGATACGGATATCGTTCTGCTCCTCGTCAAGGCCATAATGCTGATAAGCGTAGGTGCCGCTCTCATAATACAGCTTGAGGATCTTGTCTGTAGCATTGGAAAGTCTGCCGACATCAAGCACGTAGGTATACTCGCCTTCAGAATTCTTCTGCACCAGCGGAATGTTGCAGGACGCCCAGTAGGGGTCGGTGCTGATGTAAGCCGAGGTGATCAGACCGTAAAAGTCATCCACGTCCTTCTTATCGTCACCGTTGAGGTCCTGGTAGAAGGTCTCGGCGATGCCGGCCTGATAGTCCAGCGTCCACTCGTTATTGGCAACGGTTTCGTACAGATAAGGAATGCTGTTGTCGTCAAACACGTTCTTGTTGAACATGGTGACAAAGGCGAAGCGATAGGTGGACAGCACGATCATACCGGTGGCGGTATACTGTCTGTCGTTGTAGCTGATCACCTCGTTGTAATCCTGTGTCCAGTAGCTCTTTTCCAGATCCAGATAGTCCAGCTGGGTCAGGTCACGGAAGGTGCCCGACAGCGCGCTGTTGACGGTCAGATACGCCGCACCTGCCAGCAGATCGTAGTCCTCGGAGCCCGCCAGCACGGCGCGCTCGATCTCGGCGATGGGCTTACTCTGGTCGGCATCCTCGATGGGACTGGACACGATATTGACGTTCAGTCTGTCGGAGACCTTGGCATTGCGGTTGAAGATAGCGTCGTTAACGGGCTCAGAATTGAGCTCGGGAACCGCAACCTCATCCCACGTCCAGCCAAGGAATGCGCGGCTGAGAATGACCACATCCTCACCGTCAAACGCCAGATCTGCGGGCAAATCGTCCAGTTGGGAGGGCTCGGTCTCTTCCTGGTTTACGGTGGTATCCTCCCCGCCAACACCGATATCGGCACAGGCAACAAAAGTCGGGATCAGAATTGCAAGTAAAAGAAGCAATGCCAAAAGCTTTTTCATGGTGCTGTTCTCTCTTTCCTTGTTAATATATCCAGTATATCATATTCCTTCCTCCTTTGTCAAGAAAAAAAGCCGCCGCAATGATGCGGCGGCAAAAAATCACTCCAATTTTTCCAATTTACCGATCAGCTTGGCCAGCTGTCTGTTCAATGTGGATTCGATCCTGCCGAACTGCGAGGAAACGCGGTTGGTCTTGCCCCCGATGATGGTGCGCAGCTTATGGTGCGGATAGGAAATTGCCTCGCCGTACACCACTCCCGCGTCCACCGTGACGTGCGCGAAGGTCAGATCCAGCATGTCCCACGCGACGGGATCACTCATATACTTCCTCTTGATCGCGATCTCATAATACGCCGGCTTGACCAGACGCTGGGACTCCGATGCCATGACCTCCATGACAGCGCCGATCAGCTCCAGCTTGGATGCATCGGCCGAGGCGGGAATGCAGAACACCGTGAACTGGTCGTGCATCAGCGTGCCGTAATCCTTTTGCGCCTCGTTGAGCTTGGGCATGGGCACGATGCCGTACTGCTGCTCCATATTGCGCAGATCGGGCTGCTCGGCGGCTACCAGACGTAAGGTTGCCATGGCACTCTTGCCCTTGGAGAACATCAGGCGGATCTCATCCTGCTCGGTATTGTTGGCTACCTCTTTATACAGATACGTGCCGCCGCAATCGTAGAACAGATACAGGATCTTGTCCACCGCGTCGGAGAGTCTGCCGGTGTCCAGCACAAAATCATAGCCGTCCTCGCTCTTTCTCAGAATAGGCAGATCGCAGGAACTCCAGTAGGGGTCGGTGCTCAGTCCCGGGCAAGTCACAAGTCCGTAGTGATCGTCCTCGTCGCGTTTGCCGTCGCCGTTGAGATCCTCATAAAGCTCCTTGGCAATGGCAGCCTGATAATCCAGCGTCCAGGTACCGTTGCTCACCGCCTGGTACAGATACGGCAGGCTGTGGTCGTCAAACGTGTTTTTATTGAACAGCGTGACGAATGCAAATCGGTAGGTGGACAACGCGATCGCACCCGTTGCGGTGTACTGGCTCCGGCCGTACGAGATCACCTCGTTATAATCCTGCATCCAGTAATCGCGGGAAAGGTCGAGATACTCCAGATCACTCAGATCCAGAAAGGTCCCCTTGGCCGCAGAGGCAATGGTGACGTAGCACGCGCCCGCTACCAGATCATAGTCCGCAGAGCCCGCCTTGACCACACGCTCGATCTCGGTGATCGGCTTGAACTGGTCGGGGTCCTCGATGGGATTTGACACGATGTTGACGTTCAGACGGTCTCCCACGATGAGATTGCGGTTAAAGATGGCGTCGTTGACAGGCTCGGTGTTGAGCTCGGGCACGGCCACCTCGTCCCACGTCCAGCCCTGCATGGCGCGGCTTAAGATGACCACGTCCTGACCGTCGAATTTCAAATCTTCGGGGATATTGTCCAGCTGCGTGGGATCGGTCACCTCATCGGCGGCTGTGGTATTGTCCGGATTCCGGTCGGGAGCTTGCGCGCAGGCCGCCAAAGTCAGCAGCAGCGTGGCGGCAAGGAGAAGCAATAAAAGTGCTCTTTTCATGGACGTTCACTCCTTTATTTTTCTGCTTTCAGTATAACATATCAGCCATTTCCCTGTCAAGACAAACACGAAAATCCGGGCCAAGCCGAAAGGCTTGGCCCGATGGGTATCAGAGTCTGTTCTTGATATAACGCAGAACCATTCTGCGCAGGGTGGGCACGCGCTTATGCACGTTTGCATGCAGATCGCGATACAAAGCAGCCACCTGCTTCATCTCTGCCACACTCATGCCGTGTCCGAATTCCTCGGCCGCAATGGCATCCATGATCCGACCCATGCGGTGCGGGCTGACGGGCAGCGGCGCGGGCTTGGGCGCATTGGGATCGGGATCGGGCTCATCCTGCTCATACTCGGGAGAGCGACCCAGAATATCCTCCAGATCCACCGCAATACGGTGCGCGTAAGCATCCTTGAACTCACCCGGCTCGGGCGAGAGTCCGTAGATATCCAGCAGGTTTGTCAGCGCATCGATCACGGCATAGCTCAGCTCTCTTCGGTCGTCCTCGCTCGTGTTCTGTCCGAAATGCTCGGAGAGCACGGTGTCAGCCGCCATATCACGCTTGCCCTGTGCGCTTGCCGCACGGTTTTTCAGCGTGACGATCACCCAGACGATCAGCGCAGCGATGGTCAGCACCACCACGGCCACGATCGAGGCGATGATGGTCTTACGTCTCTGCTCTTTTTCCAGAAGCTCTTCCTCGTCGATCTCTTCCTCGGGCTCATCCTCCCAGGAGTCGATCATATCCTTGATCTCATCCTGAATCGAGGGAGGAGGTGTGGACGAGCTGCTGTCGTTATTACCGCCGCTCTGCTGGCCGCCGTACATGCCTGCATAATATGCGGGCGTGCACTCATACTGCACCCAGCCGATGCCGTCGAAGAATACCTCGACCCACGCATGTGCTTCATAGTCGTGCACGTAGGTGGCAAATCTGCCTACGGCGGTGTCACCCTTGTTGATGTTGAAATCGCAGGCGACGTAGCCCTCCACGTATCTTGCGGGAATGCCGTACTCGCGCAGGATCAGACAAACGGCAGAGGCAAACTGCACGCAATAGCCCTGCTTGGTGACGGTCAGGAAGTTCTCCACGCCGTCCAGCGCGGGATCAACGCTTTCCAGATCGGGCGTGAGCGTGTACTCACATCCCAGATCGTCGATGATGTAGTCAATGACCGCCATGACCAGATCGTTTCTCTGCACAGCGGCAGCGGCAAAGGTCGCGCCGCGCGCGTCGGCCGCAGTAAAGTCATAGGGGTACTCGGTCACTTTATAAACGGGCCGGTCGTACGCCTCCTCGTCCACCACCACGACCACCTCGTAAAGGTCGGTGTCCAGCACGCTTGTCACGTCTGCAACGGGCTCGTAGCGCTCGGTCACCTGACCGTTCTCGTCGGTCTCTTCGATCTTGTGATAGTAAACGGTCTCGCCCGACAGATCGACCTCGCCCTCGGCCAGGCGGAATTCCTCGTGTGTCACAGCCTCGATGTGCTCAAACTCACCGGTCTCTTCCCTGACCTCATAGGTCGCATTCTTACGGATGTACTGTGCAATATCGGCAATGATCTTGCTGTCACTCTTGCCGGTATAGAAGGTGTAAACGTAATCGGAATAGTTGGCACCGGTTTCCTCGTTCTTGATGCTGCCGCCGAACAGCATGCGGTCGATCTCGGTCTTATCCGAGTCCTTGCCCGAAATGTAGCGGTGGAACAGCGAATCGGTCACGGCGGTATCCACACCGACCACCTTGCTGTTGCGGTCAAGCGAGACGGTGTATTCGCCGCCGTTTGCATCACGCAGCACAAGTGACTCCTGGGCCGTGTAGGTCACGTCCTCAGCGCGCATCACAAAGGAATCCGCGACCTTGCTGCTTCTGCGGTAGGTGATTGTCACCAGCCCCTTGGCAGGCACGTCCTTCTCAAGCTTTACGGTATAGGTCGGGTTGACCGACGGACCGTAACTCATCTGCTCAACCTCATAGGAATTGTACGCTAAGATCAGCTGCTTTTGCAGATTGTAGTAAGCAATATCCGCACCCAGCGTAGCTGCCCAGTCCTTATCGGTCTTGATGGGGGTAAAGGTCATGGCACTGTACTTGGTGCCGGCCTTGGTAAAGTCGCGGCCGGTCAGCGTGCCGTCAAAATAGTTGACAAAGCTGTGCTCGCTCTGCTCATTGTTGCCATAGCCGTAAAGATCGCGGCTCGGATCGGTCACGCTGGGCAGATACAAATGAGAGGAGGGGCTGTTGACGCGTCTCAGATGCACGCGCATGGCTACAAAGCCGTAGTCACCGTACTTGTGATATTTGGTCAGGAAATCATATCCCGGCTCAAAGATCTCAAGATCGGGATGCGATAGCTGATAAAAATCGTAGAACATCTGCTCTGCGGGCATGTCGTCAAGGCCGTACATCTCGCGCCAGGCCTCGAATGCACCCGGATTTTCGGGATCATCCGTGCCCTGTCCCGTATACCATGCACCGTCACGGTAATCCACACCGATCCAGCCCTTCAGATACAGGTTTGCCGCATACTGCGACTCGATATAGAAGATCTGTGTGCCGTCAAACTGCAGATGCTCCAGCTCTGTGGAATGCGGCTTGAAATTCTCGTTGTCCAGCTCGTATTCAAGCTCGTCCAGTCGCTCGTCGTCGCCCATCAACGCGGCGGTCACGTAGGCGCGGACGTAAGAGATCTTTTCATCCAGCAGCTCGATGACCATATAATCGTCCACCACCACGGTGGGGACAATGACGATCAGCAAGCTGACGGCCAGCATCATAGCGGCCGCAAAGCCGCCCATGGCGCGCTTGGCACTATCTGTCACCTGCTCGTACTTGCGGACCTTGCGTACCTGACGGCGAACTTCCTTGGCACGGAGCTTTTTCTGCTTCTTCTCAGCCTTGAGCGCCTTCTTTTCCTCATCGGTCAGACGCGCACGGGCAGGCTTGGTTTTCTTTGTCTTTGTCGCGAAGTAGTCGGTCAGCTCCTCGTCCACCGTCTGCTCCTTTTTGTGCTTGCGCTTTTGCTTCCTTGCCTCTTTTGCAAGCTTTTTCTGCTGCTTCTTTTGCTGCTTTGCCTGCAGCTTTTGCAGGTATTCCTCGGGATACTCGGGCTTGCCGTCCTCCGAGAACAGCTGCAGCTTGGTGTCAAACTTATTGGCATCCACCGCACGGCGGAACATTCTGTCGTATGCCCACATGACCAGCACGGCGCAGATCGAGGCGATCAGCATGCCCGCACCGAGATTGCTTGCGGCAATATTGAAGGTGCAGACCGGCACGATGATGGCAAGGCAGGTTAGCGTGGGAACGACAGGTCTTGTGCGTCTTGCCACCAGCGGCACGAAAATCGCCGCCAGCACAAATGCCATGACCAGCATGCCGTCCGCGCCAAAGGCAGTCAGCTGCTCCTTATAGTAGCCTGCCAGTGCCTCGCCCGAGGTCAGCCCCGGCACACCGATGCCGAGATTGGTCAGATACATGGTGTACTTGGACAGATACAGACGGCAAAGAAAGCCGTTATACAGAGCAAGCGTGCCCTGCACCACGTTGGGGGTCAGCATAACAAAGCCGACAGCGCCCAGCGCAATACCGCCAAGGGCGGCATAGCGGTTATAGCAGATCAGTCCCAGCACGGCAGTTGCAAAGAATGCAAGTCCCAGCATGGTTGTGTTACTGACACAAACCGAATATTCGTAAGCGCCCGTGAACGCACCGCCAAAGAACATCATCAGTGCCCAGATCAGACACATGACCACAAGGCAGCGGCATGCATATCCCAGAATACGGACGCCAAGTCCCCTGCCCGCGCCGTCGGGCGGACAGATCAGCGGTCTTTGGTGCTCGGGGACAAGCGGCACCTGCTTCTTTTCCTTAGGTTGCTTTTTCGCTTTTACCTTTTTTTCTTTTTTCGCCATGCCGCTCACCTCCCCTCACTCTGCTCGGGCAATCTGCCCTCTACCAGCACAAGGCCGTTCTCGGCCAGTTGTGCACGGCAGCTTTCGATATAGCGCTTACGCAGCGCCTTGTTTGCAAATCTCTCCTCGGGGTTATACAGCATGACCTGCGAAGAGCCGAAGCTTGCACCCTCGATCATGCCCGGGATGGAGCAAAGTGCCGAGATCGACGCGCGATCCACCGCTCCCGTGACAAAGATCTGCTTGGTGCTCTGCGTTTCGTTTGCCATGGCGCACAGTCTTGCCACCGAATTTTCGGGCGGGCACAGGGGGGCGGTGGCAAACTCACGGAAGATCAGCTCAAAATCCTCCTTGCCGTGCAGGGTCATGCAATACGCCCCTGCCTCGCTTCGCTTGTCAAACCAGATCAGATTGACGATCTTGCCGTTGCGGAACTCCTCCAGCAGGGTGGCTACGGTCAGCTCGACCACGCCGTCTGCCAGATATTCGTTCATATCCTCGTAGTAGAGGTCGTCGGCAAGCAGATTTTCATTGGTTTCTGCGGGCTGGGTCATGGCCGCACGCTTTTCCTCGGCAGAGGCGTGAATGTCCTCCTTGAGCTTGGCCAGCTGCTCGCGTCCCAGCTTGATCCCCTTATCCTTGGCGTTTGCCACGGCGGTCTTGAGCTGCAGCTTTTCGGCCTTTTTCTGCACCTTCTTTTGCTTGCGGCTCAGCTCCTCGGGTGTCACCGCCTCGGGGGGCGTATCCGGGAAGGTACGTGCCAGATCACAGTACACGTTGGTGATGTTGGCCGTACCGGTATTGTATTCCTTGACGATCATTTCCTCACTCTTGGACGACAGCTTCCAGTGAATACTCTTGAGAGAGTCACCCATGCGGTAATCACGGATGTCGCTGACCTCCAGTCGGTCGTAGGAAATGGGAGAGCGGACGGTTCTTGCCACGCTGTCCGAAATGGCCTGCGCGGCCGCCTCGTCCAGATTCAGACGTCTGGGCAGCACGTAGACCTGATTGTAGTTTTCCACGTCGACGCGCACGCGCATCAGACGGAAGAAATCGTAAACGTAAAAGCACTTGACGCCGATCTCGTAGGTGCCGCGGAAGCGGAAATGCACCGTGTTATCCACGTCGTAGCTTGCAAAGGGCGACATGGAAAGGCGCACGGTTCGCATGGAGCAGCGCACGCTGTTATGCTGGGGCAGCCACATCTGCGCCTCAACGAAGGGATAGGCGAAGATCGAGGTATTGTTGACACGGAAGTGATAATTGAAGGGCTGATGCTTCTCCACGGTGGCCGCATCCGACATCATATACACGCTCAGCGACAGCTTGGCCGTGAGCATATACAAAAACAGCACCGGCAGCAAAAACAGCAAAAATACGAATAAAATGTGCGAGAAAGTATTATTGAGCGCCTGGGTGAACACCAGCGCAGCCCCCAGAATCACCAGATACCACCAGAAATTCTTGGTCAGTCCAATGGTAGCGCCGCGCTTGCCCATATCCTTGCCGCGCGCGTAAGCCTCGCGCTCGCGCTTGGTCGAGGGCAGACGGATCTTGGAGGCCAGCGCAACCGTGGTCTCGTTGATAAAGATCTCCTTGAGCGTCTTTTCCTTGGCATGAAGCTTCTGCTTTTTGTAATGCACAAGATACAGCGCGACCAGAGCACCCGCTAAAAGCAGGGTGGGGATCAGCACGAAGGGGGTGATGCAGGTCTGCGTGATGCCGTCCTCTACGTAGGACTCGACCTCGTAAAGTCTTGCGGCCAGCACCTTGGCTCCGATGATGCAAAGCAGGCTCGCCGTCAGGTCAGCACCTGCGGTAATGCCTGCCCACAGCGTCAGCTGACGGACGCTCTTGGGGCCAAGACGAAGCAGGTTAAAGCCTAAGATCAGGCAATAGATCAGCGCACAGATCAGCGCACCGAAATACAGCACACCCGCGGCCTGCAGACAGAACGCCGCGCCGAGAATATTCTCCTCGGTCAGATGGAAAAGCTGCAGATAGGCGTCCAGCCCGGTCGGAGCTGTGCCTAAGAAATATGACAAAAGTCCCAGTCCGCTTGCGCGGATATCCACAAGCTCGGGCACGGCTATGCGAAGCGCGTCCGGGAAAAGGAACACGATCTGGCATACGAGCATAATGCCCGAAAGTGCCCAGATCAGAATACGGTACACCTTGGACACGTCCACCGGCTTTGCGGTCTTTTTCGCCCCTGCGCTCTTTTTGCGCACGAAGGAATGTCCGCAGCCGTCACATGTCTTGGGGTTGAGCGGCAAGATCTTGCCGCAGTCGGGACACTTGGTGGCCACCGACACACCGCAGTTCATGCAATATGTTCGCCCTGCCGGAATGCTCTTGCCGCATCTGGGACAGAGTTTGGATTGTTCCATGTATTCTCTCCCTTGCCCTTAGTTTGCGGCCTTGGTATCTCGCTTACCCTTGTAGGGCACCTCGGTGGTGCGCAGGATCTCACCCAGCACGTCGTCTGCCGTGATATGGTTGAGTTTGGCCTCCTGCTTGAGCATCAGACGGTGGCTGATGGCGGAACGGAAAATCGCGGCGATATCATCGGGCAGCACGTAATCTCTGCCGCGCAGGAATGCATAAGCGCGCACCAGATGCATCAGCGCAACAGTTGCACGGGGAGATGCACCGAGTGCCAGCGAGGGATGCTTACGGGTTGCACAGATCAGGTCGACCATATACTTATACAGCTCGTCGTTGATCTCCACCTTGGTCACCAGCTCGCGGATGGCGCGGATCTCGTCCTGTGAGAGCACCGCCTCCACCTCGTCAAGCGGGCTGTGGTCACGGCGCGCCTTGATAATACTGATCTCCTCCTGTGCGGTGGGATAGCCCATAAAGATCTTGAGCGCAAAGCGGTCCAGCTGTGCCTCGGGCAGCGGATAAGTACCCACGTAGCCGGTGGGGTTCTGGGTTGCGATAACCATGAAGGGATCCGGTACGGCCATGGTCTCGCCGTCTACCGACACCTTATTTTCTTCCATTGCCTCAAGCAGCGCGGACTGGGTCTTGGGGCTGGCACGGTTGATCTCGTCGGCCAGCAGCAGATTACACATGACAAGGCCGGTGCGGAACTCGAATTCCTCTTTTTGTCTGTTATAGATATGGAAGCCGGTGATGTCGGAAGCCATGACGTCGGGGGTGAACTGCGCACGCTTGAAGGAAAGACCGGTGGTCTTTGCCAAGGCGGACGCCAGCGTGGTCTTACCCGTTCCGGGTACGTCCTCGATCAGCACGTGAGAGCCGGAAAGCATGGCGGTCATGAGCATGATGATCTCGTTTCTCTTGCCCACGATGACCTTTTCCACCTGATCGATGGCGGCCATGATCTTGCCGTGTGCCTGTTGCATTTCGGGAGAGAGGGTGGGGGTGTTCTTTTGGCTTTCGGTACTCATATCTGGTTTACTTCCTTTCAAAATTGCAATATAGAGTCATTATACCATAAATTCCCTTACCTTTTCAAGGGCTTTGGGGGCAGGATGCACAATTTCTACAGCCAATGAAAAAAATTTACAATTTCCAAAAGAACAAAAAACAGCCCCGCAATCGGCTATAGAGCAGTAATCATACACAAACAGAAAAAGGACAGAGAATTTTTGGCGTGATACTCTTAACGGAGTATCACGCCAGTTCTATTCGCCTCTCGGCGAGTGATATTGCTACGCAGTGTTCCTCTCGCCGTAGGCGAGCTATTCGGCTCGCACCGAGTGGTATTCGCTACGCGAGTTTGAAAGGCGAATAGAATATCACTGAAGCCGCAAGGCTTCAATATCACTATTGCGGTAGCAATAATATCACTCTTTGCGAAAGCAAAGAATATCACTAAAAAAGCAGAAAAAAAGAGAGAGCTTCACGGAATTTTGTAACCGCGTTACTCTCTCTTCTGTTTTTATTGCAAGTTTCGCATTTGTTTAACAAATGCACAGGGCTATGCCCATACCCCTTATAAAATTTCTCCGATAAGGACATCACCCATTACGTTCTCCATCCTTTTTTCTTGGCAAGCACCGTATTTGTCAAGACAAATGCGATTTTAGTTATGAGTTATGAGGCTCGTTTTCAACACGCCGTTATGAGTTTGATATAGCCGAAGAGAGTCGAACTCACACGGTTTTGAGTGGCAAATATGTGCACCTGCCGCAGATAAAATCCTCGCAATATCTTATATTGCTTCGTATTTTCTCTTTGCATCTGCGAAATATTTGCTCACGCAAAACTGCCGGGGCACCCTCCGGCGTTGCAATTTTTGAT
>JAZULL010000067.1:0-11205 GCA_045603085.1 Eubacteriales bacterium | reverse complement strand
CAGATTGAATATCTCCTGGAATGCACGCACAGCCGCTTCGGTGTCTTCGACGAAAATGCCGTCGGTCTGCACGATCTTGGGGATGGCGGGGTAGTTCTGCGAGATGCGGTTGAGACGGATCTGCACCGTGCGCACGTCGTCGCCAACGTTGCCCACACGTAAGGGAAATTCGGGGACACGTACGTTGATGCCCTCGACGGGCACGTCGGTGACGATATCGATGTCGTTCCCGAAATAGGTGGTCAGAATTTCGTAAGGGGTCAGCCCTTGGTTGGCAAGCTCGACCGACCCCCATTGCGAAAGGCCGTCGCACCTGACCTCAACGCCGTCGCAGTAGGCGGCGAACAGCGGCTCAACGCTGCCTTGACGGCGGATGTAGCTGTCAAAGATCTGGCCCGCGATCTCGCGGATGTTGTCAAAAATGTCACGGCCGTTGACAAAGGATTGGTCAATGGTTGTGGAGTTGGTGATGTCAAAATCGTAGCCGCGGGAGCGGTAATATTGGGTGTAGATGCGGTTGAGCGCAAAGGAGATCTGGGCGTACATATTGGCGCGGATGGCATTATCGGGCCAGCTTGGGTAAATTTCCGAGGATGCCACGTTCATGACGTAGTCAATAAAGGGAACGGTCACGTTTTGCGCAGACGTGCCGGGCGCTCCCAGATGCACCGTGATGGTTTCGGGTATGGTGGGTGTGTCGGGCATAAAAACCTCCAATCAAAGCTCGGGATTTTGCGATTCAAAGAAGATCTGCGTGTCGTCACCGGTGTTGTCTGTGAATTTGGTGTCGGGCAAGGCTTGCAGAACGGCCGGCTGAACGGCAACGATGCCGTCAAAGATGGGGACGGCAGCATAATAGTTTTCAAAGTACCGATCTGTCTTGACGTCAACGCTGTAGAGTGCGTAGGGGAGTATAGGCGAGCCCGGGGCTTGCGAGAGTGTGCGAGAGGGTGCGGGGAGCGCGAGCTGGGGGGTGCGTCCGCTTCGGTCTGTGTAAAAGGATGCAATGACGTTGCCGCGATCCGGCTCGGTTTCGGGGTCATAGTCACGAACGGTGACCAATGCGCCGGGCAGGGGAATCGCACCGCCCGCCGTGCTGACCTGCACGATCAGATATCCCGTGCCGCCTTGCATTTGCGCCTGGGAGCTGTTGTCCATATCATACCTCCTTGGGAGTATTTTTCTGTATTATGATATGTGATTAGGCGATTGAATGATAATCAACGAGCGGCACCCCGAGTGTCATCCTGAGCGAAGAAACACCCCGGCGCGGGTGTTTCGAGTCGAACTTTCAAAATACCGGCATGACAAAAGAGGGCCAGGCCAAAAGGCTTGACCCTCTTTTGTGTGTAAGGACTCATTCGTTAATACAATGAACACCAAAATGAGCATAACCGTTCACAACAACGGACGACTTGTATTCACCTTCCGCAACGGCAGCGAGGAGACGGTGATGATGTAATGAATATATGTTCCGAATAGCTATCAGGCATCGGTGAAATATCCGATGCCGATTTTTTGACACGAATCCTTGCAAAGGAGTCAATACATATTGATTTAATCACACTTATATGCTATAATAATATAAATCGGTTTGAAAAAATCACCCCTTTTCTCTCGGGGCAAGGGGGAAAACAAAAGGAGGCATTAAAAATGAAGAAAAAATCCCTATTAGTAACAATCATTCTTCTTTTGATTGCAGTTTTTGCATTTTCCCTTACGGCGTGCAAAAAGGATCCTCAAACTATTGAATCATTAATAAATGATTATGGCGTTACCATTACGGGTGGCGGTTTTACAGAGGGATCGATCCTTATAACCGAAGAGATCAAGGCTGACACGGTAGAAGCAGCGGCAGCTCTTGCGGCAATCGCCGATAAGGAATATGACAAGGATGGCAGTGTTCTCATTCTTGAGATCCACGTTATCAGAGAAAAGGAAAAGATCCAGCCAAAGGATAAGGTGAGAATTTCTATACCGAATCCCAACGCTGATATTTTGGATTATATCATTTTCCACATCAAATCGGACAACTCGGTAGAGGAGATCATTCCTACCGTTGCCGACGGTAAGCTTTCATTTGAAGCAAGCAGCTTCTCTCGCTTTATCATTGCCAGAAAAGCGAAGTGTGTGCACGACTGGGGCGAATTCAGAATGATAGAAAGAGCCACCTGCAAAAGCAAGGGCAAAACAGAACGCACCTGTAAGCTGTGTGGTGTTACCGAGCAGCGAGATACCCCCGAATCAGATCACAGCTATGGCGAATTCGTTCTGGTTGAAGAAAATGACTGCCTTCGCACCGGAAAAGCCGTACGTACCTGTAGTGTATGCGGTGACGAGGATATTGCCTTTGTGCTTGGTGATCACGCCTATGGCGAGTGGATAGAGGCAAAGGAGCCTACCTTAAACGAGGAGGGCTGTATCGGGCACTATAAGTGTGGCGTTTGCGGCAATGTCTTTGATGAGGACAAGAATCCTATTGCCGATGCCATACTTCCAAAGCTTGCACCCAAGCTTTCCCTCTGCCTTGACGGAGTGCCCTGTGGCGAGTTTGTCACAGCATCGGAGGGTGAAAATGACATTACTTTCATTATCTCGGATCTTGATGTTTTAGCAGGGCAGAGAGTTACGATCTGTGACACAGAAAATCCCGCTAACCTTCGCGCATTTACAGTTAGTGAAAAAGTGCTTGACAGCATAGGTGCACCCATTCTCGGAAACATTGACCCCGAGGAGAAAACGATCCGCACCGACTCAAGGTCAACCGTTACCGTTATCTACAACGTTGACGGCAGCATTAAGCTCTCTATAGACGGCTACGCTCATTCCGGTGTGGTCATCGAGATGAAAAATAGATATACCGAGCCGGTAATGTTCCCAATGGAATACGTAAGCTATTACGGTGGCGATATGGGTGCATACGTTTTTGGTATCTTCGGCAGCGATCAATCTACCTCGTTCAGAATTATTGATCTTGAAACAGATACAGTTTATGATTATGACGACATCAGCGAGAGTATGGCTTGGAACACCTGGTCGTATTCAAAAGCCGAGGACGGCAGCATAGCCTTCGGTAGCGATGTCTCTGAATGGTGGGTAGCCTTCAGCATCGGCGGCGACGGAAAAATCCTACTGAAGCGTATTGACAGAGTATTTGTAAATAATCCCGTTCTCACATCCGGAGGAAAACGTATTCCTATGGAGAGGGCAGATCTCGAGGTGGGAAGCGACGAGTACAAATATCACACCTGGCCCTTACTAAACGGCAAATTTTACAGAACAGAGCTTTGGCTCGGCGGTGATTTTCCCATTAATTTGGAAAACATCTTCCTCTTTAAGGCAGTTGTAGACGTAGAGGCCGGCGATAGCTTTGCCCTTTCTATTGGAGCTTCCTATATGAAGGCAGCCGATCATATCTGCGATATCAGAACCGCAGGCGGTGCTGTAAGCATCAACGGCAATACTATTAAATTCAATACCGCAGGCAAGTACGTTATTGAGGTTGTACCGTACTGTGCAATAATAAATATCTACGATTACGTAGAGACCACTCCCGATCCCGATCTCCACGAGCACGTTTACGTTGACGGTAAGTGTGAGTGCGGAGAGGTTGACCCCGATTACGTTCCTTCCCACGAGCACGAGTATGTTGACGGCAAGTGCGAATGCGGAGCGGTTGACTCTAACTACAAGGGCATTGTAATTGAGATAAACGGCGATAGGTTTGCTATGAACTTCGAGACCTATCCTTCGGACGAAAAGACCTCTTACGTTTACGGCTACGTTTATATTAACGCAGGCGACAAGCTTCTTATCCGCGATACCGAAAGCGGCGCTGTATGGGGCTATGACGATATTGACGAGGCATTCTCTTGGAACACCTGGGATTATCACAGAGGTGATAACGGCGAGATCGTATTCGACTTTACCGCCCGCTATGCCTTTGAGTTCGATTGTGACGGTTGCAAGAAGCTCTATATCACGAAGGTGTTCGCTCCCAATCACGGCGAGTCATTTGGCATTGATTTTGAGGGCGAGAGGGATGATATTACCTTCGACAGCTTCGATCTCTCGGATTCTGCCGATGCTGAAAGCGAGTTTGTAGATACTCTCACCAACGAAACAACGCTAAACAACTCCGATTTCATTGAATATATAGGCGAAAACGGAATTTGGTTCTATTACACTATTATCGATCTTGAGGCAGGTGAGAAGTTCATTCTTAAGAACCTCACCACGGGCGGCACCATCGGTGCTGACAGCTTGGCAGATATCACAGGCGATATTACCGCCGTTACAAGAAACGGTGATCTCGTTGAAGTGCTTAAGAGTGGCAGCTTCTACATCATTTATCTTCCTGCCTTCAATACCTTCTCCATAGAGTGCGATACCACCGATCCTTTATCTGAAATCTACATTTATACCGATGAGGAGTTAACTCTCATTCCTGATGAAAACGGTGACGTTTTCTACAACGGCTTAAGTGTAACCGCATCCTCCTGTATTATGATTTACGATGCGAGAAACTCGCCCCTTCCCATAATTCTTGACGAGGCTATGGATAAGTCGCTGGTTGACGTAACGGTTTACGGTGATTACTATTATGCTTATACAAATAAGGCGGGCACCTGCAACCTTAAATACAACGTACATACAGGCGTTCTGTATCTTGAATACGTTGACGGCGAGGAGGAAGAGCCGATCCTTCCTTATAAGATCTACATTGCCTATGACAACAAGCTTGATCTTGTAGAAAACCCCGACAACCCCGATGAGATGTGCTATCTCGGTCTTACTATGGGTGCGTGGGATGAGTTCAAGGTATGGGACACCGACAATAACTATATTGCGGATATGACTCTTGCCGCAGGAACGGCGGGCATCGTCACCGACGGCAGAACTATCACCGTTCAGGTGGGCGGAACATTTGATTTCTATATCAACAAGACCACTCACGAGGTGCGTATGGTTGTGTCCGAGGGAGGAGGCGCAGGCGGTGACGTCGATTACTCCGACGGACTCTATCTCTACATTGACGGCGAATTTATCACCGTTTATCCCAATGCCGACGGTGACGTTAAGTACCTTGGTATTGCGGCAACAGACGAGACGGCTATTGCATTCTTGGATAAGAGCTATAATTATCTGTCTATGACCCTTGACCCCGCGTCGGACAGCTCGATTGCAACGGTATACAGCGCAAATATGCTCTTCTTCTATAAGACGGGTACCGCTAATATTATCTACAACGTAAATACAGGCATGATCTCGGTTGAGATGACCGACGTCTCGCTTGCGGGAGCAAAGGTTTATATGTACTTAAGCGGAACTACTACGACCCTTACCGCAAACGAAAGCGGAATAGTTACTTACGAGGGCTTGGTAATTGAGAGTAGCAGCAGTATTCTGCTGACCGACAGCGCTTTCGAGTACCTTCCTATAATCCTCGATCCGGCAATGGATACTTCGCTCGGCTCGCTTTATGAGTCCGATGATATGACCATGCTGATCATCAACGGCGCAGGCACTTATAACCTCTATTACAATCTGACAACGAATGTCGTTCTGCTTGAGGCAGTGCCCGAAACCTGATATCGATAAAACTTATTTAGGCGGCAAGCAATGCTTGACAACATTTCAAGATTTAAGACCCAAACAGCAATTTAACGAATACCAATCTTTTAACGATAGAAAGGCACTACACCTTGACGGGGAGTAGTGCTTTTCTGTATTTTGAACTTTGAAAACTCAAGATATAGGCACCGCATATACCGAAATGCACCACCAAAGAGAAAAAACCCTTGATTTACAAGGACTTTTGGCTATTTTTTAACGATAAAATATTTCACCTGACGGTGAAATAAAAAACAGTAGGTCGATACTACCCGTATCAATCTACTGTTTCTTATTTGGTGCCGGTGGTGGGACTTGATTCTCGGCACGACGACGCAAAAGCCGCGGATTGATGCGGACTTTTGCTACGTGCCTCGGTCAAGCGCGGTTCTGACATGCCACCGGCATGTCATTCATTACCGCGCTCCCTTCAAGTCCCACGTTAATACCGACACGACAAAAGAGGGCCAAGCCAAAAGGCTTGACCCTCTTTTGTGGTGCCGGTGGTGGGACTTGAACCCACACGATGTTGCCATCGCCAGATTTTGAGTCTGGTACGTCTGCCGATTCCGTCACACCGGCGTTATCGACCTATATATTATAGCAAACCGCACTCTGTCTGTCAAGGACTTTTTTAAAAATATTTCTCAATTTCATAATCGCACGAATAATTGCAAAATCTATATTTCTGTGCTATAATTAAGAAAAAACCTCAAGGAGGCAAACATGCTGCTTTTCTATGTCCGTCACGGAGATCCCATTTACGATCCCGACTCTTTGACCCCGCTGGGGCACGAGCAGGCCAAGGCACTGTCCAAGCGTTTTGCAACCTACGGCCTTGATCGCATTTTTTCCTCACCTTCGGTTCGCGCTATGCAAACTGCACAGCCCACCTGCGATCTGCTCAAAAAAGAGATGACTGTTTGTCCCTGGGCTGACGAGGGGCTGGCACATCGCGATTTCGGCGTTGCCAAATCCGACGGTGTTCGCTATTGGTGTTTTTACCATGACGATATTCTGGAGAAGTTTCGCTTGCCCGAGGTGCGCGCACTGGACGATCGCTGGTATGAGCATCCTGATCTTGTACAATATGATTTTGGCAAGGGAGTTGCGCGCATCGATACTGCGGTGGACGAGTTTTTCCTGGAGCTCGGCTACCGTCATGACCGAAAAAATGCGCGCTACGAGATCCTTGAGCCCAATAATCAAAGGATCGCGCTGTTTGCCCATCAGGGCTTTGGCATTGCATTTTTTGCATCCATGCTGGATATTCCGTATCCCATCGTTGCCACGCATTTTGATTTTGGCCACAGCTCGATGAGTGTGATCGATTTTCAACGTCACGGTGACTACGTCTATCCCAAGGTGCTGCAGTCGTCCAACGACGCGCATCTGTACAAGGAAGGGATTCTGACCGGTTACCATAACGCTATCAAATTCTGAGGAGGAAGCTATGGCATTCATTCAACTGCAATATCATTCCGACGCGCTGATGGTGCAGGTCACCGTCAACGTCATTCTGCCCGAAAAAGCGTCCACCATGATCGGCATGGCGGCAAACGGCGAGGGCACGTTCAAGACCATGTATCTGTTCCACGGACTTTCGGACGACCATTCGATCTGGATGAGAAGAACCTCGATCGAGCGTTATGCATCCGAGTACAATATCGCGGTGGTTATGCCCGCTGTGGGCAGAAGCTGGTATACCGATACGGTTGGCGGTGAGAAATACTTCACCTTTGTCACCAAGGAGCTGCCCGATAAGTGCCGCAGCTTTTTCAAGGGCATGTCGGAAAAACCCGAGGACAATATCGTGGCAGGCCTTTCCATGGGTGGCTACGGTGCCGTCAAGTCCGCGCTGTCCTGTCCCGAGAGATTCGGTATGTGCGCCTCGCTTTCCGGCTCGCTGGATATCTGCGCGTTGGAGCGTGCGGGTCTTTTGCCCGAGTGGCGTTGTATTTTTGATCACGGTATGCAAAGTCCCGCCGAGCTCAAGGGAACACAGCACGACCTGTTTTACTTGGCCGATGAGCTGGCAAATCAGGGAAATGCATTCCCCAAGACCTTTATCTGGTGCGGCACCGACGATTGGCTCCTGGATTCCAACAATCGCTTCTCGGCGCATCTTGACGCTCTGGGCGCGGACCACAAGTACGTCACAAGCGAGGGCAACCATTCATGGAAATACTGGGATATGCACATTCAATCGGCACTTGAGTATCTGATTGGCTGATAAAATAAAAAGGAGTAGCGTGCTACTCCTTTTTTAGTGCAAAAATTGTCTTGCGTTATTTTGTTCCGTAGGTGATGATATCCGCGTCCACACCGTTTAAGATCAGGCCAAGCGAGGACTGCGAATTGCAGACCTTACCGCCTCTGACGCAGTCGATAAAGCTGACGCCCAGGATCTTGCCACCCTTGGTTGAACGGTTTTCTACCTTGAGTGCGGTGTCACAGTAAACGGTAATGTTCTTGAAGGTCACGTCCTTGATCTGGGCGGTGGAATCCTCGTCCAAGGAAACGTTAATGGGATATTTGACCGAGCTGTAAACCTCAATGTCCTCAAAGGTGATGTTGGTCAGCGTTGCATCGTCGTGCAGGAAGACGATCAACGCGCCCAGGTCGTCCATCCACTCTGCGGGAGCGAATGCAACCGAGCCGCCGATAAAGTGCACGTCGGTAATGTCGCGCTGGCTCTCGTAGATAATGCCCATGCCGCGGCATTTGTCCGGCCAGGCGTTGTTGTTTTCAAATACGATATTCTCGATCTTGATGGGGCAGTTGCCATACATGGACTTGACCTCGAACAGGTCGTCGCCCGAGCGGGCAAAGCAATTCTTGACCAGAGCGTGGGCACTGTCCACAATGGCAATGCCGTCCGAGTTCTGTCTGTAGCCAAACAGCATGACCTCGTTGACCAGAATATTTTTGCTCTGCGTGAAATACAGCGTCCACTCAGCGGCGTTATTCAGGGTCACACCCTCGACCGTGATGTTTTCGCACTGGTCGAACTGAATGTGCGAGCGAGCATGCCAGTCCAGCTTGGTCAGATCGATAAATCCGCGGCCGCTGATGCGGACGTTGGAAACGTACTGGCCCTGGAACAGCGCGCGCCAGCGGGTCATGCCCGCCCAGTCGGTCTGCATGAGGGGTGTTTCCACGGCAGCGTCGGGCATGGTGGCAATGATGTGTGCGCCGGGCTCAAAATACACCTCGGTATTGGACTTGAAATTGACGGCATAGCGCATTTCGTGCACGCCCGCTTCAAAGTAGAGCACCTGCTTTTCGGAGGTAAATTCGATGGGTTGATCGTGCGCACCGGGAGCGATTCTGATGACCTCATAGCCCTCGGGGGCGGTATATTCCTCCTTGGCGCGGACGAAAACGGTCAACGC
Organism: Eubacteriales bacterium; assembly: GCA_045603085.1. GTDB lineage: Bacteria > Bacillota > Clostridia > Oscillospirales > CAG-272 > SVQP01. The sequence goes on along the minus strand of JAZULL010000067.1, from coordinate 2,197 downwards.
ATGTGTGATGTCGTCGTCGGGCACAAAGGTGTAATTACCGAAAGAGGGGATCTCGGCAGATACCTCTCTGTCCCGGGTCTTTGCGGTGATGCCGTAGGAAAGAGGATGTACGTTGTAGCTTTCTGCTGCAAACTTAGCGGTGATTTCAACCGAGAGAGGGAAGCTCTCATCGACAGCGTCGATCTGGATAAAGGTGTGAGCACCGCGCGACGTGCGGACGCTGTAGCAGGGAACCTCCTGCCCGTTGATCTTGGCAGTAAAATAAGGGGAGATGATGACGCCGCGCACCAGTGCACTGTTGTTGTGCGAGCCGTCGGCGTTGTCAACCTCTGCGACAAACTGAGAAAGATACTTGGTGGTTTCGACCCCCTCGTAGGAGATAGGATAAATTGTGGCTGTGTTGATAATCATTTCGGTTTCTCCTTCGGTGGTTTGTTGATCCTCGGGGGTTGAGGTACCCTGATCGGATTGGGTGGGGTCGGTGGTGTCCTGCGGCGGGATTCCCGAAGGGCCGCCGGAGGGTGTGCAGGCACAAAGCAGTGTGCAGGCACAAAGCAGCACCAAGACAAGCTTGGCCGTAGCGTGGCGCATGTTCGCGTCCTCCTTAAAATGGGATATTATGATCATTATATCACATTACGGAAAAGATTTCAATAGGGAATTTCACACCGACATAAATGCTCCCGTAAAAGCGCCTACAATATGGAAAAATATGTGCCGCCCTTGACAAAGTCGCGAGGCGGTGCTAAAATAAAGATCGTAGTGCGGTGAATATTTCTGCGAAAAATCACAAGCCGTGCGGAAGGAGTACGTATGTACAAGCATTTTAAGTGGATTCCTACCATGATACTGAGCGTGGTGACCTGTGGATTGTATGCGCTGTATTTTTGGTTCAAAATGGCCAAGCAACAAAATGATATGGCCGAAAAGCTGGGCGAGAAGAGAATCATGGGCTTTATCGGCGCATTTTTGTTAGGATATCTTACCTTGGGTATTTATCCGATTGTGTGGATGTACCGCTTTGTTAAACAGCAGACCGTCGTAGCGCATGAGAAGGGAGTTTCGCTGACCCCTGTGCACAACCCCGTGGTGCTATGGCTGCTGACAATCGTTCCGTGTTACAGCTACTACGTGCTGTGTACCAATCACAAGAGAATTGCCAACGCATTCGAGGCTTGATCAACAACATAAAAAATCAGAAAAACAGCAAAGAGCCGAGATCGCAAAGGGCATGATCTGCCAGCGAGATCGGCTGTTTTTCATGCGCTTGACAAAAATTCGCGATGCGCTCCCCCTCGGGGTGCAGGGAAAGGTCGCCGCAGAAAAAGACGTGCTCGCCGTCATTTCCCGAAGCACCGCCGATAAAGCCGTAGGGATATGGCGGGAGAGCGACGTGACCGGGCGCAATCAACAGCACCTCCACGCCCACACCCTCCAGCGCACGCGCGATCGAGGCATCCTCGGTGATGACGGAGCGCTCGGACACAATGCAGGTATTGCATTTGGCATAGCCCTGCCGCACGGGCAGGACCGTCATGCCGCGCGTCCTTGCGTATTCCAAAAGCTCGGGGGCGGTGGCGTCGGGACGGCAGACGAGATATTCTCCCACAGTCGCGGCATTGAGCAGCACGTCCTCGGGATAAGCACCGCCAAGCTCACGCTCTATGGGAATGAGCGCAGTCGGCGTACCGACACAGCCAAGATACGACGCATGCGTCAGAATCCCGCCGTCGATCGGGAAAAACAGCATGTCGGGGTGCGAGGCCACAGCGTCCTCAAGCACGGGATGCGGCGGGCAGGGAATGGGGGTATGGCCAAATTCCGTCAAGGTCTGCAGGGCCTTGGCAGAGATGCGGCAATCGGTCAGAACGTACATAAAAAACCTCTCAAAGAAAAAATCGAAGGGATGCCGAGCATAGCGACATCCCTTCGATTTGATTTTCAATCAATCATGCGCGGGTAACCTTGTGAGAACGAAGGCAACGAGAGCATACGGCAACGGTCTTAGGGGTACCGTCTACGATTGCTTTTACCTTGCGAATGTTGGGCTTCCAGGTTCTGTTAGTCTTGCGGTGAGAATGGGAAACGGTAGCACCGTAAACAACGCCCTTTCCGCAGATACTGCATTTTGCCATGTTTGACACCTCCTTCTGCACAAAATGGTAGTGCATCTATTCAAGAAAAAATATTTTTACAT
>JAZULL010000066.1:0-11864 GCA_045603085.1 Eubacteriales bacterium | reverse complement strand
GGGTGTGATCGCCATCATTTACGAAAGCCGTCCCAACGTGACCTCGGACGCCGCCGCGCTTGCCGTCAAGGCGGGTAGCGTTTGCGTGCTCCGTCCCGGCCGTGACGCGGCAAGATCCGCCGCCGCCATTGTGTCCGCGCTTCGCGCGGGGCTTGAGCGCGCGGGACTTTGCAAGGATCTGGTCAATCTTGTCGAGGACACCTCGCGACAGAGTGCGACCGATCTGATGAAGGCCAACGGCTACGTGGACATGCTGATTCCGCGTGGCGGCGCGGGGCTGATCCGCTCCTGCATTGAAAACGCCACCGTCCCCTGCATCCAGACCGGCACCGGTATCTGCCACGTTTACGTAGACAAGAGTGCCAATCTTGACAAGGCGCTCGCCATCATAGACAACGCCAAAACCGGCCGTCCCTCGGTTTGCAACGCCTGCGAGGTGTGTCTGGTGCACAAGGATATCGCACCCGAGTTTCTCCCCTTGCTCAAGGACAGATTGGTTGACGCAAGAGCGGCTGCGGGCAAGATTCCCGTTGAGCTTCGCGCAGATGCCCGCGCATGCGGGATCATCGACGCCTCCCCTGCGGGAAAGGACGACTTTGACACCGAATTTCTCGACTATATCCTGGCTGTGGGCATTGTGGACGGCGTGGACGAGGCCGTCGCACACATCGGCGCACACTCGACCGGCCACAGCGAGGCCATCATCGCCACCGACGACGCAGCTATCGAAGCGTTTACGCGCGGTGTGGATTCCTCTGCCGTTTACGTCAACGTTTCCACCCGCTTTACCGACGGCGGCGAATTCGGCTTTGGCTGTGAAATGGGCATTTCCACGCAAAAGCTTCACGCGCGCGGCCCGATGGGTCTTTGCGAGTTAACCACCTATAAGTACGTCATTACCGGCGACGGACAGACCAGATAAATCATGCCCAAGGCATGAAAGTGAAATATTTCGCCATAGGCGAAATGTGAAGGTAGAAATTTGCCTGGGCAAATTTCAATTCTATCTTATTATCTTTCCCTTGTAACACACCGTCAAATGAAGGAGCTTTTATGAAACGCATTGGATTTATCGGCGCGGGCAATATGGGTGGCGCGCTTGCGCTTGCCGCATCCAAAACCGATTGCGCCATTTTCATCAGCGACCACGATGCCGCCAAGGCCGCCGCGCTTTGCCAAAAGATCGGTGCCGTGCAGGTCGATAACGACACAGTCTGCACCGAATGCGACCTGATCTTCCTTGGCGTCAAGCCGCAGATGCTCGCGGACGTTGCCGCACAGCTATCCCCCGCTCTTTCGGCGCGCACCACCCCCTACTGTCTTGTCAGCATGGCGGCGGGCGTAACCTTAGAAAGACTTGGCGAGCTCTTCCCGGGCGCGGCCGTCATCCGCATCATGCCCAACACCCCCGTGGCGGTGGGTCATGGCATGATCCAATATTGCTACAGCGACCGCGCGACACCCGCGCAGGTGGGCATCTTCCTTGACACCATGGCGCAGGCGGGCAGACTGGATCTTTTGGACGAGGCTCTGTTTGACGCGGCAACTGCCGTTTCGGGCTGTGGCCCTGCCTTTGCCTATATGTTTGCCGACGCGCTTGCCAAGGGCGGCACACAGTGCGGCTTACCAGAGGATAAGGCGGCAGAATACGCCGCACAGATGCTGCTGGGTGCGGCACGCATGCTGCAGACTGACCCCCGCACGCCCGAGCAGCTTCGCATAGCTGTCTGCTCCCCCGGCGGCTCGACCATCGAGGGCGTCAAGGTCTTGCAGCAAAACGGCTTGGATAAAGCCGTGCAGGACGCGGTCAAGGCATCCTTTGAAAGAAATCAACAACTCGGAAAATAAATAACGGAGGGACATCATGTTTCAAACAGCACTTATCTCCAGCCTTGAAAAATGCTTTCTCGACCAAAAGGTAGAGGATTTCAAGCCTCTCTCTGCGCTCTCTGTACTCAACAACGAGCGTTTCTCGCTGCAGCTGATCCACCGCGGCAACGACGACGCCCCCGTATGCCAGCGCTTTATCATCCGTGTGGACGGCGCACTCGCCCCCTTTGCCACCGTGCGCAACGTCAAGAGCATTCCCGTGGACATTCCCACCTTCCCCGGATGTGACGACGGTAACTATCTGCGTCTTGCCCCCGGTCTTTATCCCGATCTGCTCCAGCCCTTGCACTACGGCGGCGCGATCTCGGTCATGCAGGGGGCACTTAACAGCGTGTGGATCGAATTCGACCTTGACGGCACCGTGGCCGCAGGTACATACCCCACCGCGATCACCCTGACCGACGGTGAGGGCAACGTGGTAGCCCGGCACACAGTCACACTCACGGTCATCGGCGAATCTCTGCCCGAGCAACAGCTGCTTCTGACTCAATGGTTCCACTGCGACTGCCTTGCCAACTACTACCGCGTGGACGCATGGAGCGAGGAGCATTGGCGAATCGTGGAGAACTTTGCCCGCACGGCAAAGAGAAACGGCATCAATTTGCTGCTGACCCCCATTTTCACCCCCGCGCTGGACACGGTCGTGGGCGGCGAGCGCACCACGGTACAGCTGATCGACGTTTGCAAGGACGGCGACACCTACACCTTCGGCTTTGAAAAGCTTGATCGCTGGATCGACATGTGCGACCGCGTGGGTATCAAGTATTTTGAGATCGCGCACCTGTTCACCCAATGGGGCGCGGAGCACGCTCCCAAGGTCATGGCAACTGTGGATGGCGAATACAAAAAGATATTCGGGTGGGAAACTGCCGCCACGGGCGAGGAATACAGCACCTTTTTGCGCACCTTCCTGCCCGCATTCCTCGACCACATGAAGGCACGCGGCGACGACAAGCGTTGCTATTTCCACATCTCGGACGAGCCAAACGAAATGCAGCTGGAATCCTACAAGGCCGCCAAGGCGGTGGTGGCAGACCTGCTTGAAGGCTACCCCATCATGGACGCGCTTTCCAATTTTGAATTCTTCCAGCAAGGGATCGTGCCCCTGCCCATTCCCTCCAACAACCACATCGAGCCCTTTATCAAGGCCAAGGTAGAAGGGCTCTGGACCTATTATTGCTGCGGCCAGTGCGTGGACGTTTCCAACAGACTCATGGCCATGCCCTCGTGGCGTAACCGCTCGATCGGCTATCAGATGTACAAGTACGACATTGCGGGATTCTTGCAGTGGGGCTATAACTTCTACAACACCTGCGGCTCGATCGATCCCATCGATCCTTTCGTGGACGCCTGCGGCGAATACTGGGTACCCGGCGGCGACACCTATTCGGTCTACCCCGCGCTTGACGGCCGGGCGCTGGAGTCACTTCGCATCATCGTCTTCCACGACGCCCTGCAGGATATGCGCGCTATGAAATTGGCCGAGCAGTATTACGGCAAGGACGCAGTCATCGCCGCCCTGGAAGAGGTGCTGGGCGAGATCAGATTTGACAAGTGCGCCCGCGACGCCGACACAATTCTGACAATGCGCGAAAAAATCAACGATATGATTGCAAAGGCAATCGGGTAAACCACCACAAACAAAAAGGACGCTCCGACGGAGCGTCCTTTTCTATATTTCTTGCAATTATCTGAGAATGAAGATTCCCTTGGGAGCCTGAATGTCGACGATCTGCTTGCCGTCTGCATCCTTTCTGACCTTGATGTAGATCTCGCCCTTGGGGGTGGGATACGTGCCCTCTACCCAATCGAGATATGCAAGCTCGGGCTTGATCTCGTAGGTGTTGGGAGAAATGGAGCGGACGCCCATGACGTAAGAGGACAGGTAAGGACAAGGACCGGAAGCCCAGCCGTGGCACAGCGAGTGACGGAACTTGACGTAGCAATATGCGCCGTAGTCACCGTGAATGTCAACCTTGCCCTCGGGCACGATCTCGTCGATTCTGCCTGCATTTTCCATCCAGGAGAGGTGGAAATCCTCCCAGAAGGTGGTAGCACCCATATCCAGCATGCCGCCCCAGTATTCCTTGATGTCGTCAAGCGCGCCTGCAAAGTCGCCTGCCAGCGCCTTGGCCTTGAGGATATAGTAGCCGAAGAAGGTGGAATAGCCGTGTCCGCCACCGGGCGCGATCATGGTCTCGTTGGTCTCCTTGGCATCGGCAAGGCCTGCCAGTACCAAGAGAGCCGCTGCCTGCTTGGAGCCGCAGGGGTCGGGCACGTGCTTTCTCATGCGGACAGCCGCCATTGCGCACTTTTCAGCAAGAGCTACGTCGCCCAGCGTATAAAGCAGCGAGGTACCCTTATCCAGCGCGATCTTGAGCAGACCCTGCAGACCTGCGTGGATAGCACCGGGGTTATCGTTGTTGGGCCAGTCCATGAATCTGTTCTCGGGCATGTGCTCAACGCCGTCCTCGTCTACGCAATCGGCCAGCACGTCCATCAGATCGTGGATGTACTCTCTCTGCTGAGACAGATACACGGTGTCACCCACGGTTCTGTACCAGTCGTGCTGAATGATCAGCCACCACATGGAGTAAGAGGAAATGCCGTTCATCCAAGTGCCCACGGGGGTCTCGTCACGGACAACGTCCAGAGACTTGGGCACGATATCGGTATAGCCAAAGGTGGTCAGAATGGTCTTGACCTCGGTGTGCATGTCACCGATCCAGACCAGTCTGTCGCGCTTGATGCCATCCCACAGGTATTCCTGCATGTTCAGGTGCGCGGTATATGCGGCGGTATCCCAGATCTTGTTGAGTCTTTCATCCGAGCATTTGAAGGTGCCCTTATACTCCAGATCAAGATAATGGAATACGCCCTGAATGGCCTTAAAGGTAATAAAGGCGTCGTCATCCAGCAGCTCTACGTAAAGAAAACGGTAGCCGGTTTCGTTGGTTTCAACACCGGAATACATGCCAAGGCTGTAAACGCTGTCGCGGATGGCGTGGTCGTTGGTAGTGTTCTTCTCACCAAGAGGAGTCAGAGCCTCCATCACGCTCTCACCGAAGCGAACTGCGACCTTGACAGCACCGTTGTGTCCGGGGCCGCGGGTCATCCAGGTGTGGAAGCGTGCAGAGCCTGCAAACTCAATGCCAAAGTCCACAAGAATTGCCGCGTGAGGCTTGCCGGGCTCGTTCTTAAGCGTGCAGTTATCCTGGCCGACAACCAACGTGATCTGATTGCTCTTTTCATCCAGCAGATGCTCCGCGCCGGTCACGTTACCCTGCGTCCAGACAATTCTCTTGGGAACCAGATATCTTCTGGTACGGGGATCGACGTTTTCGCCCGCCAGATCTGTAAATTTGTCAATTACCTTTTTTGCCATTTTGAATACCCTTTCTGTTCTCGGTTTATGGTATTTACCCCTTGATTATATCATAGACTTTAGTTAATTGCAATAAGATTGGAAAAATTACCGCGGCTTTTTTGCGGTACGAATGATTGTTCCTCGGCAAAGCTATAATTCCTTCACTTAAAAGAGTCCCCCCGCCGCAAAGCGGCGGGGGCAGAGCATGGATGTAACCGAATACTGTCCCCTGTTATACCCTGCTACACAAGTCAGGTTTCAGATGGCTTTTCTTTGATCAATGGCCGATACACGTAAGGCCTTGGAGAGAGGATCATTCCCGGCGACAACTCTGTTTCGCAGTACCAATGATTTTTATTGATCACAGATGAAATGTCCTCGTCTTCACGCGTGTAGAAAAAACACTGTCCATCGTGTGTATTGCACATAAAAAAACAGGTTCCGTCAGTTCTGTAAAAATGCGGATTTTCAGGATTTTCGAAACCCCATCCATCAATCCACTCCCAAATACTGTGGATGTTTTCTGTTATGATTGTATACAACTCCGGACAAATATGGTAAAAATGCAATTCTCTTACCATACCCGGATAGGTATGTCTATATGGCGGAGCATACTCATAACAATCCGGATCTACAGTTATTTCAAAAGGTTTGAGTTTATCTGCCAAATGAATGTTGGGGCCAAGCAACACACTGAAAGTATCAGAGTACTGAAAGCACACGCGTATGAGATCATCGTGTTCTTTGCCCTGAATGTCGTATTCAATGTCTTCGGTGTAATCCTTAATATTACCATCAAAAAATGCATATCTCATCACAAGCCTCTCCTTAATATTGTCCCTAATTTCACTCGACGGGCAAACCATACCAAACATGAAAATGCTTATATCTGCCGAATTTCCTTTGAGGCATATGGTAGTGCTCATATTGGCCTTGGGGTATATTGCTATCTATCTGCAGATCGCCCGTCAATTCATTACCTAATGCTGATTGGGTAGCCATATATTTAGCATCAGCTTGTCCGCCCTGCCCCCCCCGCCGTCGTAGTGGCGGGAGAGGGATTAAGACGATTGTGTGCTCAGTTACACTTTGGCTTTGTTTTGCGCAATCTTGTCACCCTGCGGGGTTGTTTTTACGCTAACCGTCCCCGGTGACACTGCCGGCTATCCTATGAGCATCACGGCCAAAGAGCGTCATTCATATAGCACTTGATCGACTCCTCCAGCCAATAGGTATATTCCATATCGGGGGCGAGGTGCTCCATGGATTTGAATCGCAGGTAGAGGTCCTTACCGTCCGAGACGTCATGCCAGATGTCGGCAAAAACAAAGTCAAATTCGGCCGCAGGATAATGCTCGGCGGCAAAATCAAATGCGTCGGCGCAAATGACCTTGATCTTTTCCTTGCAGTCCATCTGCGGTAGAAGATTCTTTTCAAAGAGCGAGATGGCATCCGCGCTCAGATCCACCACGGTCACCGATTCCACCTCGGGCTTTCTCGCCGCCATGTAAGCAAAATAGCCAAGCCCCAGACCAAAGGTCAACACCCTGCCGTGCGCCGCATCCAGCGCAGGCTTGGTGGTCACGGTCTCGTTGGGCATCAGCGTCATCCATTCCCTGCCGCCCTCCAGCACGCCGGGGAATTTGAACTCGCGCATGAAAAAGCCGATCTGCGGGATCATGCGGTTGTCCCTTGTCACCAAAAAGTCATTGCAAACAAAGGCCTCGCAGGGCGCAAGACGCATCTGTCTGTATTCCCACTTGCCGCTCTTGCCCGGCTTGATTTTGATATTCTGATAATACGGATCGTTCTCAAAATCCGCGGGATCAAGCTCATGGATCATGGGAACGAAATAATGGCGGAACAGGTCGCGATCGCGGCCTGCCGTGTCAAGTCCGCACACCGCCGCCAAACACTCGGCATAGGCATAGGCGCGGCTGACGCCGCACTCGCGCGCGATCTCGTCCACCACCGCGGCGTCCAGCGAATCCGCCGCCAGATTGAGCACAAGGCTCATCATGCGTACCACGCCGTCGTTATAGGTGCGGATCTGCTCCTGTCGCAGACCCGAGATTTGCTTGATAGGGGTTTCCATGTGCACCTCCGTGCCTTAAACTGCTTTTATTATATCACGAAATTCGGGTCGCGTCAATAACGTGAGCACTTGACAATCACTCTTGGTTTTGATAGAATGTTATATATATTATTTTTATTTTACAAGGGAGGGATGACCGTGGCTTGGCTGAAGCGGCTATATGCGCGCAAATGGGTGCGCGTGGTGCTGGGGCACGTGCTGGGACTTGGCGCGGTGGCGGCAATCGTAGCCTCTCTCTCTTTGCTCTTGGGCAGCTCCTGCCCGACCTATCTGGTCTTTGGCTTTTGCTGTCCCTTCTGCGGCATGACGCGTGCACACTTAGCGGCCCTTCGGCTGGATTTTGCCACCGCCATGCACTACCACCCCGCCTTCTTTTGCGGCATTCCCTTTTTGTGGCTGCTCGCGCACGAGCGTTTTTTCAAAAGCAAGTGGGCACGGGTGCTGCGCTCGGTTTTGCTGGGCGTGATACTGGCCGCGCTTTTGGGGGTTTACGTCTGGCGCGTCTGCACACTCGGCTTTGACTTTTTCGCTTAATATTTGCACTGATATTTGCACATACACGATTGGAGAACTCTACCATGCAACGGCATAAAATGACCTTGGGGCAGGTCTTTAATCTCAAAGACCCCAATGCGCGCACGCGCTGTATCTTAGTCATATCGGTGGCCTTGGAGGCGGTGATCACCTACATCACCACCGGCATTTTCTGGACCGAATTTCTGCGCGGCTATCACATGCAGCCCGAGGAGATCGGCATCTTAGCCTTCTCCCCCTTTATCGCCAGCCTGTTCGTCATCTTCGCGCCCTCGCTTCTGACCCGCTTTAAAAAGCGACGCTGGATTTTAGCGGTCTGCAAAACGCTTTATTACGTTTTCAGCATCTTTGCCCTGACGCTTCTGCCCCGCATGATCACCGACGCTACGGTGCTGGTTATCTGTATGTCGGTGCTGCAGTTTATCGCATACATCTTCAACATCATCGCGGTTTCGGGATATGCCGCATGGCACGTCAAGTTCCTGCCCGAGCGCATGCGCGCGCACTACATGACCTTCAATCAGTTTGCCGCCGCCTTCTTGCCCGGTGTTCTGATCCTGATTGCCGCCGTTTACGCCGACAAGCTGGCCGCCATGCCCGCAAACCAGCTGGCATTCCTTGAATACGTGCGCCATTTCGGCTTTTTGCTGGGAATTCTGGACGTTGTGCTGCTCTCTCTGCCGCGCGAGGTGGATTACCCCGTCATCCACACCCCAAAATTCCGCGACATCATCACCGTCCCCCTCTCCAACAAAAAATACATGCTGGTCATGCTGGTGGTGTTTGTCTGGCAATTCTCGCTGTACTGCCACAACACCTTCCTGCAGGTCTACCTGATGGAAACGGTGGGCATTACTTATTTCCTTTACTGCTTTATCATCTTCGTCTATCCCTTCTTCTTCCCCTTCTCCATGAAATTCTGGCAAAAGAGGATCACCAAGACCTCGTGGCTCAAGGCTCTTGCGCTGGCTTTGCTGATCGAATCTCCCCTGCAGCTGCTTTACGCACTCATTCGCCCCGATCTTGCCCCCTGGCTGCTGGTCAGCTGGCTTTTGGTCGTGCGACTGCCGCAGCATTTTGCGGGAGTGGGACGCAACACCATCGTGGCCAACATGCAATACATCAATATGCCGCAGGTCAACCGCACCTGCTATACCTCGTTTTATCAGATCGTTTACAATCTCGGTGCAGCCGCAGGACTTTTGTTCGGCACGGTATTCGTAGCCCTCTCCAAGGCTTGGGAATTCCCCTTGTTTGGCTACATCTATACGGGCGGCATCCCGTGGCTGATCGCGCTCTCGGGCGTCATTCAGCTGGGACTGGTGGCCTATATTCTGCTCATGGGCAAGCGACTTGAGCCCGAGCAGGAAACTGCTTCTTCAGAAAGGAATCTATAAAACACGCATGAAACGCAGATTCATCAGCCTTTGTTTGCTGTCGGTGCTGCTGCTCTCGGGCTGTCATGGCGATCACGGCGGCGGTCAGGACACAACCGTCCCCGATATCCCGGTCACCGAGCACACGACCGAGACCGAGACCGAGACCGACGACGGCCGCATCACGGTCAGCATCGTCTGTCCCATCAAGGACGCGGTGATCTGGTCGGGCGAGCCGGTGCAGGACGTGACCGACACACCCTACGAAACCGTGTCCTTTGAGATCAAGCGCGGCTACGTTTACACGGGGTACGAGATCAACGGTCAACTCTATGACGGCACGTCGGTCGAGCTCTCGGACGTGACCGAGGACACCGTGGTCACGCTCAAGCTGGATTATATTACGCGCGAGCTTCCCATCGTGCACCTTTCGGTTCCCGAGCCCATCTATGACAAACACAATTACGTGGACATGACCTTTGATCTGGTCAACACCGAGGACGAGGCGCACGACGTTGGCGGCAGCATCCGCTGGCGCGGCAATTCCACCGCGACCTATCCCAAAAAGCCTTACCGCATCAAATTCAACCAAAAGGTTTCGCTCTTTGGCTTGGAAAAGGCCAAGGACTGGGTTCTGCTGGCCGATTATCTTGACCCCTCCTGCATGCACAACTACGCCGCATTTTATCTGGGCGCGTCATCCGACGCTCTGGCGTTTACCCCCACCGTGCATCACGTTAACCTTTACCTCAACGGTGAGTTTATGGGGCTTTACACGCTCTGCGAGCAGATCGAGGAGGACGCGGGTCGCATTGATATTGAGCAGACCATCACGCCCGACATGACCGATCTTGACGACTTCAATTTCTACGTATGCCTGGACGAGTACGCGCCCGAGGAGCCCGGCGCCATTGAGGGGGAGACCTACTTTTACGTCGCATGGTGCAACAAATATTTCTCGCTGGAATATCCCACCAAGGCAGATTTTTGCTCAGACGAACAGTTCTACTCCTTCTTTGAGCAGCTGGAACGCTACTACAACAAGATCCTTGACGCCTGCCGCGACGGCAACGCTAAAAAAATGAAAAAATACATGGACGTGGATTCGCTGATCGACCACATGATCATCGATCAGATCATGGGCGAGAGAGACCACGTCTGGAAATCCTTCTATTCCTATCAGATCGCGGGCGAGAAGCTGGCATTCGGACCGATCTGGGACTATGACTACAGCCTCTACACTCCTTGGACCAACGAGCCCAACGAATACTATACCGTGGATACCGGGATCGAATACTCCAACGAATTCTTCCGCGGAGTGGCGCGCTCGCCCGAGCTTTACGAGCAGCTGTGCGAGCGGTATCAGTCCTGCTGGTCGGACGTGCTTGGCGATTGCATTGACAAGGTGCAGGGCTACCGCGCGGGCATTGACACCTCGCTGGAGCTCAACCGCGAGCTTTGGTACGGCGACCAGCCCGACATTGCCGACGACAACTATCAATTCCTGCTCAAATTTCTCAAGAGCCGCAAACGCGTGCTGGATAAGGAATGGAATGCGTAGTGTCCTTAAGGACACTACGCAGCGATATAAATCCCTCGCGGGATTTGAGATGTTCCCTGACGGGAGCGATATTTGCTTACCGCAAGCGATATGTTTTAACATACTCGCCATAGGCGAGATATGCTAAAACAAGGGATTTATATCATATCGCAACCGACCGTAAGGGCGGTTATATCGCATTTACGCACCAACGAAAATATATCGCGTTTGCGCGAGCAAACATATCGCCCAAAATCAACTTTTGTAAACACCGAAGCAGAGCTTGCCAAGAAAAAAGACAGAGAACGCCAAACGTTCTCTGTCTTTTACATTTTAAAAATGCCCCGGGTTCACAGATCCCATGCACACGTAGTGCTCGGCGCAGGTGGGACCCTTGGAGAAGATCAGGTTATACTTGGCGTCGGCGTTGACCTGCGTCAGTCGCAGTACCACGCGGTTCTCGCCCTTTTCCAATTTCACGTGCTGAACGTGCACGTTCTCGGCCGTCCAGGTATCACAGCACTTGCGCTGGGCGATCAGCTCCCCGTTGATATACAGCGCAAACGGCGCGCTGTGACCGATCTGCACACAGACCTCCATATCCTCGGGACACAGCAGCTTGCGCGACAGATATACCACGCAAGGGCCCTTGAAGCCAAAAATATCCCCCACCGTGAAGCTGTCCTGCTTCTGAACAAACACCTCTTCCACGTATTGGCCGTCCTCGCGCGGTGCGGCGAACAGCTGCTCCTCGGTCAGATATGCGGTGTCGGTGTCCACGGCGTAGTTGAGGTGGAAGCGTCTGACCACGTCGTTGGCGTCACCGTCGTGCTTCACACCCGCGAACAGATGCCAGTAGTTGGGCACGCGGGAGAGTGCCTCGGTGGTGCATTCGGGATCGGTCTTCCAGATAGGTCCCGTTGCCTTCCACACGGCAGAGCCCGAAAGGCCGAAGGTATAGGTGTATTCCCTGCCCGCCAGCGCATACTCCACGCGCACAAGGTTCTGCTCATACAGCTCTCTTGCATCGGCATCCACATCAAAGCAAAGTGCGATTTTTTC
>JAZULL010000065.1:0-17764 GCA_045603085.1 Eubacteriales bacterium | reverse complement strand
CGACTTCGATCTTTATGAAAACTGGACAGATGTTTCCGGTTTCATGAAAGCCGACCCCCGCATTGTCAAGAATCCTCAGACTATCGACACCATTACATACAGAGAGCTGCGCGAGCTCTCTTACATGGGCGCAACCGTGCTGCACGAGGATGCGGTCTTCCCCGTCCGCTCGGCAGGTATTCCGATCAATATCCGCAACACCAACCGTCCCGAGGATCGTGGCACCATGATCGTGGCCTCCACCACGCAGTATGACACAGAGCGCGTGATCACGGGTATTGCGGGCAGAAAGGAATTCTCGGTTATCAACATCGAAAAGGATATGATGAATGCCGAGATCGGCTTTGGCCGCAAGGTGCTGGAAATTCTTGAGGAAAACGGCATTTCCTTTGAGCATCTTCCCTCGGGTATTGATACCATGTCGGTCGTGGTCTCCACCGCCGCACTTGAGGGCAAGAGAGAGAGAATCCTGCAGGCTATCTGCCGCACCGTTTCTCCCGACAGCGTCACCATTGAGGACAACCTTGCGCTGGTTGCAGTCGTGGGTCGCGGTATGGTCAAGGCCAAGGGTACCGCCGCTCGCGTATTCGACGCGCTGGCATCGGGGGGCATCAACATCCGCATGATCGATCAGGGCTCCTCTGAGCTCAACATCATCGTAGGCGTTGCCGACGACGAGTATATTCCCGCTATCCAAGCCATTTACGATGAATTCATTCACTAAAACAAAAACCCGCAAGTCTTGGCGTGATACTCTTATCGGAGTATCACGCCAGTTCTATTCGCCTGTGGCGAGTGATATTGCTACGCAGTGATATTTGGACTTCGTCCAAGTGATATTCGCTTCGCGAGTTTATGGGCGAATAGAATATAAGAACCTGCTTCGCAGAACCTTGGAGACACTGTGAGGCGTAGCCGAACAATATCACTGCCCGAAAGGGCAATATCACTCTTTGCGAAAGCAAAAATATCACTCATAGAAAGCAGAAAAGAGAGAGCTTCGCGGATTTACTTCCGTGTTACTCTCTCTTCTGTTTTTTATCGCCGGTTTCGCATTTGTATTACAAATGCGCAGGGTCTTGCCTATACCCCTATCTTATTTCTCGGATAAGGACATCACCCATTGCGATTTGCGGGTTTTTCATTGACTTGATCAGCCCTGAGATGCCAGGTAATCGTCATAGGTCCAGCTGCGGAAGTTGGTGGGCTCGTAAACCGCATCGGGATCGGTGTAGTCGATGAAGTAGATACCCTTGTAGGAGTTGTCGGTATCAACGAAATCGTCAATGTTGTCAACCCAGTTGTTGCCGTTGTAGAATACGCTTACAAACTTTCTGGGCATATCTGCGGTGTAGGCATCGGACAGGCAGTAGGAGAAGGTCATTTCAACGTTCTCAACGTGGCAGTTCACGAAGTTATCTGCGCTGATACCGCCGGTAGCATCGTAGCCGATAAAGCCTGCAAGGTTGTGGAATGCGGTCATCTTGCCTTCCTTAACGGTGCAATCATAAAACTCCAGCGTGCCGCCGAAGTTGCCGCCGACAAAGCCTGCAACACGGAATGCGATCGCGTGTCCGCCTTCCTCGGGATTGGTGTTCAGGTAATCCATCCAGCCGTCAACGGTGAAGTTGGTGACGTGGCAGTTTTCAAAGGTCAGCCATGCAGCGCCATATACGTTACCGACAAATACGCCAACGTGTCTTTCCCAAGCGGTGATGTTTGCGCCGTCAAAGGTCAGGTTACGGAAGGTCAGGTCATACTCGGCGTTCTGGATAAAGCCAAAGCCGTAGTTAAAGCCGTGAGCCGCATCCATATTGTGGTCATCGGTGCCTGCAATGGTCATGTTCTTGATGGTGTGGCCGTTGCCCTCGAAGGTAACGCAATCCAGGAATGCACCGTCAACGGGAATCCAGTTGTAGCCTGCAAGGTCGATATCAGCAGTGAAGTTGACGGTAACGTCCATGTAGTCGGTGCCATCTTCCATAATGCTGTTTGCCCAAGCGATCAACTCCTCGGCAGTGCCGATGTTGATCGCACCCTCAACGGGAGCGCTGGAGTCCTTAGTGGTTTCCTCGGGAGTGGTCTCTTCAGGGGTGGTTTCTTCGGGAGTGGTATCCTCAGACTCGGTTTCGGTGGGAGCCTCGGTGGGAGTTTCAGTGGTCACTTCGGGATCATCGCCGCCCTTGTCGCATGCAAACATGGTTGCAGCCAGCGAAAGAACAAGCATCATAGCCAGAAGCATTGTGATAATTCTTTTCATGGTGTCCTCCGTTGATTAGTATTTGTTTCCATATCCTAATCATATCACACTCATACCGATTTGTCAACCGAAACTTGACAGATAAAATGAAATGTGCTATACTGAATTATCACAATTTTCACAATAAGGAGACTGCACATGAAGCCCATCAACAAATATATCGACCACACCAACCTCAAGCCCTTTGCCACCGAGGCGGATATCAGAAAGCTTTGCGCCGAGGCGGCCGAGCATCATTTTGCATCGGTTTGCGTCAACCCCGCGGACGTCGCTCTGGCACACAGCATCCTCAAGGACACCGACGTCATGACCTGCACGGTCATCGGATTCCCTCTTGGCAAGAACGTGACCGCTATTAAGGTGGAGGAAACCAAGGCGGCTTACAGAGACGGATGTGACGAATTTGACATGGTCATCAACGTGGGTAAGCTCAAGGACAGAGATCTGGACTACGTTTGCGCTGACATCGCGGCTGTCGTAGCGGCGGCACAGGGCAAGACGGTCAAGGTCATTATCGAGACGGGACTTTTGACCGACGAGGAGATCGCGATCGCCACACAGCTTTCCTGCAAGGCCGGCGCGCACTTTGTCAAGACCTGCACGGGCGTCAACCCCGGTGCGGCAACGGTTGAGGCAATTGCCATTATGAAGGCCAACAAGACCGAGAACGTTTGCATCAAGGCCTCGGGTGGCGTCAAGACCTACGACGCGGCTCTTGCCATGATCGCGGCAGGTGCTGACAGAATCGGCACGTCCTCGGGCATCGCCATTGTTTCGGGCGGCGTTGGCACGAGCGATTATTGATACTCCTTGCAAAGGAAAAAAGAGACCGGGTTCACAAGCCCGGCCTCTTTTTTCATGTTCTGATCGGGATTGACTTTCCCATATT
This sequence comes from Eubacteriales bacterium, assembly GCA_045603085.1. Lineage (GTDB taxonomy): Bacteria > Bacillota > Clostridia > Oscillospirales > CAG-272 > SVQP01. Next base: position 14,615 of record JAZULL010000065.1, on the reverse strand, counting down.
TCTGTGATAAAATGGGAGCAAGGTCAAAACGACAAACACATCGCAAGGGAGTACGAAGCATGGGAAACAATCCTCACTACCTGGCACAAGCCGAAGATCACAAAATTCTGGACGAAAACGTATTCTATATTGAGAACGAATATATCAAATTCGGTATCAATACGGCACTTGGCGGCACAGTCACCTACCTTGCCGAGCATGGAAAGCGCAATTTGATCAACAGCGCAGACTGGGGCAGACAGGTACAGCTATCCTTCTATTCCGGTCCCGTACCCTTTCATCCGGAAGGAACCGAAATGGGAAAGAACTGGACGCATACCGGCTGGAACCCCATACAAACGGGAGATTGCTTCTTTAACCGCGCAAAGCTGATCGAGCATAAGATCGAAGGAAACACGCTGTACGTCAAATGCATCCCGATGCAGTGGGCTCTCAATAACGTCCCCGGAGAATGCACGTTTGAGCTTTGGTATACGCTTGACGGCAAAACCGTGAACGTGACCGCCCGTCTCAATAATCATCGCTCCGACCGCACGCAGTACCGCGCCTGCGGGCAGGAGCTGCCCGCCGTTTATACCAATGGCGAATTCTACCGCATCGTCTCCTACGTGGGAGAGCAGCCCGGGACGGGCGGCGAGCTGACCGAGATCGTCAGCAAGCACACCGAAGGCAGAAGCTGGCCCTCCGAGTTTATGCTTTATCCCGAGAGCTGGGTCGCCCTGGTGGATGATCACGACTACGGTCTGGGTGTTTACAATCCTCATACCTGCGGCGCCGTCGGCGGCTTTGCGGGCGGCGTGGAGCGCATGGGCGTGGGCGGTGCCAAGGATTTTCAGACCGCAACCGTCAGTCCCACCACAAGTGTGATTCTCGATCATAATATCGTCTACACCTTCCATTACTCTCTGATCGTTGGCGACCTTGCCTCGATTCGCAAAACAGCGCTGGAGCTTGATGCCAAGGTCGATCACAGAAAATTTGATTTTTCGGAGGATCGCCAAAATTTCTATTACCTCAACACCACGGATAAGGGATTTGGCAATCAGGATTGCCTTGATTTCGATTTTGATCATGACGTATGGCTCTGCTCGCCCTTTATCTACGTTTCAAAGGGCGAGTGCAAAAAAATCCTACTGGACGCCGCGTTTGACGGCGGTGAGATAGAGGGAGTCGTGGGTGTCCGCGCTTACGGCGAAACCACAACGCCTGACCGCAAGGGCTCTCCTTGCTCGTGGGCTGAGGTTCCCTTCAAGCTGATCGGTGACGGCACAAGAAAAATGCATGAGATCGACATCTCCGCCATCGAAAAGCCCTTCTTCCGTACCCACCTGATCTTCAAAACCAAAGGACACGCGAAAATCTATTCCTTGGAATTGCAATAAAAAAGGCCGCCGGGCTTTAGCGTGTTCTCCTCAACGGAGAACACGCTAAGTTATGATTGCCCTTGCGGGCAAGTTATGAGTTATGATTGGCTACGCCAAGTTATGAGCGACTATGTCGCGCTAAAGGGCGCGGGGCAATCATATCATAACGTTTGCGGCAGCAAACTCATAACGGCGAGTGAATTGCATCGCAATTGGCGAGCCTCATAACTCTAAACTGAGACCAAAAAAGAGAGAACAATTCGGCTATAAACCGATTGCTCTCTCTTCTGTTTTATCGCAAGTTTCGCATTTGTATAACAAATGCATCGGGCTACGCCCATACCCTTATGAAATTTTTCCGATAAGGACAACACCCATTTCTCGGCGGTCTTTTTGCTTGTTATTGAGAATCCATTTCTGCTAAATTCTCAATTGCCCGTTGCACAGATATGGTACTGAACGCAATACCGTCCTGATTCTTGGCATAATAGATTGTGACTTTGCTTTCTGTATTCCGCATGACTTCGTCTATGTAATCCTGCGAGTCGAATTTGCTGTATTCATAGTTGCTTATGACAATCCGACCGGAGCACTCACCCTGTGGAAACGTAATGGTAATTTGCTCGTGGTAGACAGGCTGTAAGGTCGGGATCTCATACCACAAAAACGTATCGGTATCTTTCTTGGCAAGATAAGCTTCATTGTCATGAAAGTCTTCATAAATTTTGCTCCACTGATCGTTCTGCCCTTGAATCACACAGCCTGTAGCCGTCACGGTAAAGCCCGCGACGGTGTTTTCTGCGCCCGGATTGCTCCAGCCCAAGCCCACGGTAGCTGTGAGCTCTACCGGATCGGAGACAGACCGCGTAAGATCTCCCATATTGATATCCACAATGCTTGTTGCAACCATACCGCCCGAATGTATACTCGAGGATATTGCATAAGCGGAATCCGATTGCTTTGCATCGTTACATGAGCACAATACACCCATCATCATGCCCACGATCACCAATGAAATAAAAATTCGTTTTTTCATAAGAGCCTCCTTGTTTATTTAAACATATCAAACGAAGATTATCCAATAACTTCTGTTGTGATAGAACATGAACCTGTTCCATCAGGATCAAATTTCGATACAATAGTTGCCCCTACTGACAACACAAATGAACAAAGCAATACACCTATTAAAAAAAGTATCAGCAAATTTTTATGTGCTATTTTCAAATCACATCACTCCTTTTTAAAAAAATTGCTCCCACAGAGTCTATAAATTAAGATATTTTATTTGACGATTTTTCTTCAATTTTCATATTTTTTTGCAAAAAAATCCACTAAAAAAGCAGATGGCACTAATCCATCTGCTTTTCGGTTTTATTCTTTAGTTGTTATGCTATCAATCATTTTTAGAATTACGTCTAGCGAATGTCCACCTTCATCAACGATATTCATGGCATATTTGCCATCATTCCAAAAATATCGATGAATGCCATTCTTTTCTCTGCAATATATTTGCAATTCACCGTGTTGAATCAATGAAGAAGAGCCTTCTTCTCCGTCTATACCAATCAGAGAGTTTATTGGCATTTGTCTAAAAATGATCAGATTACCGGATGCATCATGCCATTCACGATAGACACCCATCAAGTCCTCTTGCTCTTTTATGATCTCATAACCGTCCGGTATATACGTGACTTGGTATATCTCAACAACAGGACCGGTCGGTTGTTCTCCCGGATATTCCAGCAATATAGCATCATCAAAAATTTGGAGGAATAACTCACGAATCTGGTTACGATATGCATACGTGGTCAGACATGCAATACCAATAATAGCAGCAATCAATATTACTGTTACTATTGTTTTGCTTTTATGACGTTTATGCACCCAGCGCGTATCAAACCCCAATATCACATCCAGTTTCTGATGATGCGCATCGGTGCATGTCGCATCGACTTTGCTATTAGCCAATATCTTCTTATATTTCGCATCAACACCCTCAAGGATCGCGCTTTTAAGCAGATCTGCATTGCTTTTTGTCATTGAGGCTCTCCTTTCTCCAGAAGATCAATGAGTTTTTGACGCCCTCTACTGATCCGAGTGTAGATGGTCTTTTCCGATAAGCCCAAAATCACTGCAATCTGTTTGACCGGAATATCATGGAAATAATACAGCAGCAAGACTGTGCTGTATCTCGAATCCATGTTTTCGATTGCACGTACTACTTCGCGGTATCTTTCACGGATATGTATGGTCTCTCCTAAATCCTCAGCGGACATGCATTCTGCGAATTCCACATATTCAGTATATTCATATTCAGTCAAATCGGTTTCCGACAAAATCCTATTGATTTCGTTTTGTAATACGACATAAATGTAGGCTTTGAGCACTTTTTCCGGTTTGTCAAACGGGACATTGCTTGCATATCGCACTATTTTTTCAAATGCACTTTGTACAGCATCCTCAGCATCTAACTTATAATTATTCCGCTGATGCGAGTACAGTATTTGTTTCGCGACTTTCAGCATATCTGCATGATATCGACAATACAAGCGCTCTATTTGTGACTGATATTGCTCCGGTGTAATAGTTAATAAGAAAAAGAGCATTTTATCTGAATTCCTTATAATCTGCGGTCAGAAATCTTTCGCGCATGATGGTATAGTGCTCCCGGGTGGGGTCGCCGCACAGGATACCCAGTTCCCTGCGAAGCGCCGAGATCAGCAGCTCGGGATTGAGATTCTGCTTGGAGCCGGTTGCAAGTCGCAGATCCATGACCACGCTCCGGCATTCGTCACACCAGCCGACCTTGCAGGAATCGATCAGCGGGATGAGATTGATCTCCTTGTCGCCCGACTTGGTCTTCTTGGTCATGAGCAGCTCGTCCCTTGTAAGCAGGGCCGCGATCTTGCCCGCCAGTGTAGGGGTCCCGCCCGTGGTGCAGATCTTGACGGTATAATCCGCAAACGCGACGTCGTTTGCATCGGTCACGGCATCGTATGCATCATATACGTACATTTCATCGGTCAGCTCGCAGTTGAGCTGCTTGATGATATTTTCATGAGATATCTCTCTTTCAATGCGGATATCCAGAAACTCGCAAACGCTTTCGGTACCGATCGAGAGCGGATAGCCAAACGAGATCTTGGCATGCGGGTTGAAGCCCTTGGTATACCACATGGGGATTCCCGCGCGGATCAGCACGCGGTGCAGTGTGCGTTGCAGGTCAAGGTGCGACACGTACTGCAGATTTCCCTTTTTGACAAAGCGGATTCTCACGGTCTTGGGCTGCTGCAGCATAGGCAGCTGATGCTTGGTATAACAAGTCAACATCATTTGCCTCCTTTCGGGCAGGGAGTGCGCTCGCCGCCCATGCAATTTGCACCGCATCCCGAGCACTTTTCGCGGCAGGAGGGCGTGGTGTTCCCCTCGTACGCCTTGGCTCTCTCGCGAAGCAGAAACGCCTTGGTCACGCCGCAGTCAATGATATCCCACGGCAGAACCTCGTCAAGTCCGTATGCGCGGTTGGCATAGAACGAGGGGTCAATGCCCGCCTCGTCGAATACCTCGATCCACTTATCGTAGTCGAAGAACTCGCTCCACGCATCAAACACAAAGCCCTTTTGGTGTGCCAGCGCCATGGCCTTCGACAGACGGCGGTCACCTCTTGCCAGCACCGCCTCGATACGGCAGACCTTGGCGTCGTGGTGCGTATATCTGACGCGCTTATCGCGGTTGCACTCGCCCACGTAAGCCTGCTTCTCCTGCATGACCTCCAAGGTGTCCTGCGCCTCCCATTGGAAGGGTGTGAACGGCTTGGGGATAAAGGGCGAGACGCTGATGGTGACCTGTATGCCACGCGATTTATTGCGGTTCGGGTTCTGATAATACGCCACGCAGACGCGGTGCGCAAGCGAGGTAATTCCCTCCAGATCCTCATTGGTCTCGGTGGGCAGACCCTGCATGAAATACAGCTTGACAGAGCTCTTGCCCGCCTCAAACGCCACGTTGACCGCGCGCATCAGGTCTGCTTCCTCGACGTTCTTGTTGATGACGTCGCGCAATCTCTGCGTGCCCGCCTCGGGCGCAAAGGTCAAAGAGCCGGATCTCACCGAAGCGATCTTGTCCATAAGCTCCTTGGTAAAGCTGTCTACACGCAGTGACGGCAGAGACAGATTGATCATATTGTCATCCGTCCAGGAGAGCAGCTTGTCGGTCAGCTCCTCTACGCAGGTGTAATCGCTGATCGAGAGCGAGGAAAGGGAGATCTCCTCATAGCCCGTGGCCTCAAACAAGGCCTTGGCCTGACAATCCAGCGTGCCGGGTGTTTTTTCGCGCACGGGTCTGTATACCATGCCCGCCTGACAAAAACGACAGCCGCGGATGCATCCGCGCGCGACCTCCAGCATAATGCGGTCGTGCACCGTTTCGGTGTACGGCATGACCAGCTTTTCGGGGAAAAATGCCTTGTCCATGTCCTGCACGATCTGCTTTCTGACCTTGGCGGGAACGTCGTCGTACAGAGGGGTGTAGCTCTTGACTGTGCCGTCCTCATTGTACTGCACGTCGTAAAAAGACGGCACGTAAACGCCCTGAATGGTGGCGGCGGCACGGCGCAAAAAGGCAGCCTTGGTGTAAGTCCCCTCCTCCTTCATGGTAATATAGAGTCGCACGATCGCGGGCAGCATCTCCTCACCCTCGCCGATGTTGAACAGATCAAAGAAATCGGCCACGGGCTCGGGGTTATAGGTGCAGGGGCCGCCGCCGATGATCAGGGGGAATTCCTCTCCCCTATCCTTGGCGTACAGCGGAATGCCTGCAAGCCCCAGCATATTCAGCACGGTGGGATAGCACATCTCATACTGCAGGGTAAAGCCGACGAAGTCAAACTCGGTCAGCGCGTCTCCCGACTCGTGTGCCCAGAGCGGAATGTCGTATTTGTGCATCTGCTCCTGCATATCCACCCACGGTGCATAGCTTCTCTCGCACCAGATATCCTCTTCGGCATTGAGTCTGGAATACAGGATACGCACACCGAGATTGGACATACCGATCTCGTAGGTGTCCGGGAAGCAGAAGGCAAATCTGGCCTTGACGGCGGCCTTGTCCTTGATGATCTGACCGTATTCCCCGCCCGCGTAGCGTCCGGGCTTTTGCACGGTCTTAAGTACGGTTGCAATTTTTGAATTCATATTGATAGTCCTTATGTTATTTCTTACGGAGGTCACCCAAAAGATTGGTGCAGACCACGGGTATGAGCACCAGCCAAAGTGCCTGATATAACAGCAGCAGCAAGGGCCATGCGAACTGCACAGCGCCCAGGCAGCACAAGAGTATGACCAGCGCAACGGTGACGGCCAGATACGCATATCGCAAGATCAAGCCGATCGTGCGTACACGGCGGAGCTTGCGGCATGCCAGCAGGGGCAGCAAAACGTCCTCGGGCGCATGGGTGGCTACAATGCCGCAATCCAGCACAAAGCCTTGGCGGGAGTCCTCATATTCGCACTGACGCTCCACGGTAATGCCGTAGCCGTCGGCGCGGGACTGTACCGTGGCTGTATTGATGCAAGGATCATAGGAAACGATGACGGGAGTCAGACCTTCACGGGAAAGCTGACGCGCGCGCATCAGAAATTCCTTACGGAGCTTGTGATCCACCGAGTAGCCCACACGGAAGGTGCCGTCAAAGGCCAGATAGATCACCGCGCTGTCCTTGCGGCGTTTATAATTCTTTTCCAGGTCTCTTCCCGGCAGGCGCACACCGCGCGCGGTCAGATAATCATAATCGCCCATCATGACGCAGGTCACGCCGTCCATATACAGCGTCAGTCCGTTGTCCGCCACGCTCATGATCTCGATCTTGACCGGCGGATCATCCTCCAGCGCTTCGCCCGCAATGCCTGCAAGCGTTGAGCCCAGCGCATTGAGCAGAAGCCTGGATTTTTCCATATACATACCGATCTCGCTGTCGCCGCGCACCGTGATCTTGGCCGCACTCTGTGCGGTAAACATCAAGGATGCGTCAAACATCAACTCTTTCGCATCGCGGTATTCCTCGCGACAGCCGTCACCGATCATGCCGCAGCCGCTCTTTGCAAGTGTTCTGCTTGCCACAAACGCAGGGATGGCGGTAAAGACCAGCATGGACAGCGGCATGCCGCCGTTGACGCAGATCATAAATGCACCCAGCGCCGCGAGCAGCTGACCCGATACGATGTAGGTCACGCAAGCTGCTGCAATACCTGCCACAGCAAGCACGCCAAACACAATACTGACCAGCGCGGTATGCTCGCCCGTGTCTCCCATTCTGGCAAAATAGCCACCGAAATGCTCCACAAGACGCACACGGTAAGCCCCCGGATGCGGGCCCCGCATGTGTTCCCCCCCCTGAATGGGCAGCTTGGAGCCTGCTCCCACGGCATCGGTTGCCTTCTCAATGCCGTATCTCGGCTTGCCCGAGCGCACCAGAGAGAAGGTTTGCTCCTCGGTGTGCAGGCGAAGCACGTCGCGGATGACGCACAAGAGCAGCGCCAGCATGGCAAGACTGTTGAACATCATGTACTGTCCGCGTGCGGCAAAGATCAGCAAAAGATCGTACAGCACCGACAGTGCCAACAGCACGGCCGCCACCGAATAAAGGCTTTGCTTGGCCGAGAAGACCGAGCGCAGGCCGTGCCACAGTCTGCGCGCCGAGCATGCAGCCGCAAGGCAAAGCAGCAATGCAGAGATCAGCGGATAGAGCGGCGAGCTGACGATATCGGGAACGTGCACGCCGTTCAGCGCGTGCAACAGATATGCATTGTCCAGCGCGATCAGCAAGAACAGCGCTACAATGCATACCGCCAGGCGAATAATTACCCAGGGCTTTTCGCGGCGGTAGGCTTGCTTGATCTCAGATTCGTCCGAGGCATCTAAGTATTCCTTGCCGCGATATGCAAAGCAGGTGGGGTTTTCGGTCCCCTTACCCATGCTCTTTTTCTTTTGCGCATTGACCGCACGGCGCACGCGTTCACTTCCGACGCGCCCCTTAACCTCTTGGCCATAGCCAAGCGCGGTCATCATGTGAATATCCTTTTCGTCCAGCTCCACAAGGCCTCCGGGCTCGCCGGATACTACGGGTCTGTCGACCAGACGCCCCTGCATGGGGTCGTCATCCGGATAATCGGGAGCGGTCTCGGTCAGCAGATCCTGCTCGGGCTCTGCCCCGACGGGCGCGGCCTGCTCGGACGTACCCTTCACCGGAACGGGAGTTTCCTCTTTCGTGGGGGGAAGCGCGGTCGGTTGCCCATCGGGCATCGGCCTTTGCGGTACGTCTGCCGAATGCTCTGCACGCATCTGTGCCTTGACCGTCTGAACGGATCTGTGCCAATCGTCCAACGAATCCAGCAGGTCCTCTACGTAGCTGTTGTCCTCGGACTCCGGTTCGGGCTCGGGCTCGGGCTCGGGCTCTGGCTCGGGCTCGGGCTCTGGCTCGGGCTCGGGTTCTGGCTCGGGTTCTGGCTCGGGTTCATCTTCATCGTACATGTAAAGAGGCTTGAAATCTTGGACACCGTCATCGCTGTCAACGTCGTATTCCTCGTCAACCTCGGTATCGATCAGCTCGTCATCGAGTAATTCGTCATCAAGCAACTCGTCCTCAAGCAACTCGTCATCGAGTAACTCGTCATCTTCAAGTTCTTCCTCAAATTCCTCATCAAGCTCTTCTTCGTATTCGTCATCATCGAGGTTCTGTTCCAATTCCCCGTCAAGCTCGTCCTCGATCATATCGTCCTCGTCCTCTTCAAGGGCTTGCTCCAGCTCATCCTCAGCAACCAAAGCCTCGTATTCCGCGATCTCGCGCAAATCCTCCTCGTCAAGCTCGTCATCCTCATACCAAGGCAATTCGTCCGCAGGAATTTCATCGGGGGTGGTCTGCTCGGGCTCGGACTTGATTGCCAGCTCGGATTGCACCTGCGCTTCGATCTGCGCCTGTGCCTGCGAGCGGATCTCGGCAGACAGGTCGATATCTTCTTCGATATCTTCTTCGATCTCTTCTTCGATCTCTTCCTCGACTTCTTCGGCCTCTTGGTCAAGATCCCCGTAAAGCTCGTCATCATCGGGCATAAAGTCCTCTGCGCTGTAAAGCTCGTCCCTCTTCTTGGTCGGGGTCGTCTCACGACCGTCGGCATGCTTGCCAAACATATCCATCAGCATCCTGGCAAACGCCTCGTCGTCCGCGCTCGGATCAGCACCGTCGCCGTCTGCGCCCGAACCGCTCTCGTATGAGCGTTTGAGCTGCTCTACCATCTCGTCTACGTTTTCTTCTTCAAAATTCTGCTTCTTCTTAGCCAAGCGACTCCCCCCTTTCAAAGAATTTTAACTGCATATCAGCCCTGTCTGTGCTGCTTGGCCGCCTCTGCCAGAATGACCGATGCGGCGGTGGAAACGTTAAAGGAATTGACCTTGCCGTACATGGGGATCGAGGTGATAAAATCCGCCTCCTTGGTCACCAGGTCCGAAACGCCGTTGCCCTCGCTGCCAAATACCAGCGCGCAGGGACCCTTGAAATCGGTCTCGTAATAGGGCTTGCCACCTGCCTCGGCCGCAAATACCCATACCCCCTCTTTCTTGAGCATACGTACCGTAGCACCGATGTTGGACACCTTGGCAATAGCCAGATGCTCCACAGCACCCGCAGAGGCCTTGGACACCAGAGGCGTCAGACCAACGGCACGGCGCTTAGGGATAATCAGACCGTGCGCACCGCAGCCCTCGGCGCAACGGATCAGCGCGCCAAGATTATAGGGGTCGGTCAGCCCGTCCGCGATCACGATCAGCGGTGCTTCACCGCGCTCTCTTGCAATCTCCAGAATGTCCTCGGGCGTGCAATATTCCTTTTGTGCCGCCATAGCCACAATGCCCTGATGGGGGGCAAAGCCTGCCATGCGGTCCAGCTTGTCCTTATCGACCTCAACCACGGGAATGCCACGCTCCACAGCCATGGCTACCAGCACCACGATAGAGCCCTCGCGGTCACCGCGTCTGACTAAAATCTTATCGATCTCTCTGTCTGATTTGAGCAGCTCGCGCACGGCATTTCTGCCGATGACCAGACCGGTCTGATCAGTCTCCTCAAAATCCTGCTCCTCCTGACGGCAGACAGGCTTGGGAGCGTTATACTTATCCTTGCTGTCGCGATGCGCAGGATGCGGCTTCTTGCCGTTTGCCGATGCAGATTTATTCTTCTTGCCGTTATATTCCATAACTGTTCCTTTCTTGCATTTTCGGGTATTTCCCGAAAATTTCCCGACTTTATTTGAATGTCCTTGCAATAAATTACATACACTATAAATTATATCATATCTTGTCCGTTTTGTACAGAGCTATTTACGAAAATTCTCATATTACAAGGGGTTTTGGCGCGAAAATCGTTCGTCACGCTGCGACAGCGTCGGACACGAATTGCCATTTCCCGAAATTTTCTCCGTTTTCTTTGCAGAAATTCTTGCACACGGACAAATCATGTGATATAATATTTATCATTTTTTGCGATACCGTCCCCTGTTATATGCCTCGATACCGCAATATCCAAGGAGGCACCCTTTATGATTTTCGATTTTCACACCCATTGCTTTCCCGATGTCCTCGCCCCCCGCGCCATTGCACACTTAGCCGATATCTCGGCCAAGTGCGGGCTCTTCCCCACCACCGACGGTACGGCACAGGGAGTTCTGGATCAGATGCATGCCCACGGCGTGGACAAGAGTCTGATCTGCAGCGTTTCGACCAACGCGCATCAGATGCCCAAGGTCAACGCCTTTGCCTGCGAGCTGGCGCAGACACAGACCGAGCTTTATGCACTCGGCTCTCTGCACCCGCACGGCGAGGATCTTGAGGGGCAGATGCTCATGCTCAAATCCGCCGGCATCAAGGGGCTCAAGCTGCATCCCGATTATATCCGCATTGAATTTGACGATCCGGTACTGCACCCCATCTTTGAGCTGTGTGTGGCTCACGGCATGTTTCTGATCACGCATGCGGGCTATGACCCCAATTCCCCCGATCACATGCATTGCAGACCCGAACAGATCCTGCGTGTGATGCAAAACTTCCCCAAGCTGACCTTGATCGCCGCACACATGGGCGGTATTGATTGCGAGCAGGACGTGCTGGACATGATGTGCGGTAAGCCGCTCTACATGGACACCTCGCACTCGGGCTCTTACCCCCATCGCCACCCCATGCTTCACAAGATCATGCAAAAGCACGACCCCGCGCTGCTGCTTTACGGAAGCGATTGCCCTTGGTCAGGTCAGGAAAGAGAGCAGAGATTTGTGCGCCAGGCACCCGTTTCGGATGCGGTCAAAGAGGACATCTTTTGGAACAATGCCATGAGGCTGTTACAATAAAGCCGATATAAAAAGCTGTTGAGCCACGGGCTCAACAGCTTTGTTTTATTTATTCTTAGAACACGGCAAAGACAGAATAGCGGCAAAGGTCTGCTCGTCCTTTTGCACGCGGAAGCTTCCGCCAAGCCGCTCCATAATGCTCTCGCAGGTCAAAAGACCCAGCTTGGTGCTCTCTACGTCCGGTGTCACCGCGGCGATCCTGTTTTGTACCGTGACCACCATGCGCTCGCGCAGCTCCACGGTCAGCTCCACGGGGTAAGCGCGATCGGCATACTTGACGATATTGCTGTATAGGTTGTCCAGCACACGGCCAAGGTAATCCACGTTGGTGTGCACTATCACACCTGCAAGCTCGGGCGCGATGTGGCAGGAAAAGCTTTGCTGTGCCAGATCAGCCGGCATAAAGCGCTCACCAAGCAGCTGCTCAAACAGCACGTCCGCACGGTAATGCTGCAGCGGCACAGCCTCGTCTCTGTGACCGTAAGCCAGAAAATAATTGAACATCTCGTCCGACTGACGCTTGATCCTGCCCGCATTGTCGGATGCCACACGCAGATATTTCTTCTGCTCCTCACTCATGTTTGCATCCTGCATTTCCAAAAGCTCCAAGTATCCAAGCAGAGCGGTCAGCGGTGTGCGGATATCGTGCGAGATCGAGGTGATCAGCTCCTGATTGGCATTCCATGCCTGCTCCTTCTCGCGCATTCTCTGCACAATGGAATCGCGCATGCCATCCACGTGCTCTGCCAGCAAACCGATCTCGTCACGGCCCGAAACGTTGATTTCTGCGTTCAGATCTCCGCCCGCGACGGTCTTGACGTCACGGGATAGCTTGGCGATTCTGACGATCTCGGTCTGGTGATACAGTAGCACCAGTACTATAAAGACCAGTATGGCAATGCCGATCGAGGCAATATCGCCCATCCATTCCAGCACCTTGGAATAGTCCTGTACCGCAACCAGCACCGATTGGTCGACAAAGTCCACCGTGATGCTGTAATCGTATTTCTGTGTGTCGGGCACGGTATCGGATTCCACGCCCTCCAAGAGGATGAGCTTGATGTTATCGTTGTTTCTGACCCATTCCAGCACAGCCTCCATATCAGTCGAGCTGATCTCGTTTTCCTCCACGTATTCCTTGAAGCTGGCCAGCGCGTCGTTGATTCGCTGACTCTCCTTGTCGTCCGACAGGTATTCCCGCTCAATGACGTAATCAAACAGCGGATACAGAATAAAATAAACGGCAAAAGCGATCAGAAGCGCACCGAGAATGACCGCCACGTGCTTCCAGAACAGCGAGACGCGGATTTTGCTGCTTCTTTTTTTCTTAGTCAATGACGTACCCCTTCCCCCACACGGTGCGGATGATATTCTGATCCTCGCCCAGCTTCTTGCGCAGGTTTGCTATATGCACCAGCACGGTGTTGGACGAGCTTGGCAGATAGGTCTCGCGCCAGATGGTCTCGTATAGCTCCGAGGGACCGAAAATGCGACCGCGCTCATGAAACAGAAGTGAGAGAAGCTCGTATTCCTTTTCGGTCAGCGCAACCTTTTCGCCGTTTCTGTAGACCGTTTTCTCCTCAACGTTGATCTCAAGATCCTCGCCGATCTGCTCGGCATTCTTGCCCTGCAGATCGCGGTACATATCCCAGCGGCGAAGCAAGGCCTTGACGCGCAGCTTGAGATCGGTGGCATAAAAGGGCTTGACGATATAATCGTCTGCGCCGCTGTCAAAGGCACTGATCATATCACCTTCGGTGCTCTTGGCGGTCAGAAACAGGATCGGCACGGGTGAGATTTTGCGAATCTCGGCAGCAGCACTGACGCCGTTCATGACCGGCATCATAATATCCATAATAATCAGATCCAGATCGTCATGCTCCTCTACCAAGCGAACCGCATCACGGCCGTTACAGGCCTCGATGACAGCGTAGCCCTCCTTTTGCAGCACAATGCCCAGCAGCTGACGAATATCGGGCTCGTCATCTGCCACCAGGATTTTATAAATATCGGACATGCCAAACACCTCCCATCGTTATCATTGCATTCATTATAGCACAACTTTTGCCGAAAAAAAAGAGAAAATTGTGCTTCTTAACAATTATTTAATTTTCCCAACTTTTTTTAAAAAAGGTATTGCTTTTTAAAAAAAGGTGTGATATAATACTCTCGTTGCGGAGGCATAGCTCAGCTGGTTAGAGTGCTTGCTTGACATGCAAGAGGTCACTGGTTCGATTCCAGTTGTCTCCACCAAAAGAGAAAGAGGGGTTCATCGAACCCCTCTTTCTCTTTTGGTCAAGACCCACCGAATCAGAACCACGCCAAAGAGCAGATGCCCCTTTGGGCATCTGCTCTTTGGCATGGTTTGCGCTGGATACCCATGAGCCAGGTCTCGCTTTGGCGCAAATATTGGTTCTGATTCCAGTTGTCTCTTTTTGCTGTCTCCACCGAATCAGAACCACGCACAAAGCGGTAACCGCCCCCAAGGGCGGCGGCTGCTTTCGTGCATGATTTGCGCCGGTTGCCTTTCGGATAGGTCTCGTTTTGGCGCAAATATTGGTTCTGATTCCAGTTGTCTCTTTTTGCTGTCGCCCACCGAATCGAACCACCCACAAAGCAGCAACCGCCCCTACAATGATTCTCCTCATTGACACTTCCCCGATTTTATGATATGATATTCATATACGCCATCAACTGAAAGGAGCTACACTCATGAAATCCCGTCATCTTGTTCAATCATGCCTGAGCATACTGCTTCTGCTTTCTCTGTGCCTTGGCGCACTGGTCGCCTGCACACCGAATACCGATCAAGTCGGATCGTAGCCATGTCGTTCTGTGAGCCAAGGAGTTGATTTATGACATT
>JAZULL010000064.1:0-18380 GCA_045603085.1 Eubacteriales bacterium | reverse complement strand
CCGCTTGGCCTCCGACTTTGGTCAGACTGTAATCCTGCATCAAAGAATCTACGTAAAACCTGTAACCCAGATCTGTTGGCACTCTGCCTGCCGAGGTGTGAGGCTGTACCAGATAACCCATCTCTTCAAGCTCGGCCATTTCATTACGAATGGTAGCAGAGGAACAAACGATCTGCTGATTGGACATCAAGGATTTGGATCCAACCGGTTCGCCCTCGGCAATATGGGCTTCAACGATTGCCTTCAATATTAATTTCTTGCGCTCGCTCAGGCCGTGATGCTTGGTGCTCATGCTGTTCCCCTCTCTTTCGAAGATGTTTTTGACGATTTTTAGCACTCTTTTGAGTCAAGTGCTAACCGCTGACATAAATTTACCACGATTTTGGGGTTTTGTCAACCCCTTTTGCCCATTTTTCTTTGTTAATATTTTATGAACATTGCCAATTTCGTGTCGAGAGTGCTAATACTCGGGCAATTTTGGGATAACACTTCCCTTTTGCTCGCCCGCAGAGTTTAGTATTGAAATTTTGGATGGGAATATTCCCTTAAGGGGCAAAAAACACCACCCGATGGCGGGTGGTGTCTTTCATTACAATAAGTCTTGTTCGCTCTTGATCAACGTATGCCCGCAGGAATGGCACTCGCAGAGTTCGATGCGGTTATCATCGCCGCAGACCGGACATTCCACGTGGTCGCCCGAGAGCTCGGGCAGCATCACCGTATGCTTAGCACCATACAGGTGAAACACCTTGTCGCCGGGCTTGAACGCTTCCGCAAGATCATTGTTGTTCAGCATGATCTTGACTTCCCTTGTATTTCCGGACGGCTCTTCAATGTTGAGATACGCCGCTTGTATCAGTTTTCGGGAAGTATAGGATCTGGAGAACATCTCCTTCTTTTCCATGGTGTACTCATTTTTGACACGGACGCTTTTGATCTCACCCACAAAGGTACGGTCAAACAGACAAATTGGCATACGCGTAACCGCAAACGGGATCAGCAGGGCCAATATGTACGCGCCGATGCGCGCAATGGGCGAGAATATTCCAAAGATGCGCTCTCCGAAAAAGTACAGTACAAGTCCGAACACGATCAAAAGCAAGATGCACGGGGCGATTTTTTTGATCACCGTTTTGCGCACGTGACCACGAAGGTCACGTGGCAAACGGAGTTTGGTTTTGGCCATGATCAATCGGCAGATTCGCTACCTGCGGCAGCCTTGCCGCCTACAAAGCCTGCGAGCATGCTCTTGAGGTCAAGACCAACGGACTCCTCAAGGGACTCGGTGATCTGGCTTGCAGTGGTCATAACGTCCTTGACGACCTTAGCAGAGTTGCCCTCGCCGTACATCACGATCTTTTCGGTCTGAGCCAAGGGAGCGGCGGCATTCTTGACAACCTCGGGCAGTGCGGTCAGGTACATATCCAGGACGGATGCCTCACCCATCTTCTTCTGAGCCTCGGCCTTCTTCTCAATAGCTTCTGCCTCTGCAAGACCTACGGCACGGATACCTTCTGCTTCCTTCATCTTGGAGTAAGCCAGAGCGTCTGCGGTCGCCTTCTGAGCCAGAGCCTGCTGCTCCTGCTCAAACTTTTCAGCCTCTGCCATCTTCATCTTAGCCATAGCAGCCTGCTCTTCCTCAAATCTGCGAGCCTCTGCCTCTCTCTGACGCTTGATCAGCTCAGCCTCAGCCTTCTTCTCAGCCTCGTACTTGAGCGCGTCTGCCTTCTTGCGGATCTCTGCATCCAGTCTTCTTTCCTGGAGCGCGATTTCCTTTTCTGCCAGCTCGGCATCCTTTTCTCTTCTTGCAATGTCAGCATCTGCAGCGGTGACCTCGATAGTCTTTCTCTGCTGCTCCTTCTGAATTGCGTAAGCGGCGTCAGCCTCTGCCTGCTTGATGTCGGCATCCTTCTTAAGCTCTGCCTGACGGATCGCCAGCGAGGTGTTCTGCTCGGAGATGCGCAGGTTGGTATTAACGGCAACCTTGTTTGCCTCTTCCTTAGCGTTTGCTTCTGCGATGCTGATGTCTCTTGCAGCCTCAGCCTTCGCGATCTGAGCAGCCTTACGGATCTGCTCAACGTTGTCAATACCCATGTTCTCGATCGTGCCTGCGCCATCCTTGAAGTTCTGGATGTTGAAGTTTACGATCTCGATACCCAGCTTGCGCATATCGGGTACTGCATTTTCCTTGATCTTCTCGGCAACGATCTGGCGCTCCTGCACCATTTCCTTCAGACCCACGGAACCTACGATCTCACGCATGTTACCTTCCAGCACCTGGGTGCAAAGGAAGATCAGCTGACGCTGATCCATCGCCAGCAGAGCCTCTGCTGCCTTGTTGATCAGCTCGGGATCGGACGAGATCTTGATGTTCGCAACGCCGTCAACGCTGACGTTGATGAACTCGTTTGTAGGAACTGCTTCGCTGGTCTTTACGTCGACCTGCATGACGTCCAGAGAAAGCTTATCAAGTCTTTCAAAGAACGGCAGACGGAAGCCTGCCTTACCAATCAGGACTCTCTTTTTGGAGCGGAAGCCCGAGATGATGTAGGCTTTGTTCGGGGGGGCTTTGACGTATGCGGCTGCAAAGAAAAGGCAGACCAGCACGACAACGGCCACAACAATGGCAATAATGATTTCAGGCATGTGTATATCCTCCTTTAAATTATTTGACTTTGTTAGCCTGTGCATATATTCTAACTCACGGTCACTTGATTGTCAAGTACTTTCATGTATTATGAACGCAGATTTACAAAATATTCATGCAGTAGTAATATTTAACTGCCGAGTTGCATATCCCCTGCCTTGATCCAGCCGATTTTGCGCATCATTTCCGAGAAAATCAGCGAAAGAGTGGCGGGCAGGACAAAGCAACAAAGGGCAAGTCCGATCCAGAGCATAGGCCCTTTTTCGGTAGCATTGATCACGCCGATCGGGCCAACTAAGCCGCAAGTACCCATGCCTGCCGCAACGCCGGTGCATTTGAGCTTGAACACCATAGTGGAAACGGGGCCGATGATGGCTCCTGCCAGCGTGGGCGGAATCCAGATCTGCGGGCGTCTTACGATATTGCCCATCTGCAGCATGGGCGTGCCAAGTCCCTGCGAGATAATGCCGCCCCACTTATTTTCGCGGAAAGAGGAAACGGCGAATCCCACCATTTGCGCACAGCAGCCAACCGCGGCTGCGCCGCCTGCCAGCAAAAGTCCCTCGTCCGTACCGTTCTGCACCGCCGCATCAATGGCGGCCTGCGAGAAGATCATGGCGCATATCGCGGCCGAGGAAATGGGCAGGGTCAGGATCACGCCCACCACGACCGAGATCACGACTCCCATCAAGAGCGGCTGAAGCGTGGTGGCGGTGGCGATGAACACACCCAGATAATACATCACGTAAGAGACCAAGGGGCACAGCAGCCAAGCGGCCGCAAAGCCGCAAAGGATAGTGACCACGGGGGTGACCAGCACGTCCACCTTGGTTTTTTTGGAGACCAGCATGCCGATCTCGCATGCGGCAATGACGGCAAAGAATGCGCCCGCCGGGCCTGCGGAATAAAAGATTCCCTGTTCAGCCCCCGACGTTGCCGCCCAGGACGTGATCATGCCGTCCTGTATCACAGCGCCCATGGCATTGGATAAAGCGCCCACCGCGGCGGCCGAGAACATAACAAGAGGATGTGCCCCCAACGCGTGTGCGATGGCCACGCCGATGGCTGCGCCCGTCACACTTTTGGCGTAGGTCGCAACCGTGCAAAGAAACGGCAAATCCAGATAAGTGCCCACGGTATCAAAGATGGTACCGATCAGAAGGGACGCGAAAAGTCCCAGCGCCATCGCACCCATGGCTTTGATGAAATACCTGTGCAGATACTGTCTGACCGTATCTGCAAATCCTTGCTTTGACAAATAGATCGCCTTCTTTCAATAGAGTTACCTATATTCTATCACATATAACAGCCAAATGCAAGTAAAATTTGCTTTAGCAAACTAAATAATGCAATTTTCGCAAAAAAGAACCGCACCTTGCAGGGTGCAGTTCCCTTTTTTACTTCATTTGTAAAAACTTGAATTTTTGTCTCAGCGCTACCCGATATGCTGTGATAAAGCGGCCGATGACAAAATCGTACAGCACGAATGCGAGGTTTGCCGTGATCCACACCGCCAAGGCATAGCCCCAATGTGCTCCGTCGCCGCCAAGGAACATGCCAAACGCCACGGGATAGCTCTGTGCCGACGGAAACAGCAGCTTCCACAGCACCAGCACCACAAGGCACAAAAGTCCGTTGAACATGACCTGCTTGAGTATGATGCGCACGGCAAGCGGCAATTTGCCAAGCAGGACGCGCAGTATAGGATACGCCCCCGCAAACAGCAGATATTCCCATGCCGCAGAGTTGAACGGCATGAGCATCAGCGCGAGAAGCGAGGTGACAAGCCACATCAGCCAAGGGTATGCGCCGCCCAGCTCCTCAACCGCCCAGACGCACAGAAGAGATGCCAGCGCGGCCATGGAGAGATCCAGACTGCCGTCAAACAGTCGCCCCGCGCACAGCATGCATGCGCCTAATGCGCACAGCAGTGCGCTGACGGTCAGCTTTTTGGTTTTTTGAATGGAAGAGTGCTTCTTCCCTTGATCTTTTTTCATCAGAAACCTCGGCGGAAGCAGGAGCAACACAGATTTGCGCAGGCCAGCGCCGTGCAGATATGACAGCAATTGCATCCCGTATTGGTGGTGGTATGCTGTGTGCGAAAGGTGTTCGCCTGCTGGTCAAAGCGGGCGCGGGCGGCACGGTATTCGGCATTGTGCGGCTCCATGCCGCAGGCGATATCGAACTCGCGGCAGGCGTCCACTCGTCTGCCCATGCGCACGTATACACAGCCAATCAGAAAATGCCATTCACCGCCGCGCTTTTGCTCGGGCACCGATTGCAAAAGCGTATGCGCGCGCTCGATGGCACCGTTGTTGATCAGATGGCGGATATCGGTATACAGCGCCTCACCGGTCGGACTACCCTGCGCATGGAATCCGCCCGTGCCCGCGCCAAAGCCGTTGCCACTCTGCCTTTTGCCGCTGCGAATGGCCTGTACCTCCTCGTAAGCGGCGTTGATCTCCTTCATTTTCTGCTCCGCGCTCTTGGCAAGCTCGGGATTTCCCGCATATCTGTCGGGGTGATATTTCCGCGCCAGCGCACGGTAGGCCTTCTTTATCTCGTCCTCATCGGCGTCGGGGCTGACGCCAAGGATCTTATACGGATCATTCATGCTCCGTGCTCTCCTTTGCATTTTTCACATTCTTTACATTCTTCCCCGGAAACAGCACCGCATCAGCCTGCGTGGGCATTCCCAGACACAATATATTATACACCACGGCCTGCAGATCATCGCGGCCGTCCCAATCGATCAGGTCTATCGCCGCCACGGCATCGACAAGCTCGCCCGTCAGCAGCGTATCCAGCGTTTTTCTCTGCGCATCGGTCAACGTATTGCCACCGTACAGCGCGCCAAGGGCGTTGAATCTTCCCTTCTTGGCGTCGGCGTCATAATCCTGGGCCGCATCCACAAGATACACCCATCTGCCCAACGCAACACCCACGGCATGCAGAATGGCATGCGTCTCGCCCTTTGTATGATAAGCGAGCAGATCCCCCATGAGCTGCCCGAATGCATTTGCGGGGATATCGGCAGAGCCTTCCGCCTTTCTCTCGGCCTCGGCAAACGCCTGCATACCGCGCGCGGCGATCTCATCGATCTCGGGCATGCACCGTTTGGCACGGCGTCGCAGGTAGGCAAAATAGGGATACAGCACCGCGGCGCGCAGGCGGGCAAATCCGTGCTCGTCCTGCAGATCGTCACGAACCTTATGATAAGAGAGTGCCGCCATGATGCAGGAAACCGTCTCGGTCTCCTCGCAAGGTGTCAGCACCGCGTCCTTTTTGAAGGGATGCAAAAAGCACCGCTTTTGCAAAAAGGTCGGACGAGTACCGCGCGCGGCCATGCGTAACAGCACCATTGCCGCCCCGTCGTAACGCAGAGTCAGTCGGGAGCATTGGCCTGTGCACTTGCCCATCTGTCGGCAAAGCCCACAGTAAGCGCCGCGATAGCACCCGTATTCGCGGATCTTGAGCTCGGGCTCAAGAATCCTTATATATCCGAACACAAAAATGCCCCCCTTTCACACGTTCTCTATTTTAATGATATCTCATTTTTGTGCCCAAAGCAAGACCATTTTGTAAATATTCCCATAACAACCGATCGACAGAATATGACTACAAAAACAACTTTCTCATCTGTCTGCCCCGCATGGCATACTCCAGCGCCTGCGGCACAAGCGAAAATTCGGCCACAAGCGAATGCGGCTTACTGGTGGGATCGTCCTGCCGCACGGGCACAAAAAACACGTTCTTGCGGTTGAGCAGCGTGGCAATGTTCTGCAGATTGGCCGACATGGCGTCGTTGGAGGCCAGCGCCAGCAATAAGGGGCGGTCGCCGCGCAGATGCGCCTTGGCCGCCATGCACACCGCCGAATCGGTCACGCCCGAGGCAAGCTTGGCAAGCGTGTTGCCCGTGCAGGGGCAGATCACCAATGCCGAAAGCGGCTTGGCAGGGCCCAGCGGCTCAGCCCCCGCAATGGTGTGAATGATGGGCTTACCGCACATGGCCTCCACGCTTTGACGCAAAGCCGCAGCCGTGCCAAAGCGCGTGTCTGTCTCCCACACGCGCTCGCTGAAAATGGGCTGGACGTCATAGCCCGCCCCCAGCAATGCGCTCAGCTGGGTCAGCGCGGCGGCATGCGTGCAATACGAGCCGCAAAACGCAAACCCCACGGTTCCCTTGATCTCTGTCATCTCTCTGTCTCCCTTCCAAGTGTTGCTTTCACGTATGTCGCGATCAGCTCGCCCGCCGCGCGCGGTGCATATTTGCCGGGCAAGCCCTGCCCGTTAATATAACGGACACCGCACCGTTCAGCCTGCTGTCTGTCGATCCCGCCGGGTGCCGAGGCCAGTTCAAGATACACAAGACCCGACGTTGCCTGCCCGAGCACCGCGCCGTCCAGCAGGACGCTCGGTACGGTGTTAATCAGGGCGCTGTGTTCCACCGCCTCTGCGGGCAACCTGCCCGAAAAGCAGACGGATTTGGCACCCATGGCACGCGCGCGGGCAAGCACCTCGGGTCGCCGCGCATAGACCGTCACGCGCGCGCCCAAAGCCCCGAGTATCATGCAAAGACACTCGGCGATCCTGCCCATGCCGATCACACCGACGTCACATCCGTACAGTGTGCCGTCCAGATGCGTGCCCAGCAGGATAGCCGCACCCTCGGCGGTAATGCGGGCATTTTCATATAAAAACGCCTCGTCCTTCATATAGTCAAAGCACCGCTCGCCGCGCACACTCAGCATACCGCCAATGATGTAACAGCCCTGCCCCGTCGCATCCTGCAGCTGCTCCTCGGTAAGATCCCCGCCGCGCACGGGTAGCACAACAGCATCCCCCGCCGCGGGCAAGCCCTTTCGTGTCACATCGTAGCCCGCTATTTGCAAAGCTGTGGCGGCATAGTCCATTCTCCGATCTTTGCCCAAAACGCAAATTCGCATCCGATCCCCCCTTAAGTAGTCTCATCCTCACGTTCATAATATGCAACGATACCCTCGCAGAGTGCAAGCGCAAGAGAGTCGCGGTAAGCGTCGTCCTCCAGGGCGCGGCACTCGGTGGGATTTGAGAGAAAGCCGCACTCCACCAGCACGGCGGGGGTGGCAAGGTGATACAAAAGGTAGATATTGCTCCCCGCAGGTTTGCTCTGTCTGTGATTGTCGGGCTGAAGCATATCTGTCACACTTGCGCGGATGCACTCTGCAAGCGCAACGGCGTTTGGATTGTTGGGCGAATACCACACCTGCAGGCCGTGATAGATTGCCTCCCCGAAGGTGTTGGCATGCAGACTGACAAACACCGCGTCGGGGTTGGCATCACCGATCGCCTGCCGCGCCGCAAGATCTAAGGCCTTTTTGCGGCCTTGGTAATCGACACCTCGGTCGTAGAGCAGCACGTCCTCGGTGCGGGTCATGATCACGCGAAAACCACGCTCCTCAAGCAAGGCCGCCAGACGCTTGGCAAGATCGAGATTGAGCTCCTTTTCCACAAGTCCCGTCACGCCCACCGCACCGCCGTCCTCGCCGCCGTGACCCGCATCAATGATCACGGTATGCTTGGGCTTCTCGGGCTCGGGGTCAGTTCCCTGCTCGGGCTCGGTGGGCGGCGCATCCCCGAGCTCTCCGCCCGACAAAAAGAAAAGCCCCGTGCACAAGGCACACAAGCAAAGGCTCACACCCAAAAATATCAATGCCGCCAGCATCGCTCTTCCCCACTTCATATACACACCTCCGGGACAACCTGATTTTGTTAAAATGTATGCCGCGGACAAGAGAGAAATGCAAAAAAAGAACGCTTGGCCACGGGGCGCAAGCGTTCTTTTTATTTGTGTTGTTTGATTAGCGGTTCTCGAGGTAGTTAACAACGTCGCCAACGGTAACGAACTTGTGGATGTCCTCGTCGTCGATCTCAATGTCGAACTTCTCTTCGCAGAGCATGACAAGGTCAGCAAGCTCGATGGAGTTGATGCCAAGGTCCTTGATCAGTTCAGCGTCCATGGTGATATCGGCAGCGTCGATCTGCAGCTCTTCCACGAACAGATTCTTGAGTTTTTCAAACATAGTTATATTCCTCCGAATAAGTTTTGCTTGTTTCAATATTCAGCACGTCAAAATGACGTCACACGCCATATTATACATGATATGGTGACATTTGTCAAGTTTTATTTTGATTTTCATGAATTTGCATTGACTTTGCAGGCCCCGTGCGGTAAAATTAAGGTGAAATTTACATAAAAAGCGAGAATTTTATGGATATTCTGAGAAACCGACCTCTGTTTTCAGCATCCATGCTCTATATTATATGTGCTTATGCCGCATATCTTTCCCGTTTTGAATATAATGTTTTGTTATATGGGGTCATGATTTTGGCTCTCGGCACCTTTGCCGTGCTGTTGGCTTTACGCAAGCTTTCGCGCGGTGCTTTGTTGCGTGTCGGTCTTTGCATGGCGGCCGTTGTGCTGTCGATTGGGATCTCGCTGTATTTCTTCGGCCCTGCCCTGCACAAATACGAGCAATACGCCGCAGCCGAGAGCTGCGAGGTGACCGCCACCGTGACACAGCGCTCGGTTTCGGACAGCATCACGGTCTACCGCGTCAAGGTACACGAGATCGACGGCAACACCGAGAATTTTGACGCGCTGCTGGTCTGCAGCTTCACCTCGTATCTGCAGGTGGGGCACAAATTCAAGGCTACGGCCGTACCTGCAGTTTTTTCGGATGAGGTTGGCGGCTTTTACAACAAGACCCAGGCGTATGCGGACGGACTGTTTATGAGTCTTTCCTGCGAGCAGGAATCGGATATAGCGCTGCTCGGGGAGAACAATTGGCTTCCCGAGGTGGCGCTGGGCAATCTCAACCGCTCGCTGACAAGAACGCTGCAATCGCTTTGCGGCGGCGACGCGGGTGGACTTGCGGCGGCATTGCTGTTGGGTAACAAGAGCGGCCTTTCGGGAGAGGTACGTCTGGACTTTTCCCGCGCGGGGGCTTCGCACATGTTAGCCCTCTCGGGCATGCACGTCTCGATCCTGATCGGCGCGCTGGGATGGCTGCTTTCCAAGCTCCGCGTGCACCGTCGGGCGCGGGCGGTCTACCTGGTCGCCGCATCGGTCGGGTATCTTTTGCTGACCGGCGTTTCGATCTCGGCCACGCGCGCGGTGGTCATGGTGTGTATTCTGCAGCTCTCTTATCTGCTCGCCTCGGATAACGACACGCTGACCACGCTTTGCATGACCGTCATGGGTATTCTGATCGTCAACCCCTACTCGGTTTGCGATGCGGGGCTGTGCCTGTCCTTCCTTGCCACGTTTGGCATTGTGGCGCTGGTGCCGCCTATGCACAAATATCTCGTATCCCTGCGCGAGCGTGTCGCCACACCGCCCGGAGCCGCGCTCAAGCATCGCCTTGCGGGCATTTTCACATCGGTGACCGAGACGCTGCTTGTGGGCGTGATCGCTTGCTTTGCCATTGCCGTGCCGTCCTGCTTCCTGATCGGCCACATGTCCGCCTTCTCTCCCCTGACCACGCTGTTGATCTCCCCTATGGTCTCGGGCATTCTGGTCTGCGCCGCGCTGGCATTACTGTTCTCCCCCATTCCCTATCTTCCCGACTTTTTTGCCACGCTGATCCGTCTGTTTACAAAGCTGACGCTTTCATATACCGAGCAGGTCTCGGACGTGGACGGCGTGCTCTTGCCGCTGACCCATCCCGCCGTGCGCGCGCTTTGCATTTTCTTCTGCCTTTGCATGGCTGTGCTGTTGGTAGTCAAGCTGGGGCGGCTTGGATGGCTGGTGCTGCCGCCCGTTTTGCTGATCGTGAGTCTGTGCATTTTCTATCCGATCAATCACGCGTGGCAAATGCAGCATCTGCGCGTTGCCTACACCCACACCTCAAGCAGGTCCGAATCCGTGGTGACGGCCGACGGCTATCGCGCCTACGCAATAGACCTCTCGCAGGGTGCGACCGATGCGATCAACGCCATGTCCATAGCGGCGGCAGATCTGCATGCAACCGAGATCGGGGCGATCGTGCTGACCGACCTGCTCCCCTCGCACGGCGCTTCACTTGAATTTTTGTTTTACTCATACAAAACCGACGCCGTCTACATGCCCTTGGGGCTTTCGGGCAAGGATGCCGACACGCGCGCCCACCTTTGCGAGATCGCAGAGCGGTACGGCGTACAGGTGATCGGCTACGAATACGGCAGTCCCATCGAGCTTTACGACGGTACGACTCTGAGAGTGCACCGCACCGATATTGCAAGATCCCAGCAGCCCGTGCTGGTGGCAACGCTTGAGCGGGACGAGGCCTGCGCGGCCTTGGTGAGCACGGTGGCGCAGCACAGCACACTCTCAGAGATTGCCGCCCGCGCCGTCGCATCGGCCGATCTGCTGATCTATCCCGACCGCGGCCCGACGCCCCGTCTGACCTACGGGCACCCCATGGGTGCGGACACCGAGGTGGTGTTTGCAAGCGAAAGGGCTGCTTCTTATTGCGACCCGAAGAGCGTCGAGCATGCAAAAAGACGCGTGGTCAACCCCGTATTCCTTGAATTTTGTCTTGCAAGCGAGCCAAAATCATGATATAATAGACGTAATCAAACGTAAAGGATTTTTTTATGAAAGGCTTAAAAACCGTTTATATTTGCGAACAATGTGAATACCGCTCGCCCAAATGGATGGGAAAATGCCCCTCCTGCGGCGCGTGGAACACCTTTATTGAGGACGTGGTGGACGTCTCGGACACACAGAATGCACCCGCGGGTGCCAAGCGCAACACCGCGCTGGCCATGCTCGGGGACAATCATGCCGTCCGCTTTGACGAGCTGGATCTGCCCACCCACATCCGCTGGAACACGGGGCTTGGCGAGCTGGATCGCGTGCTGGGCGGCGGTCTTGTGCTGGGGGCTGTGGTATTGCTTTCGGGCGAGCCCGGTATCGGTAAATCCACCCTGCTTTTGCAGATCTCCGAGGCACTCGGGCAGAACAAAAAGGTGCTGTATATCTCGGGTGAGGAATCCTCGGGACAGCTCAAGCTCCGCGCTGACCGTCTGGGTGTGAGCAGCCAGAACCTTTACGTGCTGACCGAAACCAATATTGATAACATTTTAAAGGAAACCGACAAGATCGCCCCCGATATTCTGATCGTGGACTCGATCCAGACCGTGTGGTCGGAAAAGATCAACTCCGCACCCGGCAGCATTGCGCAGGTGCGCGAGAACGCAATGGCCTTTATTGCCAAAGCCAAGGGCGCGGGCATTTCGGTCTTCCTGGTTGGTCACGTCAACAAGGAGGGCGGCATTGCAGGGCCAAAGATTCTGGAGCACATGGTGGATGCCGTGCTGTGCTTCGAGGGGGAAAAACAGCAATCCTACCGCATCATCCGCGCCACCAAGAACCGCTACGGCTCAACCAATGAGATCGGCGTTTTTGAGATGACCGATAAGGGACTTGAAGAGGTGGCCAACCCCTCCGAGATGCTGCTGTCGGGCAGACCCAAGGGCGTTTCCGGCAGTGCCGCGGTGTGCACCGTGCAGGGCACGCGCCCACTGATCGCCGAGGTGCAGGCCTTGGTTTCCCAGACCTACTTCCCCTCTCCGCGCCGCGTGGCCAACGGCATTGATTACAACAGACTCTGTCTGATCATTGACGTCATGGAAAAGCGCATGGGACTCAAGTTCTATCAAAACGACGTTTACACCAACGTGGTTGGCGGCTTGCGCCTGGACGAAACCGCCGCCGATCTCTCTGTCGCGCTTGCGCTGATGTCCTCGCTGCTTGACCGCGTTGTGCCCGAGGGCATGATCGCCGTGGGCGAGATCGGACTTTCGGGTGAGGTCAGAGCTGTCTCACACGTGGAAAACCGCGTCAAGGAAGCCGCAAGACTCGGCTTTACCACCGCCGTCATTCCCTACCGCAATATTGAAAAGCGGCCTTTTGAATGTCCCGGCATCAAAATTCATGCCATTCGCTCGGTCTTTGAGCTGCCCGCTCTGCTGGCAGACGTCAATGAAAACGAGCAACAATTCTAAAAATATCCGCCAACGGCATGAGCCGTTGGCGGATTTCATTTTTTCAGTTCCCCTTGATCAACCGCACGGTTCTCGCCAGCCATTCGGCCACGTCGCCGCGGGTCATATTGCCCGTCGCATTGGCTGCACCCGTAGGGGTCTGCAGGACTCCTAACGAATACAGCGAAACCATGGCGTCCTGGGCAAAGGTCGGCACGGTATCGGTAAAGCCTGCGGGAATTTTCTGATTTGCATACCCGATCAGATTGGAAAGGATAACCGCCGCCTCGGCACGCGTGATGGTTTGGTTAGGGTGAAAATACAGCTCGCCCTTGACCGTCTCGGCACTGACGTAGCCCTTTTCATAAGCGGTCTTGACGTAACCCTTCATGGCGCCCGGAATCTCGGCATCGTCCGCAAAGCCGGTATCGGATACGGGCGCGCAGGTCATGCCCACGGCGTTCATTGCGGTGACAAGAAAGTCCACGCGGCTGATTTCACGGTCCGGCTCAAAGCAGTAAAGGCTGCCCTTTTTGGTGCCGCTCATCAGCCCCTGCTCGGTCATCTGCAGGGCGGCGGTCAGGCAGGCTCTGCCGTCCAGGTCGTCATATTTTTGGCTGAGTGTGCAGGCCTGCACGCCAATGCTGACCTTGGCAGACGCGCTGTAGTTGCCGTAGCAATCGCGGATCACGTAAGTAAAGCTGTCTTGCCCGACAAAATCACTTCCGGGCGTATAGGTATAAGCTCCGGTTGCGCGGTCTGTTACATGTAAAATCCCCTTTTGCGGATAGCTGACCACCTCAAAGGTCAGCGCGTCGCCCTCAGGATCGTAGCCGCCCAGCACACCGTGGGCTGTGGTATTGGCATAAACGGCAAGACTCAGCGCACCTGCGGGCACGGTGGCAGTGGTGGGAGATGCATTGACGGAGGGCAGCATGCACACAACGCAGGTCATCTCGTAAGGGCTGCCGTTGACCGTAAAGGTAAAGGAGCTCTGCCCTGCCGAGCTTCCCACCGGCTCAAAGACCATCAGAGAAATATCCGCGGCGCGCAGCGTCTGCCCCGTCACCACACCGTCCGAGCCCACGTACAAAGCGCCCTTTTCGGGGTCGGGCAAGGACTTGATGGTAATATACTCGGGCTTTGCGAGATTGACCGCGCGAGCAAAATCGGCTACGCTGAACTCATAGTCGTTGCCGATCAGCGCCGCCACGCGCATATCGGTTTTGGCGGCCAGCACGTACAAGGCGGGGCTGAGCGTCGCAGGGTCCTTTTGCTCGGCCGAAACACCAAGGCATACAAGTGCCGCAAGACAGCACACGATCAGCGTGCTTACGGCTATCGTTTTGATTACATGTTTCATATTACACTCTCCTGTATCAAGAATTCCGATACATTCTATGCAACAAGCGCGGCTTGTATGTTTTATTCACACATACGCATTGTAATTTTCACAAATTCATGGTACAATATTTAGGGTGACAAGCCGAAAAGCGCCCAAAATTCAGGTTTCGAGGCCGGTTCGGATTACTCTTGTCACCCTAAAACGGCAAAGGAGGACTTATGGATTTCATCATCGACGCAGCGCACGACGGCAAAACCGTGCGCTCCTATATCAAACTCACGCTTCATATCTCCTCCCGCATGCTGACCGTGCTCAAGCAGGACGATAGCGGCATTACGGTCAACGGCACGCGCGTGACCGTGCGGCACGTGCTGCACGAGGGTGACGTGCTTGGCTTAGCCCTTGCCGACCGCGCCGAGAACGCCTCGCACAACGTCCCTCCGTCCGATATCCCCTTGGATATTATTTATGAGGACGCGCACGTGATCGCCATGAACAAGCCGCCCTACATGCCCACCCACCCCTCGCACAACCATCACGACGACACCTTGGCCAACGCGCTGGCCTTTCGGTATGCGCAGGCAGGCGAGCCGTTTGTGTTCCGTCCCATGGGCAGACTTGACCGCAACACCTCGGGCATCGTGCTGGCCGCCAAGGACAAATTGGCCTCCGGCATGCTGACCGCCGCCATTCGCGCAGGCGAGGTAAACAAGACATATATTGCGATTGCGGTTGGCGAGCTGCCGCTCGGCATGGGTGTGCAAACCATTGATTGCGGCATCCGCCGACAGGCAGAAAGTGTGATCATGCGCACCACCTGCCCCGACTCCACAGCCCCCGACGAGGTCTCGGTGACCGACTACGAGGTGCTGGATGCACGGGACGGGCTGTCCCTTGTCCGTGTCCGTCCGCGCACCGGCCGCACCCATCAGATCCGCGTGCACTTTGCCTACGTCGGTCATCCGCTGCTTGGCGACGACCTTTACGGCACGCCCGATCCTCGTATCGGCCGCCATGCCCTGCATGCACAATCCCTTGAGCTTCCCCTGCCCTTTGCAGACCGCCGCATCTGTCTGCAGGCCCCTATGGCCGAGGATATGCTCGTACTTATCAAGCAATATTTTCCGAGGTATTCATGAAACAAAATCAAGATATTCAACAGCTCCCCTCCCTGATCACAGCACGGGAGTGGGCGGCTCTGCCACCCGAGCAGAAGGGCGAATGGCGCCCCGTTAAGCCAAAGCATGAGCGCCTGCCCGTATGGTGCTACGTGTGCTTTGGCGTCGGAGTACTTGCGCTGATCATTTACGTCGTCGCCCGTCTCTCTCCCGCATTTGCCGATTTCTTCAATCAGAATATCAGCGAGATCTTCCGCAGGGTCTTAGCCGCCGTGACCAATCCCTTTCCGTTCTCATTCGGCGAAGCCTTTCTGCTTTTGCTCCCCGTCATCTTTGGTCTGACCGTGTGGTATGCGGCGGCGTTTCGCTGTGACACCTGGAGGAGCACGTGGAGCTTTGTCGGCATTCTGCTGGCCGTGCTCAGCCTCGCCCTTTCCATGTTCGTGTTCACGTTTGCCACAGGCTATCACGGAACCTCACTTGACCAAAAGCTGGAGCTGGATCAGAAGGAGGTCAGCGCCGAGGAGCTATATCAGACCGCGCTGATTCTGGCCGAGAAGATCAACGAGGAGCGGAAAAGCATGTCCTACGGAGAGGATAATTTCTCGGTCATGCCCTACTCGCTCTCCGAGATGAACGATAAGCTGCTGGACGCTTACGACGGCTTTTGCGCTGAGCACAGCTTTATTGATCACTACCGAACAAGACTCAAGCCGGTCATGCTCAGCGAGCTGATGAACTACACCCACATCACCGGTGTTTATTCCTACTTCACGGGCGAGGCCAACATTGACGTTGCCTTCCCCGACTACACCATCCCCTACACCGCCGCCCATGAGCTGGCACACCAGCGCGGCATTGCCAAGGAGGACGAGGCAAACATGGTGGCCTTCCTTGTCTGCATTGAATCCGACGATCCCTATATCCGATACAGCGCATATATGAACATGTATGAGTACGTGGCAAACGCCCTGTACCGTGCAAATCCGGATCTTTACAAGGAGGCCAGAAGCGCGCTTGATCCGCAGGTCAGACGTGAAATGGTGGCCTACAACAGCTTCTTTGCCAAGTATCAGAACAGCGCCGCAGGCTCTGTTTCGGGTGCCGTAAACGATACCTTCCTCAAGTTTCAGGGCACCGAAGGCACCGCCAGCTACGGCATGGTGGTCGACCTGACCGTGGCATATTACAAGACGCTTGGCTTGATCCAAACAGAATAATCACAAACGCTCTCACCGCCGCATATAGTGGCTGTGAGGGCTTTTTTTCGGCCGCACACAGTCCCGAAAGCCCCCGTGAAAGGGGCTTTTTTTGTGCGGATTCTGCGCTGATTCTGACCATCCTTTGTCCCTGTAATATGTCGTGGTGGGTTGTATTTTGTCGTACTACGACAATAATTATGTATAAGTCGTTTACCATTCGTCTGTTTTTTATTCATATTATATCGTCTATCATTGTTTTATTCTCTTATTACGATATTTTCAAGGTGATTTTAGAACTGATGTTCTCATGGCTTACTACGACACGACTATTCGCAATTTGACTGTTTGATTGGAATCGATTTGTAAATAATTTATGAATTGTTCTCGAAACATATTTACTTTATATTATATATTTGTTATAATATAAGCACGCGCCCCAACCTGACATTTTACGACGCTTTTCGCGCCGTCTCCTTCGTACACCCATCCACCAAATTCACCCATTGACACGGAGATTACTATGGAAAAGATCATCATCAACGGCGGCCTCCCCTTAAACGGCGACGTGTATATTGACGGCATGAAGAATGCCGCTCTTCCCATCATTGCGGCAACTCTGCTTTGTGGGGACATCTGTGTCATCGACAACGTGCCTGCAGTCAGTGACATTGATATGCTGCTGGAGATCATTGCACAGATGGGCGCAAAGGTGGAGCGTCTTGGAAAGGGTCGCGTATCGATCGACACCTCCGCCGTCAAGCCCGGCTGCTCTCCCTTTGAGCTGGTCTCCAAGATCAGAGGCTCGGCATACATCATCGGTGCCGAGATCGGCAGATTCGGTCAGGCACACGTAGCCTACCCCGGCGGCTGTGATTTCGGTGTCCGTCCGCTCGACCTGCACCTGATGGCCTTTGAAGCGTTGGGCGCAAAGATCACCATTGAGCAGGGCTACATCAACGCCGTCTCTCCCATGGGTCTGCACGGCAGCTCCATCTTCTTCCGTCTTCCCTCCGTCGGCGCAACGGTCAACTGCATTCTGGCATCCGTGTTTGCCGAGGGTGTAACCACCATCGAGGGCGCGGCTCAGGAGCCTCATATCGTTGACATGGCAAACTTCCTCAACGCCTGCGGTGCCAACATCGTCGGTGCGGGTACTCCCAGCATCAAGATCTACGGTGTCAAGTCTCTCAAGGGCTGCCATCACACCATCATTCCGGATATGATCGAGGCCGGCACTTACATGGCCGCTGCGGCAATCGCCGGCGGTTGCGTGCGCGTGCATAACGTCATTCCCAAGCACATGGAATCGGTCTGCTCGGTTCTCTCGAGAATGGGCGTCAAGGTAGAATCCGAGGGTGATACCATCACGGTTTCGGGCGACGGCAAGCTGCTGGCTACCGAGGTCGTAACCCAGCCTTATCCCGGCTTCCCTACCGACATGCATCCTCAGATCAGCGCGCTGATGTGCGTTGCCGAGGGCACCTCCCGCATGAGCGAGCTGGTGTGGGATAACCGCTTCAGATACATCAACGAATTCCAAAAAATGGGAACCAATATCTCCGTCGCAGACAAAACCGCCACCTTTACGGGAACGCAGAGACTGTCCGGTGCACCCGTGGTTTCCACCGACCTGCGTGCAGGCGCGGCTATGATCATTCTGGCACTCCGCGCACAGGGCACCTCGCAAATCTCCAAGATCTCGCTGATCGAGCGCGGCTACGACAACATCGTTGGCAAGTTGGCAGCTCTCGGCGCAGATATCAAGAGAGCGGAAGAATAATTCCCTTTTCATAAAAACACCCCGACGCCGCGGCGTCGGGGTATTTTTTCACGCTCGCACCGCGAGCCTTTCACGTTTGTCCCGGGCAAACATTTCACGCGACACAGTCGCATTTCACTCGCTGAAGGCGAATTTCATCGAACACCGCAATTCGACAGAAATTGCGGTGTTCTTGCGCCACATTCGAGGAGAAACACAATCATCTGCGCACTGTTTGCCACAGAGAAATTTCCGATCACCGGGCGCACCGCAGAATGCAAGGCGACGGCGATCTTAGGAT
>JAZULL010000063.1:0-18827 GCA_045603085.1 Eubacteriales bacterium | reverse complement strand
TCTTTTATCCGAAAGATCGGCGGCTCAGAACGGCTCTTCGGACAACCTTCCCCTTTATCCGCATTCAGCGGTTCCATCCATACTCAATTACCTCAAGCAACACTATAAGGAGGCAACCCTGCAGAGCGTGGCCAAGGCATTTAATTATTCTCCGTCCTACATCAGCCGATTGATTAAAGCCCAGACACAAACAAATTTCGTCTCCATTCAGCGCAGGCTGAAGATCAACGAGGCTTGCCGTCTCCTCAAAGAGACCGAGCTTTCGGTGTCAGACATCAGCGCGGAGGTCGGCTTTGAGAGCTGTAGCTCCTTTTACAAGGCGTTTATGGCGCAGACGGGACATACCCCCAGTGCTTACCGCACTTCTTAGCTCATGTGTTTGAAAAGAGCAAAACAAGCAAGTCAATTTTTCAGCTGTAATTTCTTGATATTATTTGTTGTGTTGCTATTGAGCAGGGTAATAGAAAGTGATAGCAATGCAGTAGAAAGCGTATAAATCAAATTCGATTTAGTTTGAAGTTGGCTCACCAATAGAAGAAGCACCGAGGCAGTCTCCTCGGTGCTTCTTCTATTGGTGACCCATCGGTCAAGAACCGAACTCTTCGAGCTGTGCGACAACTTAACCCATGTTTATGCCCAAACTCACAGCTCGACCTTTCGACGCAGCGCGTCGAAAGACTTCGACATCTCCAATGGATATCAAAGAGCGGCACCTGCGTGCCGCTCTTTCATCATTTATTCCGCGCTATAAACCACTTTGCCGTCTACCACGGTCATATAGGCCTCAGTGCCGATGACGCGCAAGGGGTCGTCCTGCCAGATGACCACGTCGCCGTCCTTGCCGACCTCCAGGCTGCCGACTCTGTCGCCAATGCCGGTCTGGGTGGCGGGGTTGACGGTAATGGCTTTCCAGCCCTCGTCAATGGGCAGACCTGCGCTGACCGCAAAGCCTGCGCACATGGGCAGATGCTGCAGGGGAATGACGGGCGCATCGGTGATAATGCTGATGGGAACACCTGCGGCATGCAGAACGCCGGGGGTGGTGAAGTCCTTGTGTGCCAACTCGATCTTGGTTTTGTTGCCAAAGGAGGGGCCGATAAATGCGGGATAGCCCTCGGCCGCCAGCTCGTCCTTGATCAGCTCGCCGTCGGTGCAGTGATCCAGCGTCAGGGGCAGATCAAATTCCTTGGCAATGCGGATGGCGGTGAAGATGTCGTCCGCGCGGTGCGCATGCGCCTTGAGCGGGATCTCCTTTTTGATCACGGGGATCATGGCCTCCAGCTTCATGTCAAATGCGGGTTCTTTGCCGTCCTCCTTGGCCTGCACGTAATTGCGTGCCTTGAACAGCAGCTCGCGCAAAAGTGCCGCGGTTGCCATACGGGTAATGGGGGATTTGCCGCCGCGCTGGCCGTAACAGCCCTTGGGGTTTTCACCAAAGGCGATCTTCATGGCAACGGGCTGCTTGATGATCATGTCGTCCACGCGCTTGCCCGCCAGCTTGATGGCCACAAACGTGCCGCCAACCACGTTGGCACTACCGGGGCCGGTGCAGGCCGAGGTCACGCCGTGACGGAGCGCGAGAGGGAAGGTCTCGTCTATGGGGTTGATGCCGTCGATGGCTCTCATGTGCGGGGTGATGGGATCGGACATTTCGTTGTAGTCCGCGCCCTCCCAGCGCATGGCGGAATTATGTACGCCGATATGGCAATGCGCCTCCACACAGCCGGGGGTGACCAGTCTGCCGCCGGCGTCGATGACGTCCGCGCCGTCCGCACAAATATCTGTGCCGACAGCCGCGATCTTGCCGTGATCGTCGATCAGCACACAGCCGTTTTCGATATCTGCACCTGCCATGGTTTTTACGTATCCGTTTTTGATCAGTAACATGATAATACCTCCCACAAATCAGTTGTTTGCATCCATTATAACACGAAACGGGGGAGATGTCAATGAAATCATGCGCCTGCGGCGATGAGATACACCTTCGGCTATACCAATCCTGCGGATGGGATAAAAAAACACCATCGCTGTTGCGATAGTGTTTTTTGGGGTGAGTAGTGGGGCTTGAACCCATGACCTCCAGGGCCACAACCTGGCGCTCTAGCCAACTGAGCTATACCCACCATATTAAAATATGGCGTGCCTTGAGGGATTCGAACCCCCGACCTACTGCTTAGAAGGCAGTTGCTCTATCCGACTGAGCTAAAGGCACATATTCCGGATTTCCGGAAATGGAGCGAGTGATGGGAATCGAACCCACGCGGCCAGCTTGGAAGGCTGGAATTCTACCATTGAACTACACTCGCATAAGCACGTTTCTCAAAACCGCTCTAATATAATACCATGCTGAGTATGATTTGTCAAGCCCTTTTTCAAAAAAAATCACAAAAAATGCGAAAAAAGCAAATCGCAAAAAAAGCCGTTCTCAAAAGGCTCGGAATTTGTGAAAAGTCTTGATATTGGCATAAAAAAATGATATAATATAGTCAATTATCAGGGCAAGGGAGGGATCATGTGAAATACCTGACGCCGGACAAAACGTTTGCCACCTACCGTGAGCTGACCCCCGAATACTTAAAATCATGCGGTGTGGCCGTGCTGATCATGGATATTGACAATACCCTCGCCCCTTACGAGCAGCCCGAGCCCGATGCATCTATTGTGCTGTGGCTTTCCAAAATGCGCGCGGCGGGGATCCACATGGCGTTTGTTTCCAATAATAATAAGGAGCGTGTGGAGCTGTTCAACCGTCAGATCGGCATTCCCGCATACGCCAAGAGCGGCAAGCCGTTTGGTAAGACGCTGCGCGGCGTGATCGAAATGTACGGTGCCACTCCCGCCACCACCGCCATGCTGGGCGACCAGCTGCTGACCGACGTGTTTGCGGGCAAGCACATCGGTGCGAAGGCGTTTTTGGTGCCGCCGATCAAGGATAAAACCACGGCTTTCTGGCGCATCAAGCGCGCGCTGGAGAAGCCGATCATCAAAAAATATGCCAAAACTCACCCGGATGAGGCCGCAAACACGGCATTTTGGCTGGGAAAGGAAAGAAAATGAGCATTGCAACCTTTGGCCCGGGCGGAAACTGCGAATGGTTTTACGCCGAGGGCAATAAAGCGACCGTGCAAGCCCCCGGCTGGCTTGCGGGTAAAGGGCTGGACGCCTATGAATATGAGGCCGGTCGCGGCGTCAATGCCGGCGAGGGCGCGCTTCGTGCAATCGGTGACAAGGCGCGCGAGCACGGCATCCGCATGTCGCTCCACGCACCCTATTTCATTTCACTGTCAGGCACAGAGGAGGCCACGCGCCTCAAAAGTATTGATTATATCACCAAGTCGCTCCGGGCGGCTGAGCTGCTCGGGGCTGACACCATTGTTATCCACAGCGGCAGTGCAGGCAAGATCAGCCGTGAGCATGCCATGGCGCTGTCCAAGGATACGCTTGCCAAGGTGGCAGAGGCTGTGGGAGATACCAAGATCCGTCTTGGCATTGAGACCATGGGCAAGGTCAATCAGCTGGGGACCTTGGACGAGGTGATCGAGCAATGCAAGGTTGACCCAAAATTTGTGCCGGTGGTGGATTTCGGCCACCTGAATGCGCGCGTTTGCGGCGGCGCATTCCCGGATGCGGACGCCTATCGCGAGGTGTTTGACCGCATCGGCACACAGCTTGGTGACGACGTTGCCAAGTATCTGCATTGCCATTTTTCCAAGATCGAATTCACGGGTGCGGGCGAAAAACGCCACGTCACCTTTGAGGATACCGTCTTCGGTCCGCGGTTTGAGCCGCTGATCGAGGCCATCGTGCGTGAAGGGCTGTGTCCGCGCATCATCTGCGAATCGGACGGCACCATGACCGCCGATGCGCTTGCCATGAAGAACTATTATAACGAACTGAGAGGATAAAATCATGAGAGCTGACAGAATCAAAAAGCTGCAGGCCGCCATGTCCGAAAAGGGCTTTGACGCGCTTGTTGTAACCAGTGAGATCAACCAGAGATACCTGACAGGCTTTGCCTATACCGACGGCTACGTGCTGATCACCGGCAAGACCTGCTATCTGCTGACTGACTTCCGCTATATCGAGGCCGCAAAGGCTACCGTGGACGCGAGCATTTTTGAGATCATCATGCCCAAGGGCGGCATGCTGGATGAGCTTGCAAGCCTGCTTGGCGCATCGGGCGCAAGGGTGGCGGCTGTGGAGGAGGCAACGCTGTCTCTTTCGGACTATGAGAGATTCAAGGTCAAATTCAAGGAAACCGATCTTGTCCCCGGCGGCTCTGCGCTGATCGATACGCTTCGTCTTTACAAGGACGAGGAGGAATTTGCCAGCATGGCGCGCGCGCAGGCCATCACCGACGCCGCGTTTGAGCACATTCTCAAGGTTCTGCATCCCGATATGACCGAGATCGAGGTCGCTCTGGAGCTGGAATTCTTTATGCGTAAGATGGGCTCGGAGGGTATCGCGTTTGATACCATCGCCGTGTCCGGCACCATGTCCGCACGCCCCCACGGCGAGCCCCGTCCCGTCAAGCTGGAAAAGGGCTTTCTGACCATGGACTACGGCGCACGCGTGGATGGCTATTGCTCAGACATGACCCGTACCGTTGTCATCGGTAAGGCAGATGCCGAGATCAAGAAGGTATATAACACTGTTCTGCAGGCGCAGACTGCCGCCATTGAAGCATTGCAGGCAGGACTTTCCTGCAGAAAGGCCGATAAGATCGCGCGCGACATCATCGACGGCGCGGGATACGAGGGCTGCTTTGGCCACAGCCTTGGCCACGGCGTAGGTCTGTATATCCACGAGAGTCCCAGACTTTCCTTTGCCGCAGGCGAGAACGACGTGCTGTGTCCCGGTCACGTTGTCACCGCCGAGCCCGGCATTTATATTGAGGGCAAGTACGGCTGCCGCATTGAGGATATGATCGGTATTCTCCCCGACGGCACGGCACACGATTTTACCAAGAGCCGTAAGGATCTGATCGAACTGTTCTAAAGGAAGGAAATGACGATGAAAAAGATTAAGGTAGGTATTGCGGGCTCGAGAGGTCTTTCAACCGTAATGGGTTTGCGCGCACTCCCCGACGTGGAGATCACCGCGCTTTGTAATCTGGACGAGGCGACGCTGGACGCGCAGGCCAAGGAGCTTGGCGTGGAGCATAAGTACCGCGTGTTTGAGGACATGCTGGCCTCGGATATTGATGCCGTCGTGATCGCAACCCCTATGCAATGCCACGTGCCGCAGGCAATCGCGGCCTTGGAGGCGGGCAAGCACGTCATGAGCGAGGTGACCGCAGGCGTGACCATGGACGAGCTTTGGTGGCTGATCGAAACCGTGGAAAAGAGCGGCATGATCTACATGATGGCCGAGAACTATATTTACACACCGCAGGTTCAGCTGGTCAAGGAGATGGTCAAGCGCGGCATGTTCGGCGACACCTATTACGCCGAGGGCATGTACCTGCACAATATCGATGGGCTCTTCAAGTACCCCGACGGCAAGAGCACCTGGAGATCGTTCTGGCAGTGCGGAAAGAGAGGGAATTTCTATCCTACGCACAGCGTCGGACCCGTGATGAACTGGTTCCCGGGTGACCGTATTACCGAGATCACTACCTATTCGCCCGGCGTGTATAACGAGCTGGGTCTGCGGCAGGACAGCGGTACCACCACCATGTGCCGTACTGAGAACGGCAAGCTGCTTAACATCCGCGTGGACTGCACCTCGCCGCGTCCGCACAACATGACCTACTATCAGCTGCAGGGCACAAAGGGCATTTTCCAGGCGGCCTCGCACGGCTTTGGCGATCAGGATAAGGTGTCCTTCCTGGGTGAGAATAATCCGCTGGGCAACATGCAATGGGAGCTGTTGACCAACTATAACGAGTATCTGCCCGAGAGATATAAAAAGGCGACCGCAGAGCAGAACGCGGCCGGCCACGGCGGCGGAGATTTCTTCATTGTCGAGGACTTTATCAACGCCATCCGTACCAATACTCAGCCCGAGATCGACGTTTACAAGGCCTGCGAGTGGACGGCGGTGGGACTCTTATCCGAGCTGTCGGTGACCAACCACAGCCGCACCATGCAAATGCCGCACTTCCGCAAGAATATGCCACTTGAAGAGAAAAAGATTACACTTTAATAGCAAAGAAACACCCCCGACCGCGGTCGGGGGTGTCTTTCTATTCAACGGTAATACACGTAAAACACGATGATGGTTCTCTCAACGCCGCCATGCTCAAGGTCGGGGGCGGTGATGACCACGCCGTCCTTGGAGAGCAGCTCCCAGGCCTGCATGTCGTCGATCTTGCAACGGAAGATGACGTCCGCGCTGGCAAAAACCAACAGCTCGTCGTCACGGATGTTCAGACCGCCATTGCGGCCGATCACCTCGTCCACACCGTTTCGCTTTTCGGTCACGTAACGGATGTGGTGTCCGCACATCTTTTGTGCCATTTCACGGCGAAACTGCTTGGAATCGGGGTTCTTGGGCTTGAAAATCTTCTTGAAAAGTCCCATATCTTACTCGCAAAGCTCATTCCACTGCGCAATGGTGGCAGCGAAGTCGTTGATCGCATTCTTGACGACCTGCGGGTCTCTCATGTCAATGCCGGCAACCAAGAGGCTGTCCAGAGGAGACTTGGAGCCGCCGCACTTGAGGAAGTCGATGTACTTGCCGATGTATTCCTCGCCCTCGGTCTCGATGCGGTGTACGATGCTGGAAGCCGCGGAAATGCAGGTTGCATACTTGTAAACGTAGAAGTTGGTGTAGAAGTGGGGAATTCTCATCCACTCGTTGGCAATTTCCTTGTCGCAGACAACGTCGGGGCCAAAGTACTTGCAAACGATGTCGTAATAGGTCTTGCACAGCACGTCCTTGGTCAGCGTAGCACCCGACTCAACCATGGCGTGAGCGATCTTTTCAAACTCTGCAAACATGGTCTGTCTGTAAAGCGTGCCCTTGTAGGTCTCCATGATCTGATTGAGAATTGCCAGCTTTTCCTCGCGGCTGTCGCTCTCGCGCAGCTTGCGGTGGCAGAACAGCAGCTCGTTGACCGTGGATGCTACCTCGGCAACGAAAATGGTGTAGTCTGCATTCTGGGGCTCGTTGTACTTGCGGGAGAAGTAGGAGTGCATGGAGTGACCGGCCTCGTGCGCAAAGGTGGAAACGTTATCCAGCGTGCCCACGTAGTTGAGCAACATGTAGGGCTGGGTGTCGTAGCAGCCCGAGCTGTAAGCGCCGCCGCGCTTGCCGCGGGAGGGATATACGTCAACCCAATTCTGCTCCTTGACACCTTTTTCCAATGTGTCGTGGTACTCGGCACCGAAGATCTTGACAGTCTCCAGCACCTCCTCGGTAGCCTCCTCAAAGGAGTATTCCTTGTCGCACTCGGCGATCAGAGGGGTGTAGATATCGTAAAGGTGCAGATGGGAAACGCCCAGCGACTTTTTCTTGATGGCATAGTAGTCAAACAGTACGCCCAGGTTGTCGTTTACGGTATCGATCAGGTTATTGTAGATCTCGGGGGTGACCTCGTCGCGGAATACCGATGCGGTCAGGCTGTCCTCGTAGCCTCTGACGCGGGCCATGGTGGTTCTTTCCTTGACGTATGCGTTGTAGAGAGACGCGAAGGTGTTGCCAAACTGGGTATAGGTGCTGTACAGCTTGCGGAATGCGGCACGGCGTACACGGCGGTCGCCCGACATCAGCTTGGTGACGTAGGTTGCGTCGTTGAGCTCGACCTTCTTTCCGTTCTCATCCTTGATCTTGCCAAAGCGCAGGTCGGCGTTGGCGAAGATACCGCGCACGCCCGAGGCCGCGCCCATACCGCTTGCCATGTCTGCCATGAGCTTTTCACATTCGTCGGAGAGTGTGTGGGGCTTCTGGCGCTGTGCCAGCTCGATATCGCGGGAGAAGGCCTGCAGGGCAGGGCATTCCTCCATCCACTTAGCCACGGTCTCGGGGTCAAGACGGATCAGCGAGGGAGTGACGAAGAAGGCGGCCACACCCAGCTTGTTGAACAGGTCGTGCATGCTGCCCATCATAGCCAGATAGTGGTTGTCGGTGGTGTCGGCGTCCGAGGAAAGATGTGCATACATGTACAGCTTTTCCAGAATTCTGATCAGCGCTACGTAATCGGTGAACATGTCAAGCAGTCCCTGCGCACTTGCACTCATGGTGTCGGCGTGCTTCGGGAATGCGGCGATCATGTCCGAAACCTTGGCGTAATCGGCGTGGAAATCCTGCTCGGTCGGATAAATGTTGGTCATGTCCCACTTGTATTTTGCGGGGATGTCGGCTCTTACGTTGGTCATAATGTATCTCCTTTTGTTTATTCTACGGATTTGAGGGATTCGGCCATGGGAATGCGGTCGATGCGCCTGCGTAGCGCAAGGCCGACCAGCACGGCGAACAGCACGGTCAGACCGAAGCTGTAAAGGTAGCTGGGCCAGTCGATCACGGTTCGGAAGGTGATGGCCTCCTGCACGATCTGTGCCATGACGTATCGATGGAGCAATATACCTGCCGGCATGCCCACCAATGCGCCGATGACCGAGAGCACGTAGTTTTCGGTCATAACGTAGCGGCGCGTCTCGCCGCGGTAAAGTCCGAGCACGCGCAAGGTTGCGATCTCGCGTGTGCGCTCGGTGATGTTGATGTTGGTCAGATTGAACAGCACGATGTAAGCCAGCGCGCCTGCGCAGACGATGACTGTGATGATCACGTAATTCATACTCTGCATCATGCGGCCGATGCTGTCCTTGGTCATAGCACTTGATTCCAGATAAATGACCGCTTCGTCACCGCGAAGCTCGGCGTCAAGCGTCTCGGTGTCAGCCCCTTCGGCGGCGTACAGCAGAGCTGTTTTGATCTCGGGGGTCTTACCGGTGGCGGCAAGATAGGTCTCGGTGCTGATATAGACCACGTTGCCGATGTAGTTGTCCACAATGCCGCTGAGTGTAACCGGGATCTCGCCGTCCGTGCTGTCCAGCGTCAGCGCGTCGCCCACGCCAACCTTGAGAAGCTCGGCAAGGCGTGTGTTGATGACAGCCTGCCCTGCACCGGGGAAGGCGACCGGCTCGCCGCCCCAAGAGAGTGAGACGTAGCCGTCAAGTGCGCCATCCGAGACGTTGAGCGTGACGTTGCGCGCGCCGTGCTCGCTCTCTATGCGCTGATCGGATTGGTGCATGGTCATCATAGCCCCGATCTTGTCTTGGTTGCGCTCGGAAAATTCCTGCAGCGAGGTTTGGTCCTGCGCGTCGCGGAAGGTGACCTCGTAGTCGTAAAGGGTAATGCTGTCATATTGGTAGTCGGCAATATTCTTGATCGAATCGCCAAGGCCAAAGCCGGTTACCAGCAAGGCGGTGCTGCCGCCAATGCCAAGAATCATGACAAGCAGGCGTTTTTTATATCGCCAGATATTGCGGATCGCCACCTTGGAAAGGAAGGAGAGCGGCTTCCAGATAAAGGGAATACGCTCGATGAGCAGTCGCTTACCCGAGGCACTCACGCGCGGACGCATGAGCTGTGCGGGCACCTGACGCGCGGCGCGGAACACGCAAAAGGCGGCCGTGCCCATGCAGGCAGCCAGCGCAACGCCCACGCAGGCGATCAGCAATACGGGATTGAAGATATACAAAAGGGAATCGGTGAAATCATACATCAGCATGTATGCAAACCACAGCACGCGCGGAAGTGCAAACGTACCGATAAAGAAGCCGGAAACGGAGCCGATGAGCGCGGCAGAGCCTGAATAGATCAGGTATTTTGCCGCAAGGTCGCGCTTGGTGTATCCCAGCGCCTTGAGCGTGCCAAGAGAGGTACGCTCGTCCTCCACCATACGGGTCATGACGGTGGAGCAGACCAGCATGGCTACCAGCACGAAAAAGACGGGGAAGACCACCGTGATGCCGGCGACAATGCCGGAATCGGTCTGCATGCTGACGTAGCCAACGTTGTTGTCGCGGGTCAGAACGTAGGTGTGGGGAGCCGTCAGCGCGTCAAGATCGTCGGGCAGATTGAGTGCCTCCAGCGCCTCGGCCAGCTCCTGCTCGGCCTTGGTGAATTCGCGCTTGGCATTGTTTCTTTCAACGTTGAGCTTTTTCTCGGCCAGCGTCAGCTGTGTTTGTGCCTCGGTCAGCTCCAGCTTGTTCATGGCGATCAAGCCCTTAGCGGCCAGATCCAGCTTATCAAAGGTATCCTGGGCCTGATCGCGGATGTCCTGCGCCTGCATGCGCAGATCGTGATAAACGCTCATCACGGCCAGCAGGTCCTCATAATCGTGCTCCAGCGACTCGCGTTTTTCTCTCACACGCGCCAGCAGAGCGGGATATTCCTTGTTTTTGGGGTCTTTTTCAATTCTTTTTTCAAGCTCGGCCTCGGCGGCGCTGAGCTTCTCGATGGCCGCGGTGACCTCTAAGTAGCGGTCGTAGTCCACTGTGGCGGCAATGGCGTCGGCGCGTGCCAGCAGCGCATCGGCCTCGGCCATGGCGGCGTTGAATTCGTCTGTCGCCTTGATCAGCGCAAGCTCCATTTTTTTCTCAAGCTCGGCAAGC
The DNA here is from genome assembly GCA_045603085.1 of Eubacteriales bacterium. Lineage (GTDB taxonomy): Bacteria > Bacillota > Clostridia > Oscillospirales > CAG-272 > SVQP01. Next base: position 8,265 of record JAZULL010000063.1, on the reverse strand, counting down.
TCCTCCTTGCCCGCGGCGAGATCCAGCCTGCCTTGGGCGATCTCGGCCTCGGCGTCGGCAAATTTCTGCTCGGCGTCGGCGCGCGCCTGCGCAAGCTCCAGCTTGCCCTGCTCGTAGGCGGCAACGCCCTTGGCGATCTTGTCGTGTGCCTCCTCGATCAGCTCCTGGCCGCGCAGTCTTGCGCGCTCGGCAAGCGCCTCCTGCACGGTGGGCTTGATGGCGGCGATGACCTCGTCGTATTCCTCAGAGTAGACGGGCGCATCGGTATCAACGTCCAGATAAATAGCGGTATAGTAATCGGTGGCAAAGCCGTCGCGGGGGATGTAGCAGAACGAGGAGATCTGTCCGCTTCCCAGCGTTGTCGAGCCTCTTTGATAGTTGATGTACTCTACCGAGTTGCCAATGCCCACGATGGTGTATTCGGTGTAGGCAAAAACGTCGGGGTCGGGATCCTTTAAGCGGAGCTTTTTGCCGATGTCGTCCTCGGTATATCTGCCGCTGTCGGCTAAGCACTCATCGGGCTTGCGCGGCATATTGCCCGCTATCACCTCGGGGATGCAGATCGACTTGCCGATGCTGACAAAGTGCAGGATCTGCTCGGCTTCCAGCACGCCCTCGCAAATGGCATCGGCAGTCATGACGCCTTGTGCGCGGGAAATGCCGTCCAAGCTGCGGAGTGCCTTGACGTCCTCATCGTAAAGACCGAGCGAGGAGGAGACCGAAAAATCGTACAGATTATATTCGGTGAAATAGCTGCTTGCGGTGCCCAGCATGGCGTCCTCGATGACGAAAAGTCCCGAGTAGAAGCCAACGCCCAGCGCGACAATGGCAAGGATTGCCAGATATCTGCCGGGGCGTTTTTTGATCTCACGCCGGGCCGCTTTGAAAAACGGATGATTCATAGGTTTCATAAACGCTCCACCTTACCACTCGATCTGCTCGATCGGTACGGGATCGGGATTGAGTTTGCACTCGACCACCGTGCCGTTCTTGATGTGGATGACTCTGTCTGCCATGGGACAGAGCGCGTGGTTGTGTGTGATGATCACGGCCGTCGTGCCGCGCTCGCGGCAGGCCTTTTGCAAAAGCGAGAGAATGGTCTTGCCGGTTTCGTAGTCAAGCGCGCCCGTGGGCTCGTCGCACAGCAGAAGTCGAGGATTTTTGACCAGCGCGCGTGCAATGGCAACGCGCTGCTGTTCGCCGCCCGAGAGCTGGGCGGGGAAGTTGTGCAGGCGGTTTCCAAGACCCACCTCGCAAAGCACCTGTGTCGGCGAGAGCGCACCCTTTTCAAGGCGAGCCGCCATTTCCACGTTCTCAAGTGCCGTCAGATTTCCGATGAGGTTGTAGAACTGGAATACAAAGCCGACCTCGCGGCGGCGGTATTGCGAGAGCTTTTTCTCGGGCAGAGCACCTACGTCGTGTCCGTCAAAGCGCACGTGGCCGCTGCTGAGCGTGTCCATGCCGCCAAGGATATTGAGCAGGGTAGTCTTACCCGCACCGCTCTCGCCCACGATGACGCAAAGCTCGCCTCTCTCGATCGCGAAAGAGGCGCCTGCCAAGGCGGCAATCTCCACCTCGCCCGAGCGGTATATCTTGCTGACGTTTTCAAATTCAATAAAGGATGCCATATCTACCTCAATAAAACTCCAAAAAGATGGAAAAATTTCGCATTATACTATTTTATCATTATATATCATAAATTTTTCTTTGTAAAGGCATATGGGGGGATTTTACAACCTATTCATAAAAACAATAAATAATTGTAGGATTTTGGCGGTATTCTTGACAAAAATCCCGCAATGGGATATAATGAAATTAGAAATTCCGGAAAGGAGCCCCGATTATGAAATTTGAAACTGTTGCAAGCTTTAACAGATATACCCTCTCCTACAGTGCGGATGCCGCCGTGCGCGGCACCATCAGCTATCTGCAGGACGGCGTGACGACCTCGGAGGAGTTTTTCCTTGAGGCAGGGGAGCGCAAGACCTTCCGCGGCTTGATCGACGGCTATCTTGCAGGCAAGGCGGCCAAGGCACCCGTGGACGTGCGCGTGGAGTTTATCACGGGCGGATCGGATATCCGCATTCACTCCATGCAGACCGAGCTGATCCCCGTATATGCAGGTCAGACCTACTATATGGAAAATGACCGTTACCGCGTGGGCATTGAGCTGGCCTGGGGCGGTGGACTTTCCTATTTTGCCGACAAAAATGCCCCCGAGGGACTTGATAATCTGCTCAACAATTTCGACACGGGCAGACTTGTCCAGCAATCCTACTACGGCATTGGCGAGCCGCCCTTTGTATGCGGTGAGTTTATGGGGCAGAAATGGGGCTATAACCCCGTGCAGGGTGGCGACCGCACCAATGCCAAGAGCAAGCTGGTGGATCTGGAGATCACCGAAAACAGCGTGTACGTCAAGTGCCGTCCGCGCGACTGGGGACATGCGGCGTGGTATACCCCCTCATATATGGAAAACACCTATGCGTTTGACGGTGACACAGTGCGCGTGGATAACCGCTTTATCGACTTCTCCGGTTGGGTGCATCCGCAAAGAGGTCAGGAGGTGCCCGCGTTCTATACCATCAGCTATCTGGGCAATTTCTGGTTCTATGACGGCGAGAAGCCTTGGACGGGCGATGAGCTGTCGGTGCGCCGCGATCTGATCTTCTGGCCCGAGGACTGGCCTCGCCACCGTTTCCCGCTGCCTAAGGGAGACACCGAAACGTGGTGCGCATGGACCGACGACAACGATTGGGGCATCGGCCTTTACGTGCCCGGTGTCGAGCTGCTGGTGGGCGGCAGACACATGTATAACGGCACAAAGGAGCCGCACCATGCTGCTTGTAATTACGTCGCTCCCATCAAGTCGATCAAGCTGCAGAGCTTTGTGCCGCTGGAGTATAGCTATCTGATCTATTCGGGCAACCTTGCGGATATTCGCGCCAAGTTTACCGAAAAGAAGGATTTTTGCGCCAACGAATACTTTGAAAATTACGGAAAGTAAGAGGAGACGGGAATGATCAAGCAAAATTGGACGGTCACGGAGGATGAACTGACCCATTCCGTCGCCTATACCTGCAAGCCGCTTTGGGGCAAGATCACGGTGACCATTGACGGCGAAGCCTTTGGCCTTTCAAGCAAATTCCTGTTTTTCGGCCTTGCGCGCCGTGAGGCATTTCGCGTTGGCGACACCCAGGCACTCTTGGTGGTCGGCAAGAGCGGTCGCGCTCAGGTGCTGATCAAGGGAAAGCCGATTGAAGAGAATTAACAAAAAAGCGACCTGCATTGCCCAACTTCTCATAAGGAAGTTGGGCAGTTTTATTCGCCTGCGTGCGAGCATATTTCGCCAAAGGCGTAATTTTTGCTTACGCAGTGATATTCGTCTTGCGCCGAGTGTTTCTCTCGCCGCAGGCGAGCTATTTGCTTCGCAAGTTAAGTGGCGAATAAAATATCACTGCGAGGCGAAGCCGAACAATATCACTACACGGCATAGCCGTATAATATCACTCCGACGAAGTCGGAATATAACTCTTGCTTTCTCTGCTGATTTGTTATATAATGAATAGGGGCATGGGCTTTGCCCTGTGCCTTTGTAATACAAAGGCGAAACTGGCGATAAAAAACAAGCATTAATGAAAAGGAGCAGTTTATGGATTTACAGATCTATTCAAAGGATAAATTCGTAGAAATGAATTCCATGCACGATTCAATAGCAACAAATATTTCGATAAATAATAAGACCTTGATTATCACATACGACAATCTGGATGAAGGAGTAATGGGACAAGATGGACTCCCTTACTACAAAAGCAAAAGATTAACAATCGAATATGTGATAGATTCATACTGTGATGCCACATTCTTTAGAAAAAACAAATATAAATGGGTTGACTTATTGGAAGAAGACAATAAATTTTATAAGCTTACCAATGGCTGTTCATTTAGGTCATATAAGTACGCAATTGATAGTTTCGGAGAGATAATACTATTTTTTGATATCCGAGAAAGAAACAAATATTACTGCTTTGAGATCAGTATGGACGCGGAAAAAATTATATATCATTGGGAACCATAACATAACCCCGACAGACTTAAAAATCTGTCGGGGTAATTATTTGTTTCCTGCATAGCAAAATATGTCTCGGACCGTCGGGGACGCCGGTCCCTACAAGGAAGAACCAACCTTCTATATGAGAAGGAGCCTTTGCAAGGCTTTTTTATTATGCTGTGATTATTGAGGCAAAGAGTCGTCCCACGCCATACGCAGGACCAATGCGGGGGCGGTCAGGTCGGCAGCGCCAAACACCCTGCCGGCATATTCCTTGGTGATCCTGATCTCGCTTCCCTGCATTTCCGGAGGCAATTCAACGGCTTGGTCACCAAGCAAGCCTTGCACGTACACCTTTTGGGGTACGGCAGGCAGATGCAGGACAATATCACAACCAACGCCCAACAAGCCTACGGTATCCACACCGCTTGGTACGTTGCAATGCACACAGGCCCCGGGATAGTGTCGAGCACCGTTGATCCTGCGAGGCTGTACACTCACGCAGTACGCGCCGTTCGGATGCAAGGAGGCCACCACGTACGGCTTGACCTCGCCTTCTGCCCAAACGGAGTTGACACAAAGATTGCGTGCGATCCTGGCTGGCGCGCCCTGACGGACGTGTTTGCCGAATACGTCGCCATACCACGTAGAGCCGTGATCAAAATACTGCTCGTCAAATAAGATATCCTCACTGCACGCGGTCTGCGTACCGATAAAGGGCGGCGCGATCCGTTGCCAATGCAGGGCTGCCGTGACCTCGTCAAGTCGCCACGTGCGATCATCCCCTACCTCACGGATCTTATCGGTGTAATAATGACTGCGCATCACACCCACAGTGCACCCCAACGCCGCGCTGATATAGCATTCATCCTCACCATTCACGTATCCCTTTGCAATCGGGAGCAGAGTTGCCAGACGGTCCAGCGTGGTGGGAATGCTCAGCGCGCCCAAAACGTCGTAGCTACGGAACACCTGAGAGAACGTAACTGCATCCTTTGCAAGCGCATTGACGCTATCCTCGCCTGCATATCTTCCCTGCAAAGCAGGATCGGCATGCTCGTATGCATTCAACGGCAACATACAGGTCGCGTGTTCAATGATCAGCGCGGGATATAGCTGTCCTGCCATTTCAGTCAAGGCCTTGCGAAAGGCGTTATGATCGGCATGTGCACCCCAGTCCACCTTCCAGTATTCCACACCTGCATCGCGGCACCACAATATGCGCTCACGCCAGTAAGCAAGATCGCGCTCGGAAAAGGGGGCTTGATAATCCTCGGCGCACCTCTGCGCCGCTACCCAAAGGCCAAGTCCCTTCCAGCCATGTGACTTGACCATACGGTTGATCACGCCAAGCCGCTGTGCGGGGGGCAATCCCTGCACCGATGGAAAGCGTTTCTCGCTCATAATCAGCGAGCCAAAGCAAGCAGGATCTTGGTTTGGATTGACGTCATAGTCCACGTCCCAGCCGTCGTCCAGCAGAAAATACAGGTCGCCTCGTACGTCACCGTATTGATGCACGTAGCCACTCTCGCCAAAGATCAACGCCTCATCCAGCATATCGCGCGCACCTTTGGCGGCATCACCCACAATCACTGCCATAATATTCTGAGCCTGCCAGGAGCACCAGTAGGACGGGCTGTTTTTATTTTGTTTTGGAATCAGATTCATTGTGTCATCCCCCAAATCCTCCTCTTTTCACATAAGATTATATCACATTTTATCCCTGATTGCAATAGAAAAAGCCTTGCGAAAGCAAGGCTTCATTCGTCCAAGGACACACGGCTTTTGATATGTCGTATGGTTTGCTCGTTTGGAAAATGACAACAGATGTGAACGTAACGGATAGTCCAATATGCCATTACTTTTTTGATTCCTTCCCTCGTTAATTATCCAATAGATGATGAAATTTGTTTTTCACAAGGCATTGCAATTATCATTTCTTACTACAACAGCAAAAGCGATGTGCCTTAAATTTCACAGAAACTATACATTTCGGCAAAATCATTACGGCAATTAACAGAAACAGAAGTGCAAGTGTCCAAGCGCAAAATCCCAAGCCTATGCCAAACGTATCGAATCCGTCTCTGAGTATTTTCACAAGCAAGAGTGTACCGCTCCCGCCTGCTGCGACAAAATACGTCCATTTGGGGACGGGGTTTTGTTTTTTAATGATATCCCCTGCTTCCTTGACTGTGTGGGTTTTGAACACAAGATATGCTTTATAAAACTTGATCAACATATACACGCCAACGCACAACACAACGAGCAAGACCGCCAAATGAAGCCAAGTAAATTTGGGCAGGCTTTTTACTGTATATTCGTAATTTGATATTACAACGTAAGAAAAAAGTAATTTGGCTGTGATCGTTAACAGCATGACCAATGAAATGAGAAACTGGCGAACGGGATTCTTATAAAGCAACGTAACGACAAAGAAACACACATCGATCAACAAAAACAGAGAAGCAGCAACTATATGTGATGCGGACAGAGCCATAAGCAGCAATACCGCCCCAAACATCACTGAAAAGCCAATATTAAATCCAACACACAATTGCACTAAAAACTTATCGTTATTTTGATCGTGGCTCAAATTCAAATAGGCCAAAACCTTTTCTTCATTCATACTTATTGTTCTCCATCGAGTTCTCAATAACCGAGCTCTTTTACAAATGCTATTACCTCTTGCTTGTGATCTGCTTTTACGTTCACCAGCACTACCGTGTTTTCAATTCTTGCAACGTACATATAGCGCCCTTTGCCCGATGCGCTGTATTTTTCACGGTCGGACGTGCTTGTGGACGACGTGGAATAATCATCCCCTGAGGCAATGCTTTCAAAATCGGATTTTTTTGATCTGTAAAACGCTTGTGCCGATGCAGAACCGTCAAAGCTGTAAAAAACGATCTAATAGCCGTCCTTTGGGTCGTGTGCGATATACACGTTTTGTTGATTTGGGGCAGAGATCTCTTGGATCTGAATTTCGTAACCGCCCGCGAGCGCCTTCGCCTCAAATTCATCCGCGCCGATCGGCTCTTTTGCACCTGCCACACCGACCGAGATGAGGATAGCAACCAAAACCGCAGCAACGATCAGGCAAGCAACATGATGTGCAGCGGCATATCACTCTTTAAACCTAAAGTGCGGGTGTTGGCCAAACTCGCAAGTATAGCTGGCAAACACCTTTCCTGTTACGCCATCTATCATCACAAAATCCATCTGGTTTTGATCATCCGGCACCCCTTTCAATTCTTTCATGAATGAAACTTTATCATACAACTCCATCAGATCATATTCGAGTTCACTCCACCAGTTCTTATCTTCAATATCCACATCTTCATTGATATAGACTGTTACTACCGAATAATCCTCGCTCATTTGCACATAAGGACGATCTTCTACTCCCTCATATGTATGCAACCATTCCGAGTTTAGTATACGGATACGGCGTAAAACCGTCAAGCGAATCACAAGAAACCCCTCATCATTAACGGTGGCTCCTCTTCTAAGATCACCAAACTCCTTAAAACATTCCGGTTCGGTATCGAAAAACTCATCTATAGAGCAGCCAAAATATTGTTGACAAGTAAAATCATTTATCACAAGTTTACCAATAGTTACGCCACACAACAAATATGCGACAAATGCGATTGCTAACAGAACAGAGGTGAACGTAACGGATAATCCAATACAGCATTGTTTCTTCATGATTCTTCATCTCCTTACTAATTCTAATTCTAATTATATACGGTTCTAATTATATACGGTGAGCGGATCATCTATTGCGCCTGTTGTAGAATTTCTCCCATCTTCTCCACCGAAGCCATCGCAAGAACTAACCGATTTTGCTAGTTGAGAAATAGTACCCCCATATTCAGATAGAGTATATAATCCTGCGACTGCAGCACTTGCTGCAAACCCTAATCCTATTGCATTGCGAGCGTTCGTCCAAATAGCATCCCGATAATTAGGCACGTGCGATGGAAAAGTTTCCATTACGCCATCCAATCTGTCCGGTTTGGATACATACACAGGTTCATACACATGATATAATACAGGCTCCTTAATAGGTGTTCTGGGCGGCTTCTTTTTAATCTCCTTTGTCATACCTATAGCGATTAAGAAAAAGCCATCATCACCAATGGTTTGCTTCACCGCAAGCTCAACATTAAGTGTCGTAGTCAAGCTCAAAATATTCGAACTTGCAGTGAATT
>JAZULL010000062.1:0-13330 GCA_045603085.1 Eubacteriales bacterium | reverse complement strand
GTTGGACTCTTACATGATCGATAAATTCAAGATCACGTTTGGTAACAGAATCATGAAGCAGATCAGACAGTATATTCCCGTATATCTGGCCTGCGGCGGCGACGAGCTGGACGCGCTGGACGATATTCTGTCCAAGAAGATTTTCCGCAAGCTGGAGGCGCAGAACCCCATTTACGTACGCAACAGCGTGCAGGAGCTGTGCAATTACCTTGACGAGCTGTTTGGCTACGACCGCATGAAGCTGTGCAAGGAGTATCTGCGCAGATTTGAGCGCGCGGCGTAAACAAATTCGCCTATTAATTCGTAATTTTGAGAAAGGATGTCCGACATGAACAGAAGATCTACAACCGTGGTGCTGGGCGGCGCGGTGCTTGGAATTATCATACTTCTGTCAGTCTATCTGGGGCTGATCGTCACGGGCGTGATCGACACGCGCCCCGGGGCCTTGGTCATTGTGGCAGAGGACGCCCAGAAGACGTATGACGGCGAGCCGCTGAGCAGTGCAGAGTACCACATCAAGAGCGGCAAGCTGAAGGATGGACATAAGATCATCGCCACCTCCACGGCAGTACAGCTGGACGTTGGCACAAGAGAGAACAATCTGGAAATCAAGATCGTGGACAAACTCGGCGCAGACGTGACCAACCATTATCGTCTGGAGGTCAAGCAGGGCACGCTGACTGTCAATCCCTGCAAGCTGGTGCTTCGCTCGGGCAGTACCCAAAAGGTATATGATGGCACGCCGCTGGAATACGACTTCTGGGAAGTTGTTGCGGGTGATCTGCCGGGTGCTGTTGAGCTGGACGCCATCTTTACTGCCTCCAGACTCGAGCCGGGTCAGACCAAAAACACCTTTGTGGCGGTTCTGACAGATGGGAACGGCCGCGATGCCTCGCGCAATTTCTCCATATCTTATCTGTACGGCACGCTGAGCGTGACCAAGCGACCCCTGACCGTGACCTCCTACGGCGCGTCCAAGGTGTATGACGGCGAGGAGCTGAGATACGAGGAATATACGGTGGACGGCGAGCTGTTGGACGGTCACTATCTGGACGTTGTGTTCCCCGCGTCGATCACAAACGCAGGCAGCGTGACCAACAATATCTTAGTCACCATTATGTCCGAGTATGCCGACGTCACAGCCTGCTACGAGCTGACCGTGCGCGTGGGCACACTCAAAGTCGAGCCGCGCCCCATTGAGATCTCCGCTACGCCCGCCATCAAGAATTATGAGGGCGACGAGCTGCTCCCGGGCACGTACTATCTGACCAAGGGCACGCTGGTCAGCGGGCATGAGATTTATGCAGAGGTGGAGCCCATCAAAAATGATGAGAATACCGTGGAGTATATTCTGCGTAACGTGGGCGTGTACGTAGGATTTGGGAAATCACTCATGAGTCAGGCCGAATGGGTGACCGACAACTACGATATCACGCTGGTGCACGGCGTTGACCGCGACAGGCTGTATGAGCTGACCGTGGCGTCGGGCTCCAAGTCCATGGCGTATACGGGCTTGCCGCTGACGTGCGAGCAATATATGCTGGCATCGGGCAAGCTGGCTGAGGGGCATACGATAGAGGCCTACTTTACCGGCACGCAGACCGAGATCGGCATGTCGGCCAACACCTTTACCATTTCAATTATTGACGCGGAAGGTCAGGACGTGACCTACCGCTACGATATCCGGTACCAGTACGGCACGCTGGAGGTCTATGCAAGCATGCCCGGAAGCGGCGGCGAGATCATGGACGATGGCGGTATCAGTCAGGGCGGCTCACAGAATCAGACCGCCGTTGCCGCACGTGTGTGGGCAAGCAAGAGCGGCAGGGTGTATCTGCGCTGGAAGAGCTACGGCGAGTATGTGCTTGACGCGGCAAGCGGCAAGTATAAGTGGGCTGAGGCTATGGCCTATCCGCTTGCCCAGAGCAATATGCTGTTCTCGGTCGGTCGCGCTCTGGCCTCTGACGGACACGAGAGTGTCATGTATACCATTGAGCTGCAGGGCGGTCAGTATCTGATCCCAAACTACGTGGCCGAGGGTCCGACGGGTGCTTACAATGACGTCTGTCTCTCTCCCACCAACACAGCCTATTCGCTTTCGGGCTATGTATGGAGCTATTCCTACGCCGACGCGTTGCGCTATGCCTCCGCAGGCATAACCGACGAGCAGAACAAGGCCTATACAGCCTTTGTATATAACCAATATCTTGCAATTCCCGAGTCCACCAAGGCGGCACTCTTAGAGCTGGCCGGGCAGAACGGACTGAGTGCCGACCGTCTGTCCATCATTGAGGACGTGGCAAATTACGTGCGCGGCGCGGCGGAATATGACGTGGACTTTACGGCTTGTCCCGACGGCGAGGACGAGGTGGTATATTTCCTGATCGAATCAAAGAGCGGCGTTTGCCGTCATTTTGCCAGCGCGGCGACCCTTATGTACCGCGCGCTGGGAATCCCCGCAAGATACGTTGTGGGTTATAACGCTTACGCTACCGGCGAGACCTGGACAGAGGTGAACGGCGCGGATGCACACGCCTGGGTCGAGGTGTTTGTCACGGGCTTTGGCTGGGTGCGCATTGACCCCACCCCCGCAGCCGGCTCGACCGACTCGGATGCACTTGTCATTGGCCTTTCCAAGGTCATGGGCTATTATACGGGCTTACCCTATGCGGCGACCGAGGACAACGTGGTGCTGATCAACGACGTGCTCAAGGATGGTCACAGACTGGCATACGTCGAGGTGCTGGGCTCGCAGATCGAGGCGGGAACGGGTGTTTCCACCATCGGCGAGGTGGTCATCGTGGACGCCGACGGCAACGACGTCACGGCGGAATACAATATCGTGCGGCAGGACGGCATCATTGAGGTCCGCAAGCCGGTGCTGACCCTGCGTGCGACAAGTGCCAAAAAGATATTTGACGGCACCGAGCTGACCGCTCCCACCTACACCTATTCCTTTACAAACGCTGCCTTCTCGGCGCTTTATACCGTGAGTGCCACGGTCGGCGGCTCGCAGACCGGCATCGGAGAGAGCGCAAACGAGATCGGAGAGGTGACGATCACCGACCCGCTGGGCAGAGATATTACAGAGAATTTTGAGATCAGGCGCGTGCCGGGTACGCTTAAGGTGTATCTGTACGAGCTGGTCATCAGCACCGCAAGCAGCACCCGTGTGTATAACGCACAGCCCCTGCAGGCTGTGGACGTGTCTTATGATGCCGCCTCGCTGGCCGCGCGCGGACACACCTTGGAGTATACGCTCCCCTCGCTGACAAACGTGGGCAGCATTTATAACACCCCCACCTGGCAGATCGTGGACGGCGATGGCAACGACGTCTCGGCTGAGTATAACGTGGTGGTGGATGCGGGAGTGCTTCGCGTCAAGCCCGTTGAGCTGACGCTGCAGACCGACAGCGCAGAGAAGGTGTATGACGGCAAGCCCCTGCAGGTCTCGGGCTTTAGCCTGACCGACGGCGAGCCGGTCGCGGGGCAGCGCATTGCGTCCTATCGCGTCACGGGCAGCCAGACCAACGTGGGCGTGAGTGAGGCAAACGTGGTAGGGATTCTGATCATAGATAGCGAGGGACGCGACGTCACCGCAAACTATCTGATCAAGGTTCTGCCCGGAACCCTGCTTGTCACAGCCCCTTAATCAGAATTAATTTGGAGAAACCGATATGATGTACCAAGCATACGAGAAAAAGGTGCGGCTCTGGGTGGGCCGTGTCCGCATACTCAAAATATGCATCAAGTGTCTGATCGGCCTGTGTATTGCAGCCGCCGTCATGACCCTTGGTTATTTCGCGTTGCGCGGCATTCATTTCGGCTCCTTTGAGCAGCAGGACGTGCGGGTCGCGTTTGGCGAAAAACCCGATTACGAGGTGTTCGTGCTGTTTGGTACGTACAAGTGCGAGTATGCCCCCATAGGCAGCGAGGAATGGTCGCAGGATCAGCCCATCACAGCAGGGGAGTACCGCGTCCGTGCGGTCATCCGCAAGGGCTTTTTCGGCAAGGTGTATAGCGAGCCCGGAACGGTCGAGCTGTATCGCCGTCAGATCACGCTCTCGCCCTCGCAGGTCATTGGCAAGCCGGTGCCGTACGGCGATGAGGCCAAGTTTGGCAAGCATTGGAAGATCAACACCTATTCGCTTGCCAAAGGTCACAAGATCAAAAAGGCCGCGCTGGCTTCGGCCGATCTGGACGGCTCGGGCGGACTTGCCGTGTGGTTGGACGCTTCGTCGGTGGTTATTGAGGACCGCCACGGCAGAGACGTGACCGATTGCTACGTCATCACCGCAGGGCGCGCCACGCTGAGCGTCAAAAAGGTGCAGATCAGCATTACCGTGGCCGATGAGCTCAAGGGCGGCAGACCGGTGGCGCTGACCAAGGAATATGACGGCACGCCGCTGTATACCAACCATTATTTTATTACCAAGGGCGAGCTTGGAGAGGGAGATACGCTCAGCGTTACCACCCCAAGCCCCAGAGCGGATGCGGGAAAGGGAAGTAATGCCGTCAATATCGCGGTGTATTCGTCTGACGGACAAAACCGCACCGCCTATTATAAGATCCAGAAGACGTTGTGTCGCGTCGAGATCACCAAGCGTCCCATCGAGGTCACCACGCTCGACCAGACCCTGACCTACAGTGGCACCAAGCAATACGGCAGCTCGTATAAGATCTCCAAGGGCTCGCTGGTGGCAGGACACGGCACCTCGATCAATTTCGCCCAAAGTCAGGGTGTGACCGAGGCCACGGCAAAACCCGTCAAGAATAAGATTGCTGTCTCTGTGCAAAGCGGAGGCCGCGACGTGACGGCGAATTACGACATTACCTATCATTACGGCGAGCTGAGTGTGCTTCGCCGAGCGCTGGGCTTGCGCACACAGACCAGTCAGGGACTTGTGTATAACGGCCAGAAGCAGAGCGCGACCGGCTATACGTTGGAAAGCGGCAGCTTTGCGCCGGGACACACCGCTGTGGCAACCTCGTTTGCCACCCAGCTGGTGCCGGGAAGCTGTGAAAACCGCGTGGAATACAAGATCGTGGACGCGGGCGGCAAAAACGTGACCGACAACTACGATCTGTCTGTTTCCTACGGCACGCTGACCGTGCAAAAGGGCGCGCCCCTGACGCTGGCCTTGCTGGATCTGAGCAAGGTGTACGATGCCTCTGCGCTTGATCCGGACGATTACAGCGCCGCACAGATGGTTAGTGTCATCGCGGGCACGCTGTATCCCTCGGACTCCATCGAGATCGTCAGCACCACCGGCACGCTGACCGACGTCGGCACGGTGGCATACACCGTCAGATACCGCATTGTCCATAAGGTGTCGCTGGGCAAAACCGAGGACGCCACGTCGTGGTATACCGATAACGGCGAGCTGAGCGGCACGCTTTCGGTCACCCCGCGCACGGTTACGCTGACCTTTGACGCCATCAAAAAGCAATATGACGGCAAGGCCGCCGTTCCGTCCGCTCCCAATACCAAGGATTCGTCTATCGCACGCTTCGAGGGCGTGGGACACAAGATCGTGCTCGCCCCCGACGCCATGCAGCATCTGGTGTATAGCCACGGTGGCGGTGCACCTACCGATATCGGCGAATATACCTATACCATTCCCGACGAATATCTCTCTGTCGTTAAGGACGACGGAAGCGGTGCAGACCGTACCCACAACTACAGATTTGTCTTTAAGAATAACACCATCAGCATAGGCGGACTTTCGCTGACGCTGCACATGCCCAGTGCCTCCAAGAAATACGACGGCACAGAGCTCTCGGCAAGCAGCTTCTCACCCTCTCAGGTCAGAATCGAGGGAGACACCAAGAATTATTCGGTCACCTTTACCTTTGCGGGCAGCCAGACCAATGCGGGCAGCTCGGCCGTGCGATGTGAAAACGTCCGCGTGACTGACCGCTCGGGCGAGGACGTGACAAAGAATTTCAAAATCATCGTCAAGGAGGGCAAGCTGACCGTTACCCCCATTGCCATCACGGTCAGATCGTCGGGCGGCAGTAAGGTGTATGACGGCGCGCCCATGGATAACGCCACGCAGATGACGCTGGTGTCGGGCAAGCTGCTCGAGGGTCACGTGCTGGGCGGTGCGGTGGATTCCGATTATATCACCGACGTCGGCACACATAAAAACGACCGCGTTACCCCCAAGGTATACAGCGCAACCGGACAGGATCTCAGCCGCAATTACGATATCACCCTGCAGGCGGGCACGTATACCGTGACCGTGTGCGATCTGTACATTGAATCCCCTGCGGTAGAGGGCGAGTATTGCGGCGAGCCCTACCGGGGCGAGTGCGATGCCACCGCGTATGCAAAGGGTCTTGGCAAGGGACACGTAGTCAAGCTGCAGATCCGCTCTGCGGGCGAGCTGCCGGGCACGTATCCCATGCAGGTGCTTGGCTGTACGGTCAAGGATGCAAGAGGCCGCAACGTCAGCGATAACTACAATATTATTTATACAGACGGTACGGTTGAGATCGTGCCGCGAAAAATCGAGATCGTGACGGGCGGCTCTGTCGTGGAATACGGCAAGGGTGCCGCCGTCAGCACCGAGTTCAAGGTGCGCGGCTCGGGTCTGGTCAAGGGACATGAGGCGATCGTCGCCTTCGCTTATCCCGAGGGCATTACCGAGATCGGCACGGTCGATAACGCCGTACAAAGCGCGCGCATTGTAGACTCGGACGGCAAGGACGTGACAGATCTGTACGAAATCTCGTATCAGTACGGCACGCTTCGCGTCACCCCTATCTCCATCACGCTGACAACTGACAGCGCAGAGAAGGAAGTTTATGACGGCAGGCCCATCGCGGCGCTCGGCTACCAGATCTCCAAGGGCGAGCTGCTGACAGGCCACAGAATTTCGGTTACCTATTATTATCACGACGGCGTCTCGGACGTGGGCAAGTGGAAAAACGAGCTGTCCTCGATCCGTGTGACCGACCGCGACGGTGCGGACGTCAGCTACCTGTATGATTTCAAGGTCAATGCGGGCGTGCTGCATATCAAGAAGCCGTTTACGGTTACGCTGAATACGGGAAGTATTGAAAAGATCTACGACGGTACTGCGCTTGAGCAGCCCGAATATAGCCTTGTTACCGAACTGATAGAGGGACACGCTGTCGCGGGCGTCAACACGGTCAAGCTGACCGAGGCCGGCGAGATGGCCAATAAGCTGACCCTGCAGGTGCAGGACGAGCTTGGCCGCGACGTCAGCGCGAACTATGCATTTGAGTATGAGGAGCTCGGCACACTGCTGGTCACCCCGCGCGATCTGCACGTCAGCATCGGACACGTGGATCTGACCTATACGGGTCAGACCGAGCTGTTGATCTACGAGAGCAAGATGAGCTATGACGGACTTGTGGCGGGTGAGCGCATCCGCGCACGCGTGCGCGTGGAAAGTGCCGATGTCGGAGACAAGAGCGAGATCGAATTTCTGAACCTGCGCGTCACCTCTGCAGGTGGCAGAGATCTGACGCATTGCTATAACGTCACGCCGGATACCTCGGCGCTGTCGGTCACGGTCGTTCCCGCCAATCTGATTTTGTATCTGCCCGAAAGATTCTCCAAGGAATATGACGGCCGGGGCGTGGACGTCTATGACGTGGGCTATCGCCCGCAGGGACTTGCCACGGGTCATCGCCTGGAGTTTGTGGCAAACGAGATCCCCGCCGAGCCGGGCGCGTATACGCTGAGCTTTGGCGAGTGGGTGGTGTACGACCGCGACGGCAATGACGTTACGGGCAACTATACCGTGGATGCCAACGTCTGTGCGGTCAATATCTATCAAAGAACGGTCACGCTCAAATCGAGAAGCGCCAGCCGTCACTATAACGGCCGGCCGCTGATCTGCCACGAGCTGGAGAAGTACTCCTTGCCGGACGGATATTCGATTCAGGTCAACTTTACGGGACAGCAGACTGAGGTCGGCAGATCGCAGAACCTCTTTGAGGTGACTGTATTCGACGCAGAGGGCAACGATATCACCGAATATTGCACGCTTTCTCTTACCTATGGCACGCTGGAGGTCTGGGATCAGATCGGCCTTTCGCTGTCGTCGGGCTCTGCGCTGGGTATTTATAACGGCGAGGCGCTGACCTGCCATGAGATCTCGGATTATAAGCTTCCCGAGGGCTATTGGCTGGAGGTTATCTTCACGGGTGAGCAGACCGAGCCGGGCAAGTCCGATAACACCTTCGAGGTGATCGTTTACGATCCCGAGGGCAACGACGTTACCGCAAGCTTTGCCATTGAGCGCAAGTATGGTACGCTGACCGTTCTGGAAAAGGCGTCGGATTACATTCTGACCCTGCGCTCCGAGAGCGCGACCATGCAGTATGACGGCACGCCGCTGACGCATCCCGTGCTCGCACCCTACACACTGCCCGATGGCTTTGTGCTGGACGTTGAGTTCACCGGCTCGCAGACCGAGATCGGTCAGAGTCAGAACACCTTTGTGGCAAGAGCCTATAACGAGCGCGGCGACGAGCTGACCATCGAGTACGAATACGGCACGCTGGAGGTATATCTGGACGTAACCGTTAATGCCTACGAGATGACCTACATTTATGACGGCACGGAAAAGAACTGTCATGATTTCTGGGTGCAGGGGCTGCCCGAGGGATATCGCGTCGAGGTAGAGTTCGGCGAGGGATTGACCGTTACGGGCACAAAGAACGTGGAATTTACGAGCGTTGCGGTGTATGATACAGAGGGCAACGACGTCACCGCGCTGTGCCACGTCAAGACCAGAACGGCCAAGCTGACCGTTCTGCCCAGAACCCTGACCGTGTACGTATACGGCCAGAGCGAAGACAGCATCGCGCCCGTGCAGGGCACACTGGTCGAGGGACACACCATGTTTGCCGAATACGGCGACGCCGGCGAGTGCTATATTGAGATCACCGATGCCTCGGGCACGTTGGTCTACAGCAACCGCGGCGACTCCCCCATCAAGCACGTGCTGTATGACGTGAATATTCTGTATGGATAAAGAAAAACGGCACCCCCTCGCAAGAGGGGGTGTTCTGTGTGACTTATTTCTTTTTCTTGGGCTTTGCCCAGCCGGCCTTGTAGGTCGGCTTTTTCTTTTCGGCACGCTCGGATGCGGGTCTTGCGTCGCCCTTTGCGCCGCCTTGGGGCTTGCCGCCGGACTTGGGTGCGGGTCTGCTGCCCGATTTGGGTGCGGCCTTGGTCTGTTGGCGGCCGCTCTTTTGTGCGGGCTGTCCGCCGCCTGCGGGGCGCACTAAGCATTCGGGGCCATAGCCGATCAGATCCTCGCGGCCTGCCTTTTGCAAGGCCTCTCTGACCATGGGCGCGTTTTCGGGGCGGTTGTATTGTAACAGCGCGCGCTGCAGCTGCTTTTCGCGGTAGTCGGTGGCCACGTAGACCTTCTTGCCGTCAAGCGGGTTGATGCCGGTGTAGTACATGACGGTGGATGCCGTGCCGGGGGTGGGGTAGTAATCCTGTACCTGCTCGGGCGCATAGTGGTGTCGCTTGAGGCAAAGCGCAAGCTCCACCGCGTCGTTCAAGGTCGAGCCGGGATGGCTGGACATCAGGTAGGGCACAAGATATTGCTCCTTGCCGCATGCGGCACAAAGATCGAAATATTGCTCGCGGAACTGCTCGTAAACCGAGAAATCCGGCTTGCCCATGGCACGGAGTACAGGCGAGGAGCAATGCTCGGGCGCAACCTTGAGCTGACCCGAAACGTGATCCTTGACCAGCTTTGCAAAGAATGCGTTGTCCTTGTCCAGCAGCAAATAATCAAATCGGATGCCCGAGCGGATAAATACCTTCTTGACGCGGGGCAGGGACTCGATCTGCTTTAAGAGCTCGATATATTCGGTGTGACCCACCTGCAGATTGGGGCAGGGCTTGGGGGCAAGACACTTGCGGCCGGGGCAAACGCCGTCGGTCAGCTGCTTTTGGCACGCAGGTGCGCGGAAATTGGCCGTGGGTCCGCCAACGTCGTGAATGTATCCCTTGAAATCGGGCATTTCGGTGATCTTTTTGGCCTCTGCCACACAGCTTTCAATGCTGCGCGAGCGCACCGTGCGACCCTGATGGAATGCCAGGGCGCAGAAGTTACAGCTGCCAAAGCAGCCGCGGTTGTGGGTTACCGAGAAGCGCACCTCCTCAATGCCGGGCACGCCGCCGTCCTTCTCGTAGGAGGGGTGATAGGTGCGCGTGTAGGGCAGGGCGTAAACGGCATCCAGCTCCTCGCGCTCAAGCGGGGGCATGGGCGGGTTTTGCACCAGCATCTTGCCGTCGTACATCTCGCAGATGGCCTTGCCGGTAATGCTGTCCTGATTCTTGTATTGCACGCCAAAGGCCTTGGCATAGGCAACCTTGTCGGTCTTGAGCTCGTTGTAATCAAAGGTGGCGGCTACGGGGAAGTGTACCGTGTCCTCGGGCTTACCCAGCCATACCGTGCCGCGCACGTCGCGGATCTTTTTGATCGGCACACCGCGATCCAGCAGCTGTGCCAGACGGACAAGGATCTTTTCGCCCATGCCGTAGGTCAGAATGTCGGCGCGGCTGTCCACCAAAAGCGAGCGGCGCACGCGGTCCTCCCAGTAGTCGTAGTGGGCAAAGCGGCGCAAAGATGCCTCAAGACCGCCAAGAATGATCGGAATGTCGCCATAGGCCTCGCGGATGCGGTTGGAATACACAATGGTCGCGCGGTCGGGGCGCAGACCCATCTTGCCGCCGGGGGAATAGTAATCGTAGGTACGTTTTTTCTTGGAAACGGTATAGTGCGCCACCATCGAGTCGATGTTGCCCGCCGTGACCAAAAATCCAAGGCGCGGACGGCCAAAGGTGCGGAAGGCATCGGCACTCTTGTAGTCGGGCTGGGAGAGAATGGCTACGCGGAATCCCGCATCCTCCAGCACGCGCGAGATAATGGACACGCCAAACGAGGGGTGATCCACGTAAGCGTCACCCGTCACGTATACAAAGTCGGGGGCATCCCAACCAAGCGCCGCCATTTCCTTGGCAGAGAGCGGCAAGAAACCGTTATTTTTGATGTCCTTGTCAGTCATTTATGTGTTTCCTGTCAATTCTTATTTTTTGTAAAAAAGCGAATGATCGCGGAAATGATCCGCGGAGTTCTGAGCGTTACCACCTTCATACCCTCTCTCCTTTCACCTTTTTGGTAAAAGTATATGAAAGCATGGGGAAGTGGGTTACAGATCGCGCGATTCGATGATATAAAGCCCTCCCTTTTTGACCGAAACCATGGCGCAGTTGCCCACGATCTCGTTGGAGACGGCGAATTGCAGTCTGCGGTGAATGGGCTGATTCTTGAGCTCGTACTTACAGCCCTTGATGCTTACGCCCTTGCAGGTCTCGTCGACCGCGATCAGCGAAAGGTACTTGTAGGAGCTGCGGGCGATCAGATGCGAGGTGGAGCGGATGAAGTGGGCGCGATTCTGGCCGTCGGTGATGTAGCCGTGCACGCGCCTCTCGCGCAGATCCTGCAGAATGGCGAGATTGGCAAGGGTATGATCCAGCCTGCCCGACAGACCGCCCACGATAATGATCTCGTCCGCACCGCGCGCAATGGCGGTTTCAATGCAGATCTGCGAGTCGGTCAGATCCTTCTCGGGCGGCAGCTCGATCAGCTCGACCGCGCTGTCGATCTTTTGTCTTGTAAACGAGTCGAAATCCCCCACGGCAATATCGATCCGCTCACCCAGCAGTATGGCGTTGGCATAGCCGCCGTCCGCCGCAATGCGAAGGTCGTCGCCCTTGGGGTGCTCGGTGATGTATTCGGGAAAAACCTTTCCGCCAACGTAAATAAATGCGCGCATGTAAAAATTCTCCTATGTTTCAGGTATCCCAATCGTGCTTGTTCTTGAGCACGTCGTAAATGGCCACAAAGCTCTGATGTCTGCTTTGCGGGATCTCTCCTCGCTTGACCGCCTCCAGCACGGCACAGCCCTGCTCCTTGGTATGCGAGCACTTGGTAAAGCGGCAGGAGCCAAGGTAGGGTGCGAATTCGCGCATGGTCAGAGGGAGATCCTCCTTTGTAAAGAAATCAAATCTTGCAAAATCCAGCATGGAAAAGCCGGGGGTGTCGGCAATGAAGCCGTTGTCTGTGCCGGGCATGTCGAAAAGCTCGACTGTGCGGGTGGTGTGGCGGCCGCGCTCGATCTTGCGGCTGATCTCACCCGTGGAAAGCGCCAGCGTGGGGAAAAGTGCGTTGAGCAGGGTGGATTTGCCAACGCCCGAAGCGCCTGCAAATGCCGAGATCCTGCCGTCGCAATGCTCGCTGACGTAGGATTTGATCTGCTCCAGCCCCCGGCCCGATTTGGCGCTGGTGCAGAAGGTGTCAAAGCCTGCCGTGCGGTAGATTTCGCAAAGCTGCTCGGCATAGTCGGGATTGGCGTCGTATTTTGTGATCACCACCACGGGGGTGATACCGTTGTGCTCTAAAATACAGATCAGCTTGTCCACCGTTTCCAGCACAGGGGCGGGCTTGGCGGCGGCAAAGGTGACGAACATGTAATCAAGATTGGAAAGCGGAGGACGGATGAGCGCATTTTTGCGCGGCGCGATGTCGGTGATCAGCGCCCCCTCGGCCTCGATCTCCAAAGAAACCACGTCGCCCACCAAGGGGGTGACGTTATCGTGACGAAAAGCCCCTTTGGCGCGGCAGGGAATGGTTACCTGCTCTGTCAGCTCGGGGGGATATTCGGGATTTTGGAACGGCTTTACGTGGTAAAGACCGCCCACGCCCTTGATAATTCGTCCGCAATGGGTATATTCCATAGTGTTAATTGTCCTTGTCGGTAAATTTTAATTGCCGTTTTGCTCGGCGCGGCGAAGCTGACCGCAAGAGGCATTGATGTCAGCACCCAGCTTGCGGCGCACTGTGGCGCGAATGCCCTTTTTCTCTAAAGCTGCGGCAAAGGCCTTGATGGCGCGGTCGTCCGAGCGGCCAAAGCCGGTCTCTTCCACGGGGTTGACGGGAATGAGGTTGACATGAATGGGCATGGATTCGGTGCGGGAGCGCAGGCGCGAGTTGAGCACACTTGCCAGCTGCTCGGCGGCGGCAACGGAATCGTTTTTGCCGCGGATGAGCGTGTATTCAAAGGAAATGCGGCGGCCCGTCGCGGCAAAATAGTCCTTGCATGCCTTCAGCAGCTCGTCCACTCCCCATCTCCGGTTGATGGGCATGATCGAGGAGCGGGTGGTATCGTCGGCGGCGTGCAGGGAGATCGAGAGCGTGATGGGCAGATCGTGCTTAGCCAATTCGTAGATCTTGTCCACAATGCCGCAGGTGGAAAGCGAGATGTGGCG
>JAZULL010000061.1:0-24245 GCA_045603085.1 Eubacteriales bacterium | reverse complement strand
CTCCCTCCCGGAGGGAGCCAAATATCGCCAGGGGGGAGAATGCGAGGCTGAACAGAACCTCGAGAAAGCCCCCGAGTAACTCCCTCAGTCGCTGAAGTCGGAGGCCAAGCGGTCTTAGGAAGACAATGTCATAAATCAACTCCTTGGCTCACAGAACGACATGGCTACGATCCGACTTACAGCTCCCTCCCGGAGGGAGCCAAATATCGCCAGGGGGGAGAATGCGAGGCTGAACAGAACCTCGAGAAAGCCCCCGAGTAACTCCCTCAGTCGCTGCGCGACAGCTCCCTCAGAGAGGGCGCCAAAAAAACAGATTGGAGAACGTTATGTCGTTGCCTTACAACAAAAATAACGTCCCATTGGCCAGAGAAAACAGAAGCAACCCGACAAGGCAAGAGAATCATTTATGGTATGATTTTCTTTCCAAGTACGATGTTCGCTTTCAAAGGCAAAAGCCTATTGATAATTATATCGTCGATTTTTATTGCCATAAAGCGAAATTGGTGATAGAGGTTGACGGCTCTCAACATTATACTCCCGAAGGAATTGAAAAGGACGAGATACGTACCGAAAGGCTTGAGGAGTATGATTTGATGGTGATCAGAATCCCCAACAAACAGATCGATAAGAATTTTTATTTCGTATGCAATTATATCGACCACGTTGTTAGAGAGAGATTAGGGGAAGCTTAACCTAATCCATTAGTCCGCAGGACTCCCCCCTGCGCTAAATAATTATTGAACGCGCTCATTCCCCCCTCCCGGAGGGGGGCGGTGAGAGCAGCTTCCTCCCGGAGGGAGCCAATATTGTAAACAAACTGTAAACATTTCGCGCTTTTGCCGATTTGGAACGGCGCGACAGACATAAATTCCATATTCTTGTCTTGACATATCCGCCCTCTTTGCTTTATAATAAGGAGAGAATGCGGATATCTTCGCGCTTTTTGGTATCCGCTACCGAATTTTAAATAACGGAGATGCTATATGCAAAACAATCAACAAAAAGGAAAGAAGAAGGTCGCTTCGACAGTTTTGAATATCATTATCTGGGTATTCGTGATCTTTTCCATGGTCGTGTCCCTGGTCGTTCTTTCTTCCACCGCTTTTAATAACGACGGTACCGGCGTCCCCTCGCTCGGCGGCTATTCGCTGATCACGGTGCAGTCCGACTCCATGAAGCCGGAATTCTCCAAAGGGGCTTTGATCGTCGTCAAAAAGGCGACTGCCGAGCAAAGAACCCAATACAAGGAGGGTGACGTCATCACCTACTTCGACTATCAGGCCGACGGCTCGTTCATCTTCGTAACCCACCGAGTCATCGGTGTTGAGGAGCTGGCCGTAACCACCTACACCACGTTGGGTGATAACAAGGAGTTTGACCTGACCAACGGAGCCGGCTTGCGCGTCTTCTGTAACGACGTGCTGGGTGAGTACACCGGCGTTCAGATCCCGTTCTTGGGTGCCGCGCTTGATTTCATCAAGCAGCCCGTGGGATTCGGTCTGTTCATCATTCTCCCCCTGCTGGCATTCTTCTTATATGAACTCTACAACTTCATCCGCACGCTGATCGAGGTCAAGGGTAAGCCCGTGACCGTCACCATCAGCCAGGAGGACGAAGAAGCAATCAAAAAGCGCGCAATTGAGGAATATCTGCGTCAGCTCCGTGAGGAAGAGAACAAGGCTTCCGAAAAGAGCGAGTCGCAAACCCCCGATGGGGATAAACAGGAGTAATTCTGCATATCCGCCCGACCTCGTTGTACGCAACGAGGTCGGGAGTTTTTGTTTGAGTGAATAGTGAATAATGAAGAATGAAGAATGAATAATTGTGGTTGCGTTTTGCAACTGCAAAACGCTTCATTTATCATCATTCGCAATTCACACTACGAAAAATGCATTTTGCACCTGCAAAATGCTACCTCTATTATTCATCATTCATTTTTCATTATTCATTCTTCACTAATTTATCGAAAGGCGGACGTATCATGGGTGCCTATTTACAATGGTGTTACGTTTTTTTGACCACTCTGCTGCTTGCAGTATGGAACTTTATCAAGTCGCTGTTTTCGTCCTTGCTCGCGTTTGTCAACGTGGGCGAGCACATCGGCATGCTGCGTCAGTATGCTACTGATTTTAAGTGGTATGACTGGGCGCTGGCCATTCTGACGCTTGTCGTGCTGTACGTTATGATCATTGCGGTCTTGGTTCTGATCGTGCTGACCGTCCGTAAGTACATCCGTTTCCGCACCACTGCCGTCGGTAACGACGACATCATGGAGCAGATGGCTATCTTACATAACGATATCAAGCGCATGACCAAGGAAAAGGAGCGTCTGATTGCCATCAGTGCTGCCGGTCAGGGTCTGTCTCCCGCAGAGTTGGGTGCCATCCTTGGTGACGGCTCCCTCTTGGAAACCCCCGTTGGCGAGGGTGGCAAGAAGGATATCGCCGCAGGCGGTGTCCGTTTCTTCCGTCTGAATGCGGTTGACCAGAAGTATGAGAACTACGTGGCTCCCGAGTACGATACCTCCATGAATCTGGAGCAGCTGTGCGAGGACTTCCGCTATTTCTGCTGCTCGCGCATGCGTCTGTACTATGATATCAAGATCATCCGTCTGATGTTCGCAGGTCTGTCCTCTACAAAGCTCATTCTTCTGCAGGGTATTTCCGGTACAGGTAAAACCTCTCTGCCTTATGCAATGGGTAAGTATTTCCAGAACGACGCCACCATCGCATCGGTTCAGCCCTCCTGGCGTGACCGTACCGAGCTGTTCGGCTACTTCAACGAATTTACCAAGAAATATAACGAGACCGAAATGCTCAAGAGAGTATACGAGTCCTCTTATAACGATGACATCAACGTCATCATCCTCGACGAGATGAACATTGCGCGCGTTGAGTACTACTTCGCAGAAATGCTGTCTATCCTCGAAATGCCCGACCCCAACGAGTGGAAGCTTGAGATCGTTTCGTCCTCCTGGCCGGATGACCCCAAGAGACTGCCCGAGGGTAAGCTGCAGATCCCGCAGAACATCTGGTACGTCGGTACCGCAAACAACGACGACTCGACCTTCGCCGTTTCGGATAAGGTTTACGACCGTGCTCTGGTTATCAACATCGATTCCAAGGGCGTTGCGTTTGATGCTCCCGACACGCCTCCCAAGAAGATCAGCTACTCGCACGTTGCCGCAATGTACGAGCAGGCTGTCAAGGACCACCCCGTTACCGAGGAAGAGCTTGATAAGATCGCCAAGCTCGACATGTACGTCATTCAGAAGTTCCGTGTTGCATTCGGTAACCGTATTATGAAGCAGCTGTGCATCTTCGTGCCCGTTTACGTGGCATGCGGCGGCACCGCTACCGAAGCGATCGACTATCTGCTGGCTACCAAGGTCTTCCGTAAGTTCGAAGCACTCAACCTCTCGCTGATCCGTGACGAGATCAAGGGTCTGATCAACTACCTCGATCAGCTGTACGGCAAGGGCGCGATGGCAGAGTGTATCGCATACCTCGAAAGACTGAGAAAGATGTACTAATCTCCTTTTTCACTCTTCACTATTACTTATAACTTTATTTTAAGGTGGGTGTATTATGGCACAGTTATTCAAGGACATAGACGGCAATTACGTTTACGATGAATTGCCCGAGGATGTCGTAGATATTGATGAATTGAATATGACCCGCCGTATGGAGGAGCAGAACGGCGAGATGACCTGGGACGATCTGTCCATCCCCGGCCCCGAGGATACCATCGTCGAGGGTGACCGTGAGAAAACAGAGCCCGATCCCGCCGCGCTCGCACGCCTTTGCAACGATACCGCGCTCTTTACCAACGATATTCGCGAAACCTACAGCTTCTTTGATCCCACTCTGCAGATGTTCAAGCAGGGAAATGCCACGGTGGAGATCAAGCGCCGCTATTCGCTGCGCGCCATCGACAAGGTCTGGGTCGAGAAGATCGAGAGCTGTCTGGATGCGCTGGATCGCGTCACGCGTAACCCCTCCCGCTTCATCGAAGAGGAGGAGCTGGTCATGCCCATCGAGCTGACCAAGCGTATCACGCCCAGATCGCTGCGTCACCTGTCCCAGCATACCGACTATATCAGCGAGTATACCGAGGACACCGTAACCCCCTCCAAGCTGCTCAACGTGTTCCGCGAGGAGACCATCTATACCTACGAAAACCGCTTTGTCAACACGCTGCTCAACCGTCTGTATCTGTTCGTTTCGCGCCGTTATCGCGCCGCCAAGGAGCAGGGACGTGACGAAAAGAGAACCAGCATGCACGTCGAGTCCGAGTTCTCGGACGGCACGCTGCGCGGCAAGCTGACCCTGGGTATTGAGCTTGCAGAGGATCCCGGGCAGGATATCGTCATTGGTGAGACTATGTATTCCAACGAGATGTGGGGCAGAGTCGAAAGGCTCAACCAGATCGTCTCGGACTATGCATTCGGTGATTTTGTCAAGCAGATGGGGAACAACTTTGTGCGTCCTCCCATCGTGCACACCAATGCCATCAACAAGAACAAGTACCTCAAGGAGTGTCTTGCTCTTTGGGAATTTATCGAAAGCTACGAGTACGTAGGCTTTGAAATGCTGGTGCAGGAGACCGCCGAGAAGTCCTCGGAGGACTATCTCAACCGCGTCTATGAGACGCTGGGACTGCAGTACTGCATGTTCCGTAATGATCTGCAGCAGAAGCAGACCAAGGATATGATCCTTGCCGAGGAGCTGACCGATGCACCGCTGACGCCCAAGTTTGTGGACGTTTTGCAAAAGTATACCTCGGACGACTTCAATATCGTGCAGTCGTTCTATCAGAAAGAAATTGAGATCCAGACAGAGGGCATCCGTAAGGGCGAGCTGTCGCCCGACGAGCAGCTGATCGCCATTTCGGTGCAGGCCGCTCTCAAGGCTGCCGATTACCTCGAGCAGGAAAGACTTGCCGCCATCGAGGAAGCAAAGCGCCGCGCCGCCGAGGAGGAGGCAAGACGCCTGGCCGCCGAGGAGGCCGCAAGACTGGAGGCAGAGCGACTGGAGGCAGAGAGACTTGCCGCAGAAGCCGAGGCTGCCCGCCTTGCCGCAGAGGCAGAACTCCGCGCCCGCATCGAGGAACAGCGTCGCCGCGAAGAGGAGGAGGCCGAAAGACTCCGCCGCATCGCCGAAGAAGAGGCCGCCCGTCTGGCCGCCGAGGAGGCTGCAAGACTTGCCGCAGAGGAAGCCGAGAGAAGAGCCGCCGAGGAGGCTGCAAGACTGGAGGCAGAGAGACTCGAGGCCGCAAGACTTGCCGCAGAGGAAGCCATCGAGCAGGCGAGATTGCGCGAGCTGGCACTCCAGCGTCAGCGTGAGCGCATGCGCAAGATGGGTCGTAAGAAGAAGAAGAAGGTCAAGAAGCAGATGGCCGCGCAGGCCGCGCTCGAAGCACAGCAGGCTGAAGAGGACGATGAAGAGATCATCACCGAGGGCGAGGCTGTGGACGTATCTTCCGTTGACGCGACCGGAGAGCTCTGGGATATGCTCAACGATTCCTCGAAAGATTGATCCGGAGATAAGTACGCATGAATTCCGTAAAGCGCAATAAATTGATTGCAAACGTGGTTTTCACGGTTGTGATCGTGACAATGCTGGCAATGGTTGCTTATTTTGTGGTCATGCAGGTGCAGGATAAGGTGCCGCTGGTTGCCGGTTACGGCGTGTTGCGTGTACTGACCCCCAGCATGGAGGATACCTTGATGCGAGGGGACTATATCCTGATCAAAAAGGTGTCTGCCGATCAGATTCGGGAAGACGATATTATCACCTATTATTCCGATGACCCGACCATTAAGGGCTACGCCAATACCCATCGCGTCACTCCCAACGAAAAGGGTGAGTGGACGGCTGTGGTGGATGGCGAGCGGGTGTTTTACACCAAGGGGGACAATAACGCGCTTGCCGATCTCTATCCGGCAAGAGAGAGCGCGCTGGTGGGCAGATACGTCTGCTCGATGAAGTGGCTGTCCAAGACGGTTGACACCGTGTTTGGCACGCCGCTGCTGGTCGTGCTGATTATGATTCCCCTGATTTTGTACGTATTTGTATATTGGCGCAGGCTGAAACTGCTCGAGGCACGCGCCGCAGAAGAAAAGAGAGTGCACGATATCCAGATGGAGGCACTTGTGCAGCTGGAGATCGAGCGCTTGAAGGCCAAGGGTGTCTCGTCCGAGGATCTGCAGGATAAGGAGCAGGAAAAAACTGAGTAAGTAAGGAGGAAACGGCATGAGAATCAGACCTTTATGGATCAAAATAGCGGCAGTTGTCATGACACTGATCGTGCTGACGGCGTTGCTTTTGTGCCTGTTTTCCGAAATCCGGGCATATCGCATCCGCGTGAGAGACAATGCCCAATACACCGCCGATACATATACCGAGGCGTATGCCGAGGCCGCCGAGCACGTGCTTTCGGGCATGATGACCGAGGTCAAGGCGATTGCGATCGGATTGCAGAAGGCAACCACCGAATACGAGGCGGCAGATATCATCTCTCAGGGTGCGGCCAACAGCGCCTGGATCATGGGTAGCCGTTTTCTGGCCAAGGATCAGCTATATTCGGGCTACGCTTTGTATACCGGTTCTCCGCAAAGTGAGGTCGTCAGACTGTACGAGAGCGGTAAGGAAGGCATTGTCGGCATTATTTACGACAGTGGCTTTGGCGGTGTGCAGTGCGTTGTATTCGGCGTTCCCGTGGCAGAAAATGCG
This sequence comes from Eubacteriales bacterium, assembly GCA_045603085.1. Lineage (GTDB taxonomy): Bacteria > Bacillota > Clostridia > Oscillospirales > CAG-272 > SVQP01. The sequence continues at coordinate 17,511 of JAZULL010000061.1, read as the reverse complement.
GCAGGCGTCACCTATCTGATGGTTTACTGTCAGGATCAGATTCTGTACCAGAGACTGGATGCCGCGCTGGCCGAGCAGAAGGCTCCCGGTGTGGCGGATATCATGTATCTGTGCCACGACGGCAAGATGTATTATACGCAGGGAAGCGGTGAGCATTTCCTTGAAAGCAAATACAATAACGCTTTTGAAATGATGCTGGACGTGGGTGTTCCCACCGATGCCATCGACCCGCTTAAGAATGACTACTACGGCGGTCGCAACCATAGCGTTTCCTTCGATATGGACGGAGAAAGCTATGCTGCTTCGCTGTTCTTCCTGGACGGCACCGATCGCACGCTGTCTGTCATGGCGATCTATACCGATTCGGTACTGGTTGCCCAGGATCAGGCGTTTGCCGATATGCTGTATGCCATTGTGGCAGCCCTTGTGCTGATTATGGTCGGCGTGCTGGCATTCGCGGTATATTGCATTCTCCATAAGGGAGAGAGGGAGGCTGTTCGCGCCATCGACCCCGTGGCAAAGTGCAATGCTTACGATTATTACGCCGCGCTCTCTTCGCGCATCGTACATAGCACCAAGTATCCGCACTACGCGGTCATCTCGCTTAAGGTGCACTACTTCAACTACTACAACGAGCAATACGGCGAGGAATTCTGCAAGGAAATGCTGCAATTCGTTGCCAAGTCGATCGACAGATGTCTGCACAACGACGAGGTCATGGGCTATCGCGGTCAGGGTGAATTCGCCATCACCATGCACTATGCCGATGACAACGAGCTGATCGGCAGAATCAAGCTGCTGCACGCTATTCTGATCGTTTGCCCGCCCGTCAAGGAAAAGGACGACAAGCTCAGAACCGCTTGCGGTATCTATCCCGTTACCCGTCAGGATCATTCGTCTATCGAGACCATGGTCGAGAAGGCCGCCATCGCCATCGCGTCCAAGAACTTTGATATCAACGCGGTTTACAGCTTCTACACCGATGAAACCAGCGCGATCGTTCAAAGAGAGACCGAAATGGAGCGTAAGATGGAGCAGGCGCTCAAGGACGGAAGCTTCCGCGTATTCTATCAGCCCAAGTACGGCGTTGCCGAGAAGGGCGTTCACAGTGCCGAGGCGCTGATCCGTTGGTACGACGCCGAGACCGGCCATTACTACTATCCCGCAGACTTCCTCCGTCTGTTCGAGGAGAACGGATTTATCGTGGAAATGGATAAATTCGTGATCCGCCAGGTCGCAACTCTGCTGCAGGACCTGTCCGTTCGCCGCATCAAGGTTGTGCCGATTTCGGTCAACATCTCGCGCGTTACCGCCGCACAGAAGGACTTCGTGGACTTCTGCATGAAGATCCGTCAGGATTTCCATCTGGACAACGACCTTTTGACCTTTGAGTTCAATGAGAGCTTTGCACACTACGACTACGACGCTATGCGTCGCACGCTGGAGGTGCTGGAGGGCAGAGGATTCGTATGCGCCATTGACGGTTACGGATCGGGTTATTCCTCTTATAGTATCCTCAAGGAGCTCAAGTTCACCGAGATCAAGCTGGACCGCTTCTTCCTTCGCAAGTCCGCCCGTCCCGAGCGTGACAGAGAGGTGCTCGGCGACGTTATCGCGCTGTCGCGTAAGCTTGGCCTGCGTGTGGTGCAGGAGGGTGTGGAAAGCCAGGCTGACTTTGAATGGCTGATCGCGCAGGGCTGTGATGCGATTCAAGGCTTCTACTATTCCAAGCCTCTTGGTATGCAGGACTTCATTGACTTTATCAGTAAGACTGAGCTTTACGGTCTGGGTGAGATCCCGGGTAAAGAAAAGGATCCGGCCTCTGAAGAATAAAAGATAAAAATACCAAAAGCCGATATGGAGATCATCCGTATCGGCTTTTTTTTTTACATTAGGGAATAGCAAGAACAAATCGGGCCCAAAATGCAGATAAGATATCCGCTTATCGACAATGTAGTGGGCAAAGAAATGCTGAAAATTATCAAAAACTATTGACAAAGTGGAAAAAGCGTGATAAAATGGTTTCGAAAACCACATCGAAGCGAGGAGGCTTGTTTTGGACATTCTGCTTTATAGCTTGTTCGCCATATTTTTCGGTCTTTCCTTAATAGGCATCATTCTGTATTTCCCAAGAATGAAATGTTGGTTCTATGCATTTGGGCACCAGGAAAAGCTGAAAAATCCCAAGAAAAACCGTCTGGCTATTATCATCCCCGCCAAAAACGAGAGCGAGTCCATTCCGCCGCTCTTTGACAGCCTGGACAGACAGACTTACGATAAAGCCCTTTTCGACGTATTCGTGGTCGTGGATGACCCCGGTGATCCTACCATTGCCATGACCGAGCAGAGAGGACACACCGTGACGGTGGTGTCGGGACAGACCAAAAAGGGAGATGCGCTGGATGGGTGTCTGAAGCGCATTCTGGCAGATGATCCCGAGAAATACGATGCCTACATCGTCATCGACGCGGATACCGTGTTGGATGATGCATATCTGGAAGAGATGAATAACGCCATGGTCAAGGATACCGAGATCGTGGTCTCCAAAAAGCGCGTCAAGAATTATTTCTTTGGCGATAAGAGCACTCGCACCCTGTCCGCATGCTGTAACGGCGTGATCTGGACGCTGATGGATAACCTTGGCAACTACTACAAGACACAACACGGATATCCCTGCTTTATCGTGGGCACCGGATTTCTGATGAGAGCCGATCTTGTGCGCAAGAATGGTGGATGGCCTTATATGAGTACGCTGACCGAGGACGTCGAGTTGATGATGGATACGGTGCTGTCGGGCTACAAGACCTCTTATTATGAGCATGCCATTGTGTATATGGAGGAGGCGACCAAGCTGTCCGTGACCAATAAGCGCCGTCAGCGTTGGATGACCGGCGTGGTGGACAGCGACCGCATGTACATGCCAATGATCGACGCCAAGCTCAGCCGCGGCTGTACCAGGCAGCAGAGAATGCAGAGATATCATGCAACCAGCCTCAACATTGTGTATAGCCTTGTGGGCACGGCCCTTGGTTATTCTGCGATCTGCGCTGTGCTGACCGTGATTTTAGCGATTTTGGTGCATCCGCTTTGGTGGCAGGCACTTTTGGGCGCTGTCATCGGCATTGCCGCCATTTACGTGTATTTCTTAGTCCCCACACTGTTTGCCGTTTTTTCTGATTGGAAGGTTATGAAATTGTCCTTTGTGGGCAAAATCATATTGATCTTAGCACATCCCATCTACTATATGGGATATATCCCGGTCATGCGTCGTGCGCTGTTCTCCAAGAAGAACAGACACACCTGGGTTGCTATCGACCGCGGGAATTTTACGAATTAAAGGAAGGTGAGTGTCCATGACGGATGCAGAAACCAGACAGCAGGTTCTGGCTGATATAGAAAAATATGAGCTGTCGGGTGAATTTGACAAGCACGTTGACCCGGTGGACTACAGCATCGTGCTCCCCGTGACCAAGGATTTCCCTTATGTAAGAAAGGGATTTGACAAGGTCAAAACGTTCTTTAAATATCAGTTCGTGGTCAAGCCGTTCCGCAGAAAGGCCATGCGCGACGAGATCAAGCCCGAGGTGTACGGCATAGAGAACGCCAAGGGCATCAAGAGCGCGGTGATCACCTGCAATCACGTCAACAAATTCGACTGCCTTGCGCTGCAGCATGCATTCCGTAAGCAAAAGGATAAGATCTATATCGTGGCCGCACCGTTCAATAACATGAAGGGCGCGTTTGGCGACGGAATGAGAGCAGGCGGTATGCTACCGCTTTCCGACGATCCCGCAGTCATGCGATATTTCACCAAGTCCGTGGACTGGTATCTGCAGCACAATAATTTCGTGGTCATTTATCCCGAGCAGGCAATGTGGTGGAATTATAAAAAGCCCCGCGTGTATAAGGACGGAGCTTACACCTTTGCCGTCAAAAATAACGTACCCATTATTCCGACGTTTATCACTTATCGTCCCAGCGGTAAGGTAAATGAGCAGGGAATCGAGCAGATGTATCTGACTGTGCATGTGATGCAGCCGATCTGGCCCGACCCCTCCCTGCGCCGTCACGACAACGTGGCGAATATGAAAAAGCAAAACTTCGCTATGTGTAAAGCGAAGTATGAAGAGGTTTACGGCGAGCCGCTGACCTATTCGACCCTCGACCCGGAAAAGGCACCCGATAAGATCGCGCTCGGGTAAAAGCAATGCCGCCAACATGCGTTGACCGCATTGCAATGAAATATTTCGCCTTTTGGGCGAAATGTGGAATTTTTGCTTACGCAAAAGTGAAATTCGCGCACTGCGCGAATGAAATATTCCGCCTTCTGCGGAATATGGAGGTAAAAATTTGCACAGGCAAATTTTCAAAATTTCATTGTATAAGCGCTGCTGTTTGGCAGGATTGACAAAGGAGAAGATATGTTCCGCTATTATATCATTGCGATCGTTGTGGGCAATATTGTTATCGGCTTGGTCAATGGACTGATCGGTCTGCCGGATTGCTCCACACCCGTGGCATTGCTCGTGTGCTTGGGCGTGTCCGTTCTCTTTACCACGATCGAGTTTGGCTTGGACGCCGTGATTGCATGGCTGACAAGACTTCTGCCCGAGAAGGCTGTGGATCCTTTTCGGCCGATATACCGCGTGGCAAAATGGGAGAAAAAGCTGTATAAAAAACTGGGAATTGTCAAATGGAAGGACAAAATTCCCGAAACCGGCGGCCTTTTGGTCAAATTTCAGAAGAAAAAGGTGCTGGATTTTCACGACAACGCGTATATTATGACGTTCATGCGCGAGTCCGTCTATGCCGAGGTGATGCATGTGATCTCCGCCTTTGCAGGACTCGCCGTGCCCGCCCTGTGTGCATGCCGTCTGCTGTGGCCGGACGTCATACCGCAGGTGCATTGGTGTGTGCGCATCGCACTGCCCGTAGCCCTTGTCAATTTTGTATTGCAGGTGTTGCCGGTGATGGTGCAGAGATACGTGCGCCCGCAGTTGATGTCGGTCTATCTGCGCAATCAAAAGAGAGCAGAGAGACTGCAAAAGCAAGACGTAATCAATTAAAATCAAGGGCGACATCCGCGATGTCGCCCTCTTTCTGTTTTTTGGGGGTCAGATCATGCGGTGGGTACGCAAATACCACCGTGCATATTCGCCCCAGAAGTTGTTGAATATCCGATAGGAATTCTCGTAAGCCTCTCCTCCCATGGAGACCAGATCCATCATGGCAACCAGATACCAGGCGTAAAGCTTGGCGTGCGGCGCGCCGACCAGCAGGTCGGTGTCCAGATCGTCCTCTGCATCGTAGGATGCAATATCGGCGGGATAGATACCCATGATCTCGGTCTGCACTGCGCCCTCAATTTCGTTGATCCATACCGTTTTGGTCTTGTTCCCAAAGGAGTTGGGGCGTATTTCGTCCACGTAATCGATCAATTCCTGAACTGTCATTCACCCACTCCAATCTATGTTAATTCGGCTCTCACCGTGGGCTTATTATAGCATACGTGGGCAAAAAAGTCGTCCCCGTGGGAGTTAGGGAACAAATTAGGTGAAATTTTGGCGAATTGTTCCCTAAATTTGTGGCGGGAAGAATGACTAAACAAAAATCAAGAGTTTAGTCACAAAACAAGATATGGACTCGGGGCATGATCCATGCTATAATCTTATCGAAAGCTTTCAATAAGACTTTTTTTAGGAGGTTGTATGATGAATCAAACAATTTTTGCGGAAAATTTGAAAAAGTTCCGCCAGGCAAAGAAATATACGCAGGAACAGGTGGCAGAGAAGCTTTGTGTCAACGCGCAGACTGTTTCCAGATGGGAATGCGCATCTACGTTGCCCGACGTGCTGCTGCTCCCCGAAATTGCCAAGATGTACGGTGTGATGGTGGACGATCTGTTTAAAAAGCAATCGATCGCATATGAAAACTATGCGCAGAGATTGGCTTCTGTCTATGAGCTGAGCGAAGACCCCGAGGATTTTCTCAGATGTCGCTTAGAATATCAGAAAATGATGAAGAATGGGGAACTGTCACTCAATGATAAGTGGAATTATGCAGCCATTCATCACCAGATGATGTACCGATGCAAGGAAGAGGCATTGAAATGGTATGATGCGGCTTTGGCATGTGACGCGGATAAAGAAGCGCATGCTTATCGGCGTGCCGCATCCATGAAGCAGAGCTTGCTGTTCTATCTCGGCCGCGGAGAAGAGGTGATCCGTGCACAAAAGGCAAAAATCGACCAAGCACAAACACCACCGGATGCAAGAGAGTGGATTTTGCTGATCGATGCATATCTGATGGCCAATCGCTATGCAGAGGCGTATGAAGTCTATTGTCATGCAATCGAGCTGTATCCCGATCATTGGGAGTTGTATTTGTTGGGTGGTGATTGTTGCGGCGAGATGGAACGCTACGACGAGGCGTTTGCTTGCTTTGATAAGGCAGAGCAGCTTGGCGATGAATGGTGCTCGGTCAAGCACTTGAGGGCATATTATTATGAGAAGCAGGGTGAGTGTCAAAAGGCCTATGATACGATCATGGAGATCGCAGACATCTATCGCAAGGATGGTTTTGATATTGAGGCCAACATGGAAATGGAACGTGCGAAAGAGATAAAAGAGAAGATAGAGTGAGTCTGAATAAAAAAGGAACTGCCTCAATTTTGGATTGAGGCAGTTCTTTTATCTGTCATTCCATTCTCAAAAGCTCTCCGTCGCCTGCGTGCAGGTGGACGGTATAATAGCCGTCGGCGGTGCGGGACATCTTGTCCCATACGCCGCGGGACTTGCTGAATTTGTAAAGTGTCTTTTCGGTCGTGATCTTGGCAAAGGCCTCGTTATGAAAATCCTTGTTGGCAAGCATGAGGTAGCCGTCTTCGAAAAAGCCTGCCACAAATCTGCCGCCCTCAACCTTGTCAATACCGCCAAAGGGCGCAAAGGGCACGGGCAGGAGATCGCGCTCTTTGCCCACGTGGAAAACGGCCAGATGCTGCGCGTCGCCGATCTCACGCATCACCGCTTGAATTTCGCGGTTGATCTGCTTGACTACAGGGTATTTTTCGCCGCGTGTGCCGTCTGCTTCAATGATGCCGTGGTGGTACGACCATGGCTCATTGTGGCTGACACCGGGCGTCCAGTAGGTAAAGTAGCTGATCTGCGAGGAGCCGTAAGCCAGCGCGGTAAAGACCTCCCAGCGGATCTCGGATTCGGTTAGATAACGGTAGCCCCAGTGCTCGACCAGCAAAATGATGATCATCCAAGGAATGCCCGCAGCGCGTGCGTGATTGCGGATCTGCTCCAAGTTGTCGTAATAGTCGGGTCTGTCATATTCGGCGTAGAGCGCCTGTTGCGTGCCGTTGCGCTCGCGGCACTCGTCCGACACGCGCGCCTCGCGCAAGCCCTGCGCGAACATCTCGTCTGCGGTTTTCTCGGTCTTGCAAAGGCAATAATGGTCGTAGGAGAGCAATGATGGCTTGACCGCGTCAAGATACGCGGCGATATGCGCGTCGCTGTTCTGCTTGCCGCCGGGAACTGCCACGTTGGGCAACAGGTTAACGTAAAAGTCAGAGTCCGGGTGATGCGTGTGGAAATAGTCCGCAATGCGCGCCAGCATGGGGAACTGTGCTTCAATGGGCTCGTCCTTGATAAAAAAGCGATCCAGCGCGGGATAGCTTGCATAGTCTGCAATCATGTCGTCCAGCGCTTGCTGCCAGCCCTCGGTTTCGTTGATGGCGGCGGCCATGCGGTTGTCCCATACGTAGGCACGCAAGCCCAATTCCTCGCACCAGGAGAGCACTTTTTTGTTGGTTTCTGTATCATAGCGGCACTCAATGACGGTAAAGCCTGCCTCGGCGGCCTCTTCGAGTCTTTCGCGACAGATATATTCAGGTCGGATTCCGTACCAGAAGTTAATGGGGTAAGACATAGCAACCTCCATAAATCAAATGCGGCTCATGAAATCAAGCAGAATGCGGCAGCCGACGCGCGCCGAGGAATCACGGAAGGTCTCGTAGTCCATGGTGGAGGGATCATTGCAGTTGTCCGAAATGGCGCGCAAAATTCCCACCTCAACGCCGTTTGCATAACAGACCTGGCAGATGGCCGAGCCCTCCATTTCACAGGCTACAGCGTCAAAATTCGAGGTGATACGGGCTCTCTGCTCGGGGGATGCGACAAACACGTCGCCCGACGCCACCGTGCCGCGCACGTAATGCACACCCTGAGCGGCCACACAGTCGGAAAGCAGATCGCAAAGGCGGTCGGAGCAGGGGAGATAGACCAGATTGATGCCCGAGATCAGCCCCACGGGGTCACCGATGGGGGAGGTGTCCATGTCGTGCTGAACCGTGCTTTCGGCAATGGCGATGTCGCCAATGCGCAGTCTGTCGCAAAGCGAGCCTGCCACACCCACGTTGACAATGACACTGACGCCGAAGTGCAGGATCATGGTCTGGGCACACATGGCGGCAAACACCTTACCGATGCCGCAGATGGCAATCACGGTGTCCTTGCCGCAGAGAACGCCCTCGGTAAACTTGATAGAGCCGACCGTAAGGGTCTGCGCGTTTTCCATTTGCGCGATCAGCGGCTCGACCTCGCAGGCCATTGCGCCGATAATGCCGATTTTCTTGTCATTCATAGGAAAAGTCCTTCCTTTCGCAGAATTTCTCATTGTCCATCAGTTCGTGCAGATAACGCTCGCACTCGACCTTGGCGGCGGTCATGTCAAGGTTTTGGTAGTTGCCGCATTCCTTTCGCTGATTTCCCGGCATCTCGCCCGTGTAGGCAATAGCGTCGGCCAGCGACCGGCAGAGCAGGGCAAAGGCGTCGGCGGGAGTAGTGTCGCGCATGAGCAGATAAAAGCCGGTCTGGCATCCCATGGGGCCAAAATAAATGACGCGGTCACTCATAGGGGAGTTGCGAAGCAAGGTAGCCAGCATGTGCTCGACAGAGTGCATGGTCAGATTGTCCATGTAATCGCCCGCGTTAGGGGTGCGGGTGCGCAGGTCAAAGGTAATGATATCGCCGTCGATGCGGGAGACGTAAAAGCCGGGGGTGATGGTATCGTGATCCACCGTAAAGCTGGTAATTTGTTTCATGGTGAATTTCCTTTCCTGTGTATTGTCCCCATTATACCATAACACGCACAAAAAGAAAAGGGGAAACGTGTAATTTTTCGGGAAAATGCCTTGCCTGTGCTCGGGTTTTATGGTATACTGTAGATAACGAGTAATATCCTTGAGGAGAATGAACATATGAAGCCCTATGAAAGATTTTTGAAATACGTGGCATTTCCCACCATGTCGGACGAGAGCTCCGAGACCGTACCCAGCACCGAAAAGCAGATCGTGCTGAGCATGGCGCTGGCTGCTGAGCTGATGTCGCTCGGCCTTGAGGACGTCGAGCTGGACGAAAAGGGATATCTGTACGCCACGCTTCCCGCAAATACGGATAAGCCCTGTCCCACCATCGGACTTGTTGCCCACGTGGATACCTCGGATGCCTGCGCGGACGCACCGATTGTGGCACGTATCGTCGAATACCGTGGCGGTGACATTTGTCTGAATGAGGAAAAGGGCATTTATATGACGGTCGCGGATTACCCCAACCTGCAGAATTACGTGGGTCAGCACCTGATCGTGACCGACGGCACCACGCTGCTGGGGGCGGACGATAAGGCAGGCGTGGCCGCAATCATTTCGGCCATCGAGCGTCTGATCGCTTCGGATAAGCCCCACGGCACGGTCAAGATCGGCTTTACCCCCCATGAGGAGATCGGCCGAGGTGCGGATCACTTTGACGTGGAGAAATTTGCCGCAGATTATGCATACACGGTAGACGGTGGCCCTCTTGGCGAGCTGGAATACGAGAATTTCAATGCCGCCGCGGCTGTTGTCAAGTTTGCGGGCGTGTCCATCCATCCCGGCTCTGCCAAGGACAAGATGAAGAATGCCCAGCTGATGGCTATGGATTTCAACGCGCTGCTGCCCGCCGATCAGATTCCCGCCAAGACCGAGGGATATGAAGGATTTTTCCACTTGGTGGATATGCAGGGCGATTGCGAGAACGCGACGCTGGTGTATATCATCCGCGATCACGACCGTGCGCTGTTTGAAGAGAAAAAGCAGGTCATCGAGGCGGCTGCCGCCAAGATCAACCAAAAGTACGGTGCGGGCAGCTGCACCCTGACGCTCAAGGACTCCTACTACAACATGAAGGAGATCATCGACGAGCACATGTATATCATCGAGCGAGCCAAGACGGCGATGCTGGAGCTGGGGATCGAGCCGCTGGTCGTTCCGATCCGCGGCGGCACCGACGGCGCAAGACTTTCCTTTATGGGTCTGCCTTGTCCCAACCTGTGCACGGGCGGTGAAAATTTCCATTCCAGATTTGAATTTTTGTCGATCGAGTCGCTTGACCGGGTAGTTGATATCGTTGAGCGTATTCTGTATAACGCCGTGGAGGATTGAGACGTGGCAAAATTATACTTTAAATACGGTGCGATGGGCTCTTCCAAGACCGCCAACGCGCTGATCACCAAGTTTAACTATGAAGAGCGGGGCATGAAGGTCTGGCTGATCAAGCCCGCCATCGACACGCGCGATGGCGCGGGTGTTATCCGCTCGCGTATCGGCCTTGCGGCAGACGCGCAGATCATTGGTGCGGATGCCGATATCCGTGCGCAATTTGATCAGCAGGGAGATTGCCACGTGATCATTGCCGACGAGTGCCAGTTCTTTACCGAGGCGCAGATCGACCAGCTTCGCTCCATCGTGGACGAGCTGGATATTCCGGTGCTGTGCTTTGGCCTTCGCACCGATTTTATGACGCATCTGTTCACGGGCAGCCGCAGACTTTTTGAGGTGGCCGATTCTATCACCGAGATCAAGACGATATGTAAGTGCGGCAAAAAGGCCATCGTCAATGCAAGAATTGACGGGCAGGGCAACGTGGTCACCACGGGTGGGCAGATTTTGCTTGGCGGTAACGATTCCTACGTAGCTATGTGCCACAGCTGCTGGAAGCAGGCCATCGCGGCACAGAACAGCGGGGGAGCCCATGACTAAGCCCATGATCGTTGGCGTCGCGGGCGGTACGGGCTCGGGCAAGACCACGCTGGCGCAGCATATTGCAGACGCATTCGGCGACAGCGTGACCGTCATCGCGCACGACAGCTATTATCATCTGCAGGTCGGCAAGACATACGAGGAAAGATGCCTGACCAACTACGATCATCCCGACGCGTTTGAAACAGACCTGCTTTGCGCACACTTGGATGCCCTTTGCAAAGGCGAGAGTGTGGACGTGCCGGTCTATGATTATACGGTTCATAACAGAAGCGACAAAACCGTGCGCGTTGAGCCCTCACCGCTGATCGTGCTGGAGGGGATTCTGATCTTCTCTGAAGAGTCCTTGCGCGAGCGCATGGATCTGCGCATTTTTGTGGATACCGATGCAGACGAGCGCATCCTGCGCCGTATTACGCGTGATACCAAGGAGAGAGCCAGAAGTCTGGATTCGGTCATTTCGCAGTATCTGACCACGGTCAAGCCCATGCACGAGGCATTTGTTGAGCCGTTCAAGCGTTATGCGGACGTCATCGTCCCGGGCGGCGGCAACAATCCCGTGGCACTGGATATGATCGTGCAGAGTATTTGCAAGCATACCGGCTTGCATACCGTTTGATTTCACGGAATACATTAAATTATGATTGGGGGTATGCACGTGAAATATAGAATATTGACGGCACTGTTGTCTTTTTCGGTGCTGTTTTCACTCGTTGCATGCGGCACATCTCTGCCACAATCCACATCGGATGCGTGGGCTGCGCCCTCCTCGCCCCGTCCCGTGCTATGTGCGGCCGAGGGTGAGCTGATCGAGGAAACCGCCGAGGCCGAGCGTTATCTTGCGCCCGCGCAGTCGGTCGAGGATTACATATACGAGGGGCTGATGGCATGCAAGAGCGAGATCGATCTCTCGGAATACAAGATCCCCAAGGAGCAGATCTCCGCGCTGTATACCGACGTCATGAATCATCATCCCGATCTGTTTTTCGTCGAGGCGGGCATTTCCTATACCCACACCTCTGCGGGCTATATCGTGTCGCTCAAGCCAAGATATCTGCTGGGCGGTGAGGAATTGGCCGCGGCCAGAGAGCAGTGTGACCGGGCCTTGGACGCGATCTGTGCAGGCGTTGACCCGACGTGGAGCGATTTTGAGATCGCGCTGTACCTGCACGATTATCTCTGCCTGTATTTTTCCTACGATACCGATTATGAAATTTACGATATGTATCAGTTCCTGACCAAAGGGGAGGGGGTATGTCAGGCATACACGCTGACCTATATGGAGCTGTTGTCAAGGTACGGTATTGCATCCGACGTGGCGGTCAGCGAGGGTATGAATCATATCTGGAACGTCATCACGCTGGGCGGAAATCCTTACCACGTGGACGTGACCTGGGACGATCCCGTTCCCGATACCGAGGGCTATGCGGGACATGGCAATTTTTTGCGCAGTGACGCAGGGATTGCAGGCACGGGGCACTTTGATTGGGACAGCGACCTTGCTTGCACCTCGGACGCTTACGAAACCACCTTTGCGGTGGGGGTAGAGCAGCCCTTTGCATACACCGCAGGTGCGTGGTTGTATGCCGACGGAAAGGCGCGCGCCGTGCTGGTGGCGGATTTTTCCACCATGAGCACGCAAAGCCTGTTTTCCGTACAGGACAAGTGGCTGGCTTCGAGCGGCAACGCCTATTACGTGGACGCCTTTTTCGGCGTGGGCACGTATCGCGGAAATGCCATCTACAATACACCAAGTAAAATTCTTGCATACAATCTGCAAAGCGGCGCGACGGTAGAAATCAGCGCCACGGTGCCCGACGGCATGCAGATCTTTGGTTTGTGGGTCAAGGGTGACGAGGTGTTTTACCGCGTGTCGGATGCTCACGACGGCGAGATGCTGACGCTGAGCGTGTCTGTGGCGGATCTTGCGGATTATCTGTGGGGAGATGCCGATCAGAACGGCGTGGTGGACGGACGTGACGTCACCGCCATTCGTCGCTATCTGGAGGGCCTGCCCACCGTGTGCCACACGGGCGCGGCCGATCTGGACGACAGCGGCTCGGTGGACGCGCGCGACGTGGAGATTTTGCGGCAATATCTGTTAGAAAACAATTAAAATTATATAAATCTGCACCGGCCATCGGCCGATCACAAGGAGGTTAAAATGGATTTTAAATTTGTGGACAAAAAGTACCGTCCCGTCCCGTTCTGGTCCTGGAACGAGCGTCTTCGCACCGAGGAAACGCGCCGTCAGATCGGACTGATGGATGACGTGGGCATCGGCGGCTTTTTCATGCATGCACGTGGCGGCCTGCAGACCGAGTACATGGGCGAGGAATGGTTCGAGAACGTTTCCGCATCCATCGATGAGGCAGGGAAGAGAGGCATGCACGCTTGGGCGTATGACGAAAACGGCTGGCCGTCCGGCTTTGGCGGCGGTATCGTCAACGGCAAGGGCATCAAGTATCAGCAGAAGTACCTTCGTGTCAAGAAGTTCACGCCCGACTTGGAAGACCCCAGAGGTCCCGAGGTCATTTACTGCTTTGAGAACTACTGCTTCTACTACGAGGTCAACCCCTTCTACGTAGACACCTTGGACGGCGAGGTCATTGCAGACTTTATCAATGAGATCTACGAGCCCTACTATCAAAAGTACGGCACCACCTTCGACGGCTTCTTTACCGACGAGCCGCAGATCTCGCGTAACGGCATTCCGTGGAGCTTTATTCTGCCCGAGGAATACGAAAAGGCTTACGGCGAGCCAATCTACGATCATCTGATCGAGCTGTTCTTGGAGCAGGGCGACTGGCAAAAGACCAGAATGAATTTCTGGAAGCTGGTCACCGAGCTGTTCTCCAAGAACTACAACAAACAGATCTATGACTGGTGTACCGCTCACGGTCTGCTCTACACGGGTCACTTGGTACTCGAGGAGTCGCTGGAGAGCCAGCTGACCAGTAACGGTGCCTGCATGCCGCACTATGAATATTACCACATTCCGGGTATGGACTGGCTGTGCCGTCCCATTTTCCCCTGCCTGACCATGGCACAGCTGTGCTCCACGGCGGCGCAGACCGGTAAAAAGCAGATTCTGTCCGAGACCTTCGCGCTTTGCGGCCACAACGTGGGTCACGAGGAGCTTAAGAGAAACTATGAGTGGATGATGGTGCGCGGTGTCAACCTGATGTGCCAGCATCTTGAAGGCTATTCGCTGCGCGGCATCCGTAAGAGAGACTATCCGCCCGCAATGTATTGCCAGCAGCCCTGGTGGGCAGATTATAAAGTGTTCAACGACGCCATGTCCCGCATCGGTATGATGCTGGCCGAGGGCGAGATCCGTTACGACACCCTTGTCATGCACCCCCAGACCTCTGCATGGATCAGCTTCAACTGCGGTGCAAATCAGGGGCTTGGCGACTACAATACCGATATCATCAACGTTATGAATGCGCTGGACGCCAAGCACGTGCTGTATCACCTGGGCGACGAGATCATGATCGAGCGTCACGGTAAGGTAGAGGGTGGCAAGTTTATCATCGGTCAGCAGTCCTATTCCACTGTCGTGCTGACCAAGCACATTGCATATCTGCCCTATACCGAAAAGCTTCTGGCCGAATTCAAGGCGCAGGGCGGGCGCGTTGTTACCGTGGATGAGGTCGAGGGTTGCGATCTGATCGACAATCCCAATATCACCTACACCAAGCGCTACTACGACGGATTCGAGCTGTATTATTTCGTCAACAGCACCGATCACGCGCAGCCAACCAATTTCAAGGTTGGAAGCTATGCCATCGACATTGAGACCGGTGAGAAGGTTGACTTCTACGGCACTTATAGCTTCCCGGCATACGGCAGCTTGGTTGTCATCGATGACGGCACCGCACATGCCGAAGTCCCCGCACCTCGCGCACTAACCGAGGTTTGTCTGTGCGGCGATTGGCAGGTTGCATCCATGACCGACAACGCGCTGACTCTGGACACCTGCACCTATTGGTTTGACGGCGTGCTGCAGCAGGAGAATGCATGCGTGCTTAACGTGGCGCAGAGAGCTTACGAGCTTGGCCGCGGCGTGGACATCAAGTGCCGGTTTACCTTTAACGCCGAGTATATCCCCGAGCGCATCTATCTGGCATGCGAGACCCCCGAGATCTTTGCTATCACGCTCAACGGCAAGGCAGTTGACAAGACCGATTGCGGCTTTTTCCGTGACCACTCCTTCCGCATGCTCAACGTAGCGGGCTTGGTGGTCAAGGGTCTCAACGTGCTGGAGCTGCAGGTTTATCTGAAAGAAACCGACGAGGTTTACGAGAACCTCAAGAAGTCCAGAATCTTTGAGTCTGAAAAGAACAAGCTGACCTTCGGCACCGAGATCGAGCCTATGTATCTGGTTGGCGATTTTGGCGTCAAGGCAGACGGCAAGTTTGAACCCATTCCCAACAAGGCGTTCTTCTTTGAGGGCGATTTCGTTATCACCGAGGCCCCCCGGACCCTGACCCTGAAGGAGATCGAGAAGCAGGGACTTCTGTTCTTCTCGGGCGAGGTAGCCCTTACCAAGACCGTCACGCTGGACGGCAGCCCCTGCTGCCTGAAGTTTGACAAGAAGGGTATCAACGCCATCCGAGTCAAGGTAAACGGCAAGGACGTGCGTACCGTCATGTGGACGCCCTTCGAGGTGGATATTTCGGATTACGTCAAGGCAGGCGAGAACGAGATCGAGCTGACCTTGGTCAACAACCTGCGTAACCTCATGGGGCCGCACCACCATGCGGCAGGCGAGCTGCTCGCGGTTGCACCTCCTCACTTCTTTGACGAGGGCTGTATCTGGAACAACTACTGCGGCGGTTACTATACGCCCAAGTACAGCTTCGTGGAAACCGGATTGATCTAAAAATAACGTTAAGGCCTCGCCCTTATGGGCGAGGCCTTTTGATATATGCCCCGCACAGCCACAAACTTTAGAAAAATAAAGCAAACCTATTGACAAACCTCTGCGCGAGTGCTACAATGATAGAAACCGATGAGAAAGAGGAGTAGCGTGCGAAGATCACCTGACAGAGAGCCGCGGCGGTGAGATGCGGCAGGCGGATGCGGACGTGAATGGACTTTCGAGGGCAACAGGAAATTTTATCCTTCGGACTTTGGTCCTGCGGATAGGATGTATGGGCGACGGATTGGTTCACCGTTACAAGAACCGATATATCGTAAGGTATATATGAGCGGATAGTAAAACTATCAAGCAGGGTGGCACCGCAAGAGTTTTTCTCTTGTCCCGGCAAATCAGATCTATGATTGCGGGACGGGAGCTTTTTCTTTTTCCGCATCTGCTTCATATCCCCGATGAAGCAGAACAGTTCAGGGGAGAAAGGTAAACCAATGGCAAAAGAGATCCCTTACAAGATTTATCTCTCCGAAAACGAGATTCCCAAGCAGTGGTACAACGTCCGCGCGGACATGAAGAAAAAGCCCGCGCCGCTCATCGACCCCCGCACCATGAAGCCCATCACGCTCGAGGCCTTGAGCGAGGTGTTCTGTGAAGAGCTGGCGCGTCAGGAGCTGGATGATACCACACCTTATATCGATATTCCCGAGGAGCTGATTAGCTTCTATAAAATGTACCGTCCCGCGCCCTTGGTTCGCGCATACTGTCTTGAAAAGCAGTTGGATACCCCCGCTCATATCTACTATAAGTTTGAGGGTAACAATACCAGCGGCAGCCATAAGCTCAATTCGGCCATTGCACAGGCGTATTATGCCAAGATGCAGGGCCTTGAAGGCGTGACCACCGAAACCGGCGCGGGTCAATGGGGCACGGCACTGAGCATGGCTTGCTCGTACTTTGGCCTGGATTGCAAGGTGTTTATGGTCAAAGTCAGTTATGAGCAAAAGCCCTTCCGCCGCGAGGTCATGCGCACATACGGTGCAAACGTAACCCCCTCTCCCTCCACCACCACCGCGGTTGGCCGCAAGATCCTTGAGGAGCACCCCGGCACCACGGGCAGCCTTGGCTGCGCCATTTGCGAGGCGGTCGAGGCGGCAGGAGCATCGGGCGGCAGCTATCGTTACGTGCTGGGCAGCGTGCTCAATCAGGTGCTCTTGCACCAGACCATCATTGGCCTTGAAACCAAGACCGCGCTGGATAAGTACGGCATTAAGCCCGACATCATCATCGGCTGTGCGGGTGGCGGCTCTAACCTGGGCGGTCTGATCTCGCCCTTTATGGGTGAAAAGCTTCGCGGCGAGGCCGATTACCGCATCATCGCGGTCGAGCCCGCATCCTGCCCCAGCCTGACCCGCGGACGTTATATTTACGACTACTGTGACACCGGCCGCATCTGCCCCATGGCCAAGATGTATACGCTGGGCTCGGGCTTTATCCCGTCCTCCAGCCATTCGGGTGGCCTGCGCTATCACGGCATGAGCACGGTGAAGTCGGA
>JAZULL010000060.1:0-4944 GCA_045603085.1 Eubacteriales bacterium | reverse complement strand
TCCAGCTTGTCGATGCGGTAGCTGTGAATATGCCCCAGCGCAAGGTAATCAAGTCCGCGACCCTGCAGCGCGCGCAGGTTGACGCCGCCGTCAAATCGGGTATCGGATTCAAAGATCTGTCCGTGCAGCACGGCAATATTGACCCTTTCGGGGTCGGGCGTCAGCGCGTCGTAGGTCTCGCGGGTCGAAGGATCGACACAGCCCCAGATGCTGACGTTCTCCAAGCGGTATTCCTGCCACGCGTCGGAAAACACGTGCAGATTTTCGGGCAAGGGATTCTTGGGATCTGTAAAGCCTACCTCTCCCTCGTCGTGATTGCCCGACAGATAGTAAAACTCAATTTGCGGATGTCCCGCGATCAGATCCAACACGTAGGTACGTGTCCGCTTGGCGCAGGACGCGCCGTCAAACAAATCGCCCGCGATCAGTACGCCGCGCACGTCGTGCTCTGCGCCGTATTGCACCATGCTCGCAAAGCCGCCAAGCAGCTCGCGCTTGCGCTCCTTGGCGCGCTCGGGCGACAGATTGGATTCCATGACCGAATCCAGATGGATATCCGCGCAATGTAAAAGCTTCATAGTCGCTCCTTTTTGATCAGTTTGGATCAGGGCTTGATTTTTCTGGCCTCTAAGTAGTATCTCTTATCCTTGGCGTGTCCCATTGAGAAGGTCTTTCTGGGTAGCGCGCCGTCAAAGATGACCGTGCGGAACAGCTCGCTCTTATGCATGCCGTCAAACAAAAATCCCAGCGTGTGCACAGGACGGCTGAGCGTGCAAAGTGCCTTCTCGCCGTGGATATAATCGATCTCGGCTTCGGGGTGATTTGCCAGGTAGGCATCTGCAAAATCCTGCACCGTGCCGACCGTCAGCTGCTTTTCGGGGTGCTCGATCACCAGCTCCTTTTGGTTCTCGCCCCACACAAAGGTCACCTTCTGCGGTGCGGCACCTCCTGCAAGGCTGTTGGCATACGTCTCAAATTCGGCCATGACAGCCTCGGGATCGACGCCGAACATGACGCGATAGATGGGCTCGAAATGCAAGGATTCATCATGCAGGTTGACCACCTCGCAAAGCGCATAGCGCGCGGGATGCTCCAGCGCGGCCTCGCCAAGCTCTGCCTTGATCTCCTCGTAGCAGGCCTTGGCGGTTGCTAAGGAATGGTTGCCGTCCCCCACCGCGAACAGCAAGGGGGCAAGGCCTGCAACACCGTAACGCGCCTGCATCTGCTCCTCGGTCACCAGCGCCTCAAGTGCCTGCTGGATGGCAAGTGTTCTGTGGGCGGGAATGCGGAAGCCGCAGATCTCACCGCCGCCCAGCATCAGACGGAAGGCGTATGCGGGGGTCTGCTCGCAAAGGCTGTGTGCAAGCGGCATGACGGTATGGTCGGGGTCGTCGATCAGCAGCATGACGTGCGGCAGCTCAAGACATGCGCCGCGGCGCACCTCCACGCGGGGCGGAATTCTCTCCAGCACCGTGCCCTCGGTGGCACGGATACGCGTCTGCGAGCCTGCGTGATAATCATATTCCTCCAGATCGATCAAGCCCATAAGTCCCTGTCTGATGGTCAGATCCGACTGATATCTGCGCACGTAGATCATGCAATCCTTGTGCTCCTTGAGCACCTCGACCAGATATTTGTCCATAGCGGCATTGATCTGCGGAATACGCTCTCTTTGCTCGGCAAGATAGACCTCGGGCAGCACCAGATTGAGCGTGGACGGTGCATCGCCCACCTTGCCCTTGGCCGCTTCCCAATACTCGGGCTCGCTGGTGAACTGGTCGCAGGCCACCACGGCCCACTTATATGCATCGTGCTCGGAAAAATCGGGCAGCAGAATATTTGCGGGGGTGAAGCTGTATTTCATGATAGTATAACCTCATATAAAGAATCTACTATTATTTTATCGCATTTTTCGCTATAAATCAAGACGTGTAAAAAATGTTTACATTCCGCGATGCTGTTTTGGTGTCAAACTGCACACATTCGGTGAATTTTTCGTGATATTGCTTGAAATCGCATTCAAACAATGATATAATGAGTGTAATTAGTTTGATAAAGGAAGTGAGACGATATGATGGGTCCCCCTCCCGGCATGTTTCCGGGTGACAAAAACAAGAATACTATCCCAAAGCCGCGCTCGGTCAAAGAGCTGCCTCATTATCTCAAGACCCTGATTTCCGGCTTTTTCGGACGACTTTTCTATATATTCGGCATCGTTTGGAAAACCGCTCCCTGGATCATGATCGCCATGTCGGTCATCGCACTTGTGCAGGGTCTTTTGCCAATCGTTTCTCTGCACGTTTCCAGTGCCGTGCTCAACGCCCTGCAAAGCGCATATTCCATGGCGCAGGCAGGAGCGCCTATCGAGAATTTTCTCAAGATCCTGCCCTGGCAGGCAATCGTAGCCATTGTAGAGGGTAACACCGATGCGGTTCTGCTCGCCTCCCTGGTGCTGTCCTTCGTGCTGCTGACCTTTGTGATCCGTATTATTTCCACCGTGATCAACCTTTTGCAGAATGCCGTCACCCGTATCGGCGGCGAGCTGGTGGTGCGTCAGGTCAAGGTCATGATCATGGAAAAGGCTAAGGTGCTGGATCTGGCATCCTTTGACCTGCCCGAATTTTACGAGAAGCTGGAAAACGCCAACCGCGAGGCCGGTCACAGACCTATTCAGATTCTGTCCTCCACCTTCTCGGTCATCACCACAATCATTCAGCTGATCGCCTACGTGGTCACGCTGATCACCATTCCCAAAATGTGGACCGCGGCGCTGGTTATCATGGCGCTGGCTATCCCCACCGCCATTGTCAATTTCTACTACAGACGCAAGAACTTTGAATACATCCGCCGCCGCTCCAAGGATCGCCGCCAGATGAACTACTACTCCGACCTGATGGTCAATAAGGACCTGGTCAAGGAGGTGCGTATGTTCCACCTGTCCGACACCTTTATCGGCCGTTATCAGTCAACCTTCGACAAGTACTTTGCAGGCCTGCGCCGACTGATCTGGCGCGAAAATATCGGTTATCTGATCATCAACGTGGTCACCAACTGCGCGTATCTTTTCTTTTTTGCCGTTATTGCCTATAACGTTTTCCAAGGGCAGATGATGATCGGTGATTATTCGCTTTACACCAACTCGCTGATGTCGGTCAGCTCCTGTATTTCGGCACTGATCTCGATCTCGGCAACCATTTACGAGGGTACGCTGTTTATTGACAACCTGATCGCCTTTATCAATGAAAAACAGACCGTGGTGCCCGTGCTGCCCGAGCCGAGCGAGGAATGTCCCGATCCGACTCCCGCAAAGGTCAATCACGGTACCGCTCACACCATCGTATTCGAGCACGTCAGCTTCTGCTACCCCGGCTCGACCCGTCGCGTGCTGGACGACGTATGCGTCACCATCCGCCCCGGCGAGACGTTGGTGCTGGTAGGACTGAACGGCGCGGGCAAGACCACGCTGATCAAGCTGCTCACCCGCCTTTACGACCCTACCGAGGGTCGTATCCTGCTGGACGGCCGCGATCTGCGCGAATATGACGTGGAGGATCTTTACAAGATGTTCGGCATCATTTTCCAGGACTTTGGAAAGTACGCCGTATCGGTTTCCGAAAACATTTCCTTTGGAGATATCTACCTTGAGGCTGATCCCGAAAAGATCCGCGAGGCGGCCGTGCAATCCAATGCCGACGACTTTATCTCCAAGCTGCCGGGCGGCTACGATACCGCGCTGATGCGCTATTTTGAGCAGGACGGCATTGAGCTCTCGATCGGTCAGTGGCAAAAGCTGGCCATTGCCCGCGCCTTTTACAGCGAGAGCGACGTACTGATACTGGACGAGCCAACGGCCTCGCTTGACCCCATTGCCGAGCAGGAGATCTTCAATCAGTTTGACAGACTCCGCGCCGACAAGACCACCATTTTCGTATCTCACCGTCTCTCCAGCGCCACCGTGGCTACCAAAATTCTGGTCATGGAGTACGGCCGCGTGATCGAGGAGGGTGACCACCGCACGCTGATGGACAAAAAAGGCCGCTACCACGAGCTTTTCACAACGCAGGCCAAGCGCTATCTGGCTGAGCACGAGGGCGAGCATGAGGGTGATTCCGCTCCCGATTCCCCCCCACATCCCCAGCATCCCCCACGTTTTGACACAAAAATTCCGGAATGATGCGCGAAATCGACCCTTGGCGGCAAAAACCTTACCAAAGGCACTTGACAGAGTGGCAAATTATACATATAATATTAGGGCAGACGCTTTTTGTCTGCCCTTTCATTTTTTCGTTTAGGAGCTTTATTCCATGTCTATCAAGGTTGTGAAATTCGGCGGCTCGTCTTTGGCTGACGCCGAGCATTTCAAGAAGGTTGCCGCCATCGTCAAGGCGGATCCTGCACGCAGATACGTTGTTCCCTCCGCCCCCGGCAAGCGCTTTTCCGATGACGTTAAGGTCACGGACATGCTCTATACCTGCTATCAGATGATCAGAGAGAAAAAGAGCATGGCAGAGGTGGACGCTTATTATGCAAACATCACCGCCCGCTATAACAGCATCATTGAGGAGCTGGGTCTGGATTTTGACCTTTCGGGTGAATTTGAATATATCAAGAACGCCATGCTGCACCGTCCCGGCAGAGACTACGTGGCAAGCCGCGGCGAATATCTCTCCGGCCTGATTCTGGCAAAGTACCTTGGCTTCCCCTTCATCGATGCCGAGAACGTCATTTTCTTCAAGGAGAACGGCACGTTTGATCAGGAAAAGACCGACCGCGTGCTGTCCGCAGAGCTGGCGCACTACCGCCGCGCCGTAATTCCGGGCTTTTATGGCTGCTCCGCCAACGGCACGGTCAAGACCTTCTCGCGTGGCGGCTCGGATATCACCGGCTCTATCGTAGCCCGTGCCGCCGGTGCATCGCTTTACGAGAACTGGACCGACGTTTCGG
>JAZULL010000059.1:0-68030 GCA_045603085.1 Eubacteriales bacterium | reverse complement strand
TAGCCGCACGGGAGCCGAACCAAGTTGGTTTTGACGTGCAGATTTTCCCGATCCCTTTATCTCTTCCCTTGGAAATACCGCCTGTATGTCCTGCAGGAAGAGCTTTTGTGCTCGAAAAAATCTGCTGCGTCAAAACTGCTCGCACCCGTGGGCGAATGCATTTTTGATAGATTTTGTTAAAGCGAACCGAAGCAAGATACTAATCTTGCAAGGCGAGCTTTGGCGAAAGATGCGAAAATTCATCGCCCTCGGGCAATTCGGTTCGACTCCCGTGCGGCTAACCAAAAATGCAACGCATGCATTGCGGAAATCTTAATATCTTAATTAGGCGTCCAAAATATTGACTTGGAATTCGTGAGGTGCTATGATGAAAGCAGTTAAAAAACGGAGGAAATCGGTATGCAACTCTGGACGTCTGCACATCTGAAAACCCTGTTGCCCGCGCTGGCGGTCATGGCGATCATCTCGCTGGCGCTTCGGCTGTGGCTTGGCAACAAGTCCCTGCGCGTGCGCATGATTCCCCTGCAGGTCGTGGCGGGCATTCTGGTACTGCTGGAAATTCTCAAGCAGACCTTTTCCTTTGCAAGAGGGTACGATCTCTATCACATCCCCCTGCATTTCTGCTCGCTTGTGCTGTTTTCCCTGCCCGCCTTTGCCTTCTGGCGCGGCAAGCATCAGCGTATTGTGGCAAGCATTGCCGTCGGGCTGACCACCGCTGTCTTTACCCTGACCGCCATCTACCCCTCCCTGATCTACAGCGCGTGGGATATTGAGAATTATTTCAACAGCTTTTTCGCATTCCACACGGTCACCTTCCACAATCTTGCCATGCTCGCCTTTATGCTGATGGTGGCGCTGAACGTGTTCGAGCCCCAAACGGGCGATTGGAAGCCGCCCGTGCTCTTTATCGGCGGATACTGCGTGGTCGCCGCCATCGTCTCGCACGTCCTGAAAACCAACTTCAACAACCTCTATCAATGCAACATTCCCCCTCTGGAAAACGTGCGGCTGATGATGCACGGCCTGATCGGATACTGGCCGACGCAGATCCTTTACGTCATCATCGTGACCTGTCTTGACATGCTCTTCACCCTCGGCGCATATCATCTCTACAAACTGTGCCGCCGACTGCTTGCGCCCAAAGTAAGCGCACAATAATACGTAGATTCACCCCCGACAACCACAGTTGTCGGGGGCTTTTTATTGACAAATCCAACGCGATGTGCTATCATGAAGATAGAAATTTTACTCGGGGAGGTTTATGATGCATCCGACTCTTTACAATTACGATATTTATCCCAAGGTGTTCCTTGGAGACCGGGAAACCACCGTGACCATTCAGCCACTTGGTTGGCAGGCCGCATTCACCCCCGATCACACCTATACAGTCCGCATCTGCAAGGTCAACGAGGGCTCTCCCCACACCTATCCCGAATACACAGGCCGTTCTATACTGACTGTCACTCCCGACGCCGACGGCTGTCTGCGCCTGACTGCCCATTTCAAGGGCGAGGGCGAGCACTATATCCGCATCTGCGACAGCCCCGACGCGCGCCACAGCGTGCAGTTATCGGTCTATTCGCTGGCCGATGATATGGCGGGAAAATACCCGTACCGCGGAGATCTGCACATGCACACCCGCCGCTCGGACGGCGGCCAGGCGCCCGAGGTGGTTTGCGCCAATTATCGCGGCAACGGCTATGACTTTACCGTTATTTCCGATCACCACCGCTACTACCCTTCCCTTGAGGCGCAGGCCTTTTGGAAGGATCTGACCGATTTGAACGTCGTGCAGGGCGAGGAGATACATCTGCCCCACAATGACGTCCACTACGTCAATTTCGGCGGCAAATTCAGCATCAATGCGCTGGTCAGCCCCAACCCCAATCAGGAAAAGGCGGGCGACGATCCCGCATGGCGCTCCATGGACGGCAACGCGCCCGACACAATGACGCACGAGCAATTCGCCGCTATGATCGAGGAGCGCGCCGCCAAGGTGGACCGCGAAAAGCGCTCGGAGCGCATGAGCTTTGCCGTGCTGGAATGGATCCATGAGCAGGTGCAGGCCGCAGAGGGCCTTGGCATTTTCCCGCACCCCTACTGGCTCTCGGATCTGATGCAGCTGCCCGAGGATTACACCTACTACATATACGAAAAAGCCCCCTTCGACGCCTTTGAGGTGCTGGGCGGTGAGAATCTTTTCTCGCACAACGGCTTCCAGACCGCTCTTTACTACGAAATGAAGCAGAGGGGGATCGATCATCCCATCGTTGGCAGCACCGACAGCCACAGCTCAATTGCCGAGCACAACCGCAACGCTCTGATCTGCTCCACTATCGTGTTCGCGCCCGAAAACACCACGGCCGCGCTAATCGAGTCCATCAAGCACAAATACTCGGTGGCGGTGGACACCATTAGCAAAGAATACCGACTCGTTGGAGATTTCAGACTGCAAAAATATGCATGCTTCTTGATGGAAAACTATTTCCCCATGCATGATCTTGCCTGCAAGGCCGAGGGCTACTACATGAACCGATACGTCGCGGGCGATCCCGGAGCAGCTGAGGTCCTGCGCGCCATGAAGGGACAGATCCCGGATATGATCCGCAAGTATTTTGCGCTGTAAGGAGATTACTATGAAACTTTATCTGATAGAATTTTTTAAGGAATTCGAATATCCCGAGGCGGATGCCGAGGTCCTGCTTGCAGCTTACGACAAGATCACAGCAAACGGGCAGGCGAACACCTTCTTTTCCGCCGCGCTGGCCGCCTACGATGCAGATCAGAACTGCGACTACGGCACCGCCATGCACCAAGCAAGACAAGCCGGCGACACCGTGGGCGTGCACAACTACACGGCCGAGCTTTTGCTCTTTATCTGCTATTCCCGCAAGCTCAGAGAACGCTACGTCGAAGCGAATTTGCCCCGTGAGATCTGGCACGACTCCATGCTGGATCTGCGCTACAAGCTGGAGGAGTGCCGTGCTGTCTGCGGCATCTGCGGCTCGTTTGTGGCGGGCTGGTTCCCCGGATTTTTCAATCTCACCCGCTTTGCGCTGGGAAGATTGCAGTTTGAGATCCACGTCATGGACAACGACTACCAAATTGGAGACGTTTCGGTCACCAAGGGCACAAAAACCATCAACATGCACATTCCCCGCAGCGGCCAACCGCTCTCGAAAGCGCTTTACGAGGACGCCTTTGCCCGCGCCAAGGAGTTTTACAAGGACACCTTTGTCGGTGTTGACCCCGTTCCCTTCGTGTGCCACTCGTGGCTACTCTACCCCGACACGGCCAAGTTCGTGCCCGAGCACCTCAACACCTACAAATTTCTCTCGGAATTTACCATTATGGACAGCCACTACAACGACGGTGAGGATCTCTGGCGTCTGTTTGACACCATGGAGCGTCATCCCGACCGTCTGCCCGCCGACACCTCTCTGCGCCGCGCGTTTGTCACGCACCTGCAAAACGGCGGAAGAGTGGGTTGGGGGTTTGGCATTTTGTTCAGATAACTCTGAACAAAATGCAGTTCTATTCGCCTGCGGCGAGTGATATTGCATAGCAGTGATATTTGGACTTCGTCCAAGTGTTATTCGCTACGCGAGTTATAGGGCGAATAGAATACCACTGCAAGGCGTAGCCGAGCAATACCACTTTGGCGAAGCCAAAATATCACTGTTGCGAAGCAATAATATCACTTTACGCTGTTCGGGAGCAACTTATGAAAACGTATTTGCAAAAATTTTTCAAGGACTTTGACTACTCCCCCGACGACGCCGATTTTCTACTGGCCGCTTACGACAAGATCATGGCAAATCCGGAGGCCGCCGCGCTGTTCAAGCAGGCAGTCGCCACCTACGAGGCAAATATCGACTGCGATTACAATTCCCTGACCGCGCAGGTCAAGCAGGCGTCGCGATTGGTGGGCGTGCACAACCATACCGCCGATCTGTTGCTGTTTATCTGCCTTTCCAAGCATTTGCGCAAGACGTATGCCGAGCGCGGAATCGACGACGCGATCTGGCATGACAGTATGCTGGATCTGCGCTACAAATTGGAGGAATGTAAGCTCGTGCGCGGTGTGCGCGGCATGTTCGTAGCGTTCTGGATGCCCGGTTGGTTCAAAATGACCCGCTTTGCGCTGGGCCGCTTGCAATTCGAGGTGGTGGATTTCGGCCGCGAATACCAAAAAAACGGAATCTCCCTTGGCAAAGAGAGCAAGGTGCTCAACATGCATATTCCCCGCTCGGGACAGCCGCTCTCGCCTGCGCTTTACGAGGACTCCTTTGCCCGCGCCAAGGAATTCTTTAAGGATCAATTGCAAGGAGAAAAGGTTCCCTTCGTGTGCCATTCCTGGTTGCTCTACCCCTGCATGACCGAATTTGTATCCGTTGGGTCCAACGTGCTCCGTTTTATGAAGGAATTTGAAATTCTTTCCTGGGATCACTCGGACGGCGAGAGCCTTTGGTGCTTGTTTGACACTGCCGAGCGCAATCCCGACCGTCTGCCCACCGATACCTCCCTGCGCCGCGCGTTTGTCGAGCACTTAAAGTCCGGCGGCCGCGTCGGTTGGGGGTATGGAATTTTATTCAGATAACATCTGAATAAAATTCAGTTCTATTCGCCTTTGGCGAGTGATATTGCCTACGGCAGTGTTATTCACCTGCGGTGAGTGTTATTTGCTTCGCAAGTTTCATGGCGAACAGAATATCACTGTTGCTATGCAACAAATTGCTATGCAACAATATCACTTTCCCCGAAAACATCAATCGCATAAAAAAACGCGAGATGCATCTGCATCTCGCGTTTTTCTGTTCTCAAAAGCCTATCAGCTCAGCTTTGCGCCGTTGATCTTGATGCCGGGGCCCATGGTGGAAGCCACAACACAGCTCTTGATATACTGACCCTTTGCTGCTGCGGGCTTTGCCTTGATGATGGCACCCAGCAGAGTGTCAAAGTTTTCCTGCAGCTTCTCGGGGCCGAAGGAAGCCTTGCCAATGGGGCAGTGAATGATGTTGGTCTTGTCAAGACGGTACTCGATCTTACCTGCCTTAGCCTCGCGAACTGCGCGAGCTACGTCGGTGGTAACGGTGCCTGCCTTGGGAGAGGGCATCAGGCCCTTAGGACCCAGAACCTTACCCAGACGGCCGATAACGCCCATCATGTCGGGGGATGCGATTACAACGTCAAACTCGAACCAGTTTTCCTTCTGGATCTTTTCAGCGTACTCAGCGCCGCCAACGTAATCAGCACCTGCATCGATAGCAGCCTGAACGTTGTCACCCTTAGCGAATACCAGGGTTCTTACGGTCTTACCGGTACCGTTGGGCAGTACGACTGCGCCTCTGACCTGCTGGTCAGCGTGACGGGAGTCAACACCCAGACGGACGTGTACTTCTACAGTCTCGTCAAACTTAGCCTTGGAAGTCTGGCATACCAATGCAAGAGCTTCTGCGGTATCATACAATCTGGACTTCTCGATCAGCTTAGCGCTATCGGAATACTTCTTACCCATCTTTGCCATTACGGTATACCTCCTTCTTAGTCTTCTACCACAACGCCCATGCTGCGTGCGGTGCCGGCGATCATGCTCATAGCAGCTTCGATGTCAGCAGCGTTCAGGTCGGGCATCTTGGTTTCTGCGATCTTTCTGACCTGTTCCTTGGTGATCTTTGCAACCTTATCCTTGTTGGGCTTAGCCGAACCGGATTCCAGACCGCAAGCCTTCTTGATCAGAACGGGCGCGGGAGGAGTCTTGGTGATAAAGGTGAAGGAACGGTCTGCGTAAACAGTAATAACAACGGGGATCGTCAGACCGATGTCATTCTTGGTTCTTTCGTTGAATTCTTTTGTAAATACGGGAATTGCAACACCGTACTGACCCAGAGCGGGACCTACGGGAGGCTGAGGAGTAGCCTTACCTGCGGGCAGCTGCAACTTGATATACCCTAATACTTTCTTTGCCATTTTTACTTAACCTCCATATGTGGTACTTTGTGCGGGAGAATTGCAGAATTTTTCTCCCTCCCACTGATTCTGTCCTTGCGGGACAGTCCTGTCCGTGGCACGGACAGCTTTGTGATCTTTTTGGGGATCATTAGTTCGCAGGCTTGATCATGGATGCATCAAGCTCTACGGGCATGTCGCGGCGGCCTCTCTTAACAAGGACCGTGACATTCTTCAGGTCGTCCGAGATAGACTGGACAACACCGGAGTAGCCTTCGAACAAGCCGCTGATGACCTCTACCGTGTCGCCAACGTTGAAGGAAAGCTTTACCTTTACCTCTTCAATGTTCAGCGCCTCGACCTCTTCGGGGGTCAGGGGGGTGGGACGGGATCCGGGGCCGACAAAGCCGGTCACACCGGTAATGTTACGGACAGCGTGCCAGGACTCGTCGGTCATGATCATCTTGATCAGCACGTAGCTGGGGAAGATCTTAACCTCGGTGATCTTTTCTTCGCCGCCGCTCTTTTCAACCACAGTTTCCACAGGAACTCTGATATCGAAGATCAGATCTCCCAGGCCGCGGTTCTCAACGATTTTTTCAAGGCTGGTTTTTACTTTGTTTTCGTAACCCGAATAGGTGTGCGCCACATACCATCTTGGGCCAACGTTCATAGCATCGATATCGCTCATTTTCAGCTACCAATGCTCGTGATCCACTTCTTGATCAGCGAGATCAGGTTCATGTTGAACCACATTCCGCTACCGGAACTTGTTCCGCTACCGAAAATCATTTCCAGCACCATGTTGAACAGGTAGATCACCAGGGTGATCGCAATTACCACAACAAGTACCACGAAGGTATTCTTGCGGGTATCCTTCCAAGAGCTCCAAACGATTCTCTTCAACTCGCTCTTCAGAGCGCGCAGGAATTCTCCTACCTTTTCTCTCTTGATCACACAGAACACAACGCCTGCGATAAGGCCCAGCAGTACCAGTGCCCAAGTAGCGATCTTGAGCCAGTAGGGCTTATCCTTGAGCATGAAGTTCTTCTCCCAGAAGTTCTTCTCACCTGCAGTAGTGGTTTCCTCTTCCTTCTTGGTCGTGGTTTCCTCTTTGCCTGCGGTGGTGGACTCTTCAGCGGTGGTCTCTTCGCCCGAGGTCTCCTCTGCAGTGGTCTCCTCCACGGTCGTCTCTTCGACGGTGGTGTTTTCCTCAGCAGCGAACACGCCAACGGTGAACAGAGAGCACGCAAGAACAGCTGCAATCAGGAGTGCAAGGAGAGTTCTTGTTGTCTTTACAGCAGTCATTTCTCTTCCCCCCAGATTACTTCGTTTCTCTGTGAAGAGTGTGCTTGCGGCAGAATTTGCAGTACTTCTTGAGCTCGAGTCTGTCAGGGTCGTTCTTCTTGTTCTTCTTGGTGTTGTAGTTTCTCTGCTTGCACTCGGTGCATGCCAGAGTTACCTTGACTCTTACGTCATTAGCCATTTGTTCGGCACCTCCCATTAAAATTTATTTGGTTTTTTCCGTTTTGAACGAAAAAACCCGTGTACCTCCCTCTGAAAACGGATGCGTCCATTGCCCTTTCGGGCGGCGCAAAATGGGCGCAATAAAAAAGCCCTTTTGCAGAGGTACGGCTATTATACCACCAAATGCAAGGGCTTGTCAATAGGTTTTTGAAATTTTCTACAAATATTTTGCATAATTTTTATCAAAAATGACAACTCCCCGCACCATCGGTGCGGGGAATATCACTTGTGCGGAGCACAAATATCACTCCGACGCAGTCGGAATATCACCTTGGCAAAGCCAAAATATCACTGTCGACGTTAGCCGACATTGCGTCAAGCAATTACTTCCGCGCTCTCAATGACGATGGGAGAGACCGGCACGTCGTCATACCAGCCCACGCTGCGGGTCTTGGTTGCGGCAATGGCATCCACCACCTCAATGCCCTCGGTAACGGCACCGAATGCGGCATACTCACCGTCCAGATACGCTGCATCCGCATGCATGATAAAGAACTGCGAGGAAGCGGAGTTCTTGACCTGGGTTCTTGCCATAGAGATCACGCCCTTGGCATGGTGCAGATCGTTCTGCGCAAAGCCGTTGGAGCGGAACTCGCCCTTGATCGACTTGGCGGGCTTCTGGTTAAAGCCGTCGTCCATACCGCCGCCCTGGATCATAAAGCCGCGGATGACGCGGTGGAAGATCAGACCGGAATAAAATCCCTCGCTGACAAGCTTGACGAAATTGGCAACCGTTTCGGGGGCCTTATCGGGATACAGCTCCAGCTTGATGTCGCCATAGTCCTTAATATGCAAAATAACGTTGGGATTGCTCATAATGAAGATTTCCTTTCCTATTTATATATCGGTGTTTTGAATTTCGTATGCTGCGTCCAGCAGCTCACAAAGACGCTCCTTTTGCCCAAGCACGTGTAGGTATCCCGCCAGCACCTCCATGCCGGTTGCGGCACGGTACTGCGCCACGGTCGCACCCTTGGGAACGTTGCCGTGTCCCGTGTTTCTGCCGCGACGGAACGCCGCCATCTCCTCCTCATTCAATAAAGGAAGGATTTTTTGCATCGCCTCGGCCTGTGCACCCGCGCGCACGTAGTCCAGCGCCTTTTGGTTGAGCGCGCCCGAGGTGGAATACCCCGCCGCCACCAGACGCTCGCGCACGTACAGCTCAATGACCGCGTCCCCCAAATAGGCAAGTGCGGGCGTGGTCAGCTCGTTGATCGGTCTCATGCGCCCTCCTTGGAGGAATCCTCCTCGGCCTTGGCGGCAGCCTGCTCAGCCTTTTTCTTGGCCTTACGTTCCTTTTTCTCTTCCTTCTCTCTGGCCTTTTTCTCCTCATCGCTCTCGGGCAGGGGATATTCCTCCAGCATGGCCTTGGCGATATTCCGGAAATAGACAGACAGCGAAGCAACAGCCAGAAGAGCTACAAAGTAATCCTCTCCGTCCTCGGTATTCAACCCCTCGGCGGCAAGAATTTCTTCCACGATCTCGGGACAGCGGCTCTTTTGCGATTGCTTGATGGCAATGGCCTTATCGTACGCGCTGATCAGCTTTGCGCCGGTGTAATCCTCCTTTGCATAGATTGCATCCATGGCGCGCCCGATCTCCTCGATGGACAGCGTATTCTTGAGCGAATACACCACCAGCATCTGCACGATCTGCTCCTTGGTATACTTCTTTCCCTTGACCGGCGTGATCAGCCCGTCCTTGGAATAGTTATTGATCATATTTTTTGTCAGCGTGCGGTCCGCCACAGCACTTCCCTCTTTGTTTTTGTCCGCGACAAGCGACAGGATCTGCTCAAGATACAGATCAATGGAAGGGATCTCTGCGCTGACCAGATCGGCATCGTCCACCGACGCCGCGATCATTTCATGAAACTTTTTTGCTTCCATATCCGTTCTCCTTACGATTTTTCGTGGTATCGAATACCATTATACATCGTTTTCCTGCGTTTTGCAAGCCCCTTGCGATTTTTTCTCGGCAACTTTCATGCGCACAAGGTAAATGACGGTGGAAATCATGCAAAACGTCTCGCAGATGATACCACCAACGGCGGGCGGCGCGGTAAACACCGTGTTGTTGACGATCCACAAGGGAGAGATGGCACACAGCTGCACCCAGCGCACCGCGCGGTCGCTACCGTACCACAAGCTGAACGTACCGATGGTTTGCGCGGCAAAGGACACAAGACAGCTCCAGCCGTCGCCGCCAACCGTGCCCGCAAACACAGCACCGCCCACAAACAGCAGATTGATCAGCACCAGATGCCAAATCCTTCTGCGGCGCTCGGGCAGCAGCAAAATGATGGCGCGGAACACACCCATCAGATTCATCAGGCTTGCTCCCACGTTACCAAGCATCACAAAGCTGACGGCAAACAGTACGTTGCCGCTCATTTGCATGACGTAAAAGCCAACGCGATTTTTACATTGAAAGGACAGGACGATCAGCGCCATGGCCATGACGCCGATCACCTGCCCTGCAAATTCTATTCCTCCGGGCATCACTCATTCTCCTGCGCAGACAGCTTGACCGGTACCTGCACCTGCGCCTTTTGCACCTTGGCGGCTGTCATGGGCACAGCCTTGACGGGCTCGCGCCTCTTGGCGGGCGGCAGATCCCGCAGGTCAATATTTTCGGGGCGAGGACGCACGGTGGGGAAGATCTCCCACGAAAGGCTGTGCGATTTATCCTGCGCCGCCGGTCGCGTGGGGCGCTGTGTGCGCTTGACGCCCACGACCAAGGATTTATACTCACCCTCGCCCGTTTGGCTGTCATATTTGAGTCTGAGCGGGAAAAATGCGAGCGCAAGCGCGCCGCAAGCGGCGATCCCGATCATCGCAGACCGTTTTAGCCCCACTTTTTTGCCCAAATTATCTGTTTTTTGAACGAGTGTCACCACTTTGTCCGTTGCGTCGACGCATTTTGTGGCGGCATCCACCACTTTTTCAATTCCGCCGGCATCATGATCGATTTTCATGAAGCACTCCTTATAGAAAAATTTTAGTTTCTCAAGCTATGGATCGGCGCGGGGATTCTGCCGCCGCGACCGATAAACTTGGCAGGC
This sequence comes from Eubacteriales bacterium, assembly GCA_045603085.1. Classification (GTDB taxonomy): domain Bacteria; phylum Bacillota; class Clostridia; order Oscillospirales; family CAG-272; genus SVQP01. The sequence continues at coordinate 57,490 of JAZULL010000059.1, read as the reverse complement.
GAATATTCACGCAGGGGCATGATGGGCGCCGTGCCCAAAAGTCCGCCAAAATCAACGCTATCCCCCACCTGCTTACCATAAGCAGGGATAATTCTCACCGCCGTGGTCTTGTTATTCACCACTCCGATGGAAATTTCATCCGCGATCACACCGCAGATCACCGCCTCGTCGGTATCGCCGGGTACGGCGATCATGTCAAGTCCGACCGAGCAAACCGCCGTCATAGCCTCCAGCTTCTCAATAGACAGCGCGCCGCGCTCGACCGCTGCGATCATGCCCGCGTCCTCGGATACGGGAATGAACGCGCCCGAAAGGCCGCCCACGTGCGAGGAGGCCATAACGCCGCCCTTCTTGACCGCATCGTTGAGCATGGCAAGGCAAGCCGTTGTGCCGTGTGCGCCGGTGCTCTCAAGACCCATCTCCTCAAGGATATGCGCCACCGAGTCACCCACGGCAGGCGTAGGTGCCAGGGAAAGGTCGACAATGCCAAACGGCACGTTCAACGCCGCAGAGGCCTCGCTGGCTACCAGCTGACCCACGCGCGTGATCTTGAACGCTGTCTTTTTGATGATATCGGCCAGCGCGGACAGATCGCAATCCCCTGCTCTGGCAATTGCGCTGGACACCACTCCGGGGCCCGAAACACCCACGTTGATGACGGCATCCGGCTCGCCCACACCGTGAAATGCGCCCGCCATGAAGGGGTTATCCTCGGGAACGTTTGCAAACACGACCAGCTTTGCACAGCCGATCGACTGATTATCCTTTGTCAGATACGCCGCCTGCTTGATGGTCGAGCCCATCAGACGGATGGCATCCATGTTGATGCCCGACTTGGTGGTGGCCACGTTGACCGAGGAGCACACCATCTGCGTCTGTGCCAGTGCTTCGGGAATGGCCGCGATCATTTCGCGATCTCCCGCCGTCATACCCTTATGCACCAGCGCGGAAAAGCCGCCGATAAAGTTGATACCGGTCTGCTCGGCCGCTCTTTGCAGGGTGTGCGCGATCTTAAGGTAGCCCTCTCTGTCGGCTCTGCCGCCGATCAGCGACACCGGCGTGACCGACACGCGCTTATTGACGATCGGAATGCCGTATTTTTTCTCGATCCTCTCACCCGTGTCAACCAGATGCTCGGCGCGGGTGGTGATTTTATCGTAAATGCGGTCACACAGCACGTTCACGTCGTCGCTGACGCAATCAAACAGCGAAATGCCCATGGTGACAGTTCTGATATCCAGGTTCTCCTGGCGTATCATATTGATGGTTTCTAAAATATCTCTGGTTTCGATCATAGCTCGGTGTCCTCAAATATGGTGCATGGTGTTGAAGATATCCTCGTGCATGGCCTGCACGGTAAGACCCTTCTCCTCTCCGTACGCCGCCAGCGCATCAACAAAAGCAGAGAATTCCACCTGCAGCTCGTCAATATCCGCCAGCATGATCATGGCAAAATACTCCTGCAGAACGCTCTGCGAAATATCCACAATATTCGCCCCCAGCTCGGCGCACACGCCTGCCACGCCGGCGATGATGCCCTTGCTATCCTTACCCGTTACAGTGATGACTGCCTTCATAGTCACACCTCCATACTTTACTTTATTAATATTTATTATACTATATATCCGCGCGCGTTGCAAGAGGGAGAGCGAGAATTCGCGCAAAAAATCGCACAAATCGGTTGAAATCACGGGGCGGGTATGGTATAATTTAGACAGAATCACTCTCGGAGGTCTTTATGAACAGCTACGAATATATCGTCAAGCAAAAAAGCGAGGGAGTCTGGCGTTGGCGCCGCTTTGGCATGATCACGCTCTACACCGTGCTGACCCTGGCATTTTTAGGCACGTTTTTAGCACTCAATTTTCCTTGGGCCATCACCTTTTTGCCCCTGCTTGTCTGGGTTCTGATCTTCTTTACCTGGAGATACGTCAGCCCCGAATACGAATACTCCACGCTCTCTGGCGAGATCACCTTTACCACCATCTGGGGCGGCAAATCCCGCAAGGTGCTCTTTAGTGCCAACATCAAGGATTTTTTAGCCATCGCGCCCTATGACGCCGAGGCCGAGGCTTACGTCACCGCGCAGAAATGCAACCGCGACTTCCGTTGCATGTCGTCCATCAATGCAGACGATCTCTATTACGGCATCTTCATGCTGGGAGACGAGAAATGCGTCGTCTATTTCGAGGCTACCGAAAAGGCTTTGAAAATTCTGAAATACTACAACCGTCTGACGGTCGTGACCGAGACGAGAATGTGAGGCTGTCATGGCACAGAAAAACCAACACGAATTCACCCTGCACATGTCCGAGGATATGCTGCGCAAGTTCATCCTGATTTCCGAAAAGGAAGGACGAAGCCCCAACAATCAGTTTCTCTTCATGCTCAGAAATAACGTGGCTTATTATGAAAAAACCAAGGGAAGGATCCCGCCCGCAGAGCTTGCGAAGGTCGATCTGACCCCTTACCTCGATTCCGACAAGGAGAAAGGAGATCCCGATGAAGACGCCTGAAAACAAATACCTGCCGCTCAAGATCACGCACGAGCTGGTAAACGATCCCACTCTTGATGACGACGCCCTGCGCGCCGCCGTCCGATCCCGTCTGCAGGGCCTTGCCGATAAGGGCTTTGGCGGTGTAGTGACCAACGTTTCCCAGAGAAATTACGCCACCGATCCCGAGGAATGGAGAAAAATGGCCATTACCATCGACGTCGCCTGCGAGATGGGACTGCGCGTATGGCTCTATGACGAAAAGGGCTACCCCAGCGGCGGCGCGGGCGGCTTGACCGTAGACGCCGATCCCGACTACGAGGCGCGCGGCATCGCCCTTGTGACGCACGAGCTCGCCCCCGGCGAAAGCTTTACCCAAGAGCTTCCCCGCGGTCACGAATGCTTCCTGCACGCCGCGACCTACCCCTGCCGGGACGGCAAGATCACCGATTTTTCGCCCCTGCACATGCAGATCGGCCGGACGACCGATCCCATAACCTTAGACAACGACCCCGAATTCGACACACCCGTTCTGGCCTGCTTCTTTGTCAAGAAGCGTCTGTACGAGGGCACGCACGCTCAGCACAACGTTTGCGAGGCGCGCAGATACGTGGACGTCACCAACCCCGACGCCATCCGCGAATTCATCCGCAACACCTATGAGCCCTACTACACCTACACCAAGCACCATCTGGCAGAGGGTGACGGCAAGATCGAGGCCATGTTCACCGACGAGCCCTCGTTTATGGGCTGCTATATTAATCTCGGCCTGTACCCGCCGCGCGTGCACGACGCCTACGATGACGAGATCCCGCTTTATCCCGTAGTCAACTTTGGCCGCGACGTGGCAAATCAGTTCGCCGCACGCTACGGCTATCCGCTTGAATACAGCCTGGTGTACCTGTTCTTTGGCGAGGACGAGAGAGCCAAGCAGGTCAGATACGATTATTACCGCCTGCTCTCCGACCTTTACGAGCAGAGCTATTTCGCTCAGCTCTCCAACTGGTGCTCCCTGCACGGACTCCCCTTCTCGGGTCACATCCTGCTCGAAGACGACATCCGTCTCCACGTCATGTTCGAGGGCAATTTCTTCTCCCTGCTCCGTCACATGCACGTCCCCGGCATCGATATGCTGCATTCTATCCCCACGAAGGTGCATAACGACGCCTTTACCCCCAAGCTGGTTTCCTCGATTGCCCATGCCTACAACCGTCCGCACGTTATGAGTGAGGTTTCGGCGCATGCGCAGGGCGGCAAGGTCACTCCCATGCAAATGTACGCCTCTATGAGCCTGCAGTACGCGCTGGGCGTGGATACCTTTACCTCTTACTACAGCGAGCAGCAGGCAGAGCCCGCACTCTACAGACAGATCAACGAGGCGCTGGGTCGCACCGACGCGCTGATGAGCGGCTGGCACCGAGCCGACGTCATGCTGTATTATCCCATTGAGACCTTCCAGATGCACCACAAGGGCTCGGATGCCTCCTACGGCAGCTTCTGCGCACAAGAGAACGTCTGCGCAGAGGGTCTGCGCGGCCTGATGTACGCGCTCATGGATCGCCAGATCGACTTTGATTTTGCCGATTGCGATCTGCTGGAGCGTTGCTCGGTCACAGACGGTCAGCTGTATACACCGGTCGGAAAGGTGTACTCCTCGCTGATCCTGCCACCCATGGAGCTGACGCCCCGCCTTACCGCCATCCTGCAGAGCTTTGCCGATAAGGATCTTGCAATTCTTGCACAGCCGCACGATCTCTTCCCCGCCATCGCATCCGCCCCCTTCGCAAAAACCGCACCCGACGCGGACACTGTGATCAATCTGCTTGACAAGGCACATCTGCCCGTGCATGCAATCACCCCCACTCACGGCGTGGTATGCAAAGCGACGGTTAAGCGCGGCGAAAATTACATGCTGGTCAACGCCACCGAGGAGGAACAGGCCCTCACGCTTACTCTTCACAGCAGACTGACCGATCCCGTGGCTTACGATCCGCTGACAGAGCAGACCGTGCCCGCAGCCTTTACAGAGATCGGCAAGGAACTGCTTCAAGCAACCATCACCCTGCAGCCCCTGCAGACCGTGATCGTTACCAAAAAGGAAAAGATCTAATCTCAGACAGAAAAAGAGAGAACGAATCGGTTCATAGCCGAAACGTTCTCTCTTTTTGTTGCGCCCTTTTACTCAGCCGCAAGGGTGATGGTGATCTCAACCTCGCCATCGAAATAATACTCGGTGGTATCAGCGGCATAGCCGGCGGGCACGGACGCCAGAGTGACGTGGAAGTTGCTCTCTGCATCGGTCAGGGTCACGATGCCCTCGGCGTTGGTAGCCACGGGCATACGGCAGCCGTTATCGTCACAGAACTGTACGGCAACGCCTTCAACGGGTGCGCCGGATGCATCCACGACCTTGACGGTGTAGGTTACCTTGCCGTCATCGGTGGTTTCCTCGACAGTCTCGGACTCGGCAGGCTTTTCGGAGCCCTGGGTGGGCGCCTCGGTGCTCTGCTCGGTGGTAGGAGTCTCGGGATTGCCGCTATCACATGCAACAGCGGTCATCACAACAGCCAGCAGCATCAAAGCTGCCGCCAGAATCATGGTAAATCTTTTGGTATTCATCGTTTATCTCCTTGAAATTAATTTTGCAGATATACGCAGGCAAACAGGTGCGCGTTCTCCACGGTCAGCACCTTGCCGCCAAACAGATACATAGGCGAGGAAGCATCATACCAGCCCATATAGTTGCCAACCGCCACAAGCATATCCAGCATGGTCTGATCCAGCGGATAATAGCCACCGTCACTTACCGCATTGTATGCATAGATCAGCTCGTTGTAGCTGTCCTTGGACACGAGATTGCCATCCTCGTCATACACGTACACGCCAAGGCGTTGGTTTGCGCACACCGTGGTCAGCGCGTCTAAATATCCCGTGCTGTTATCCAGATTGATCAGCACCAAAGGACCGTCCGCGCTGCCAACGTGATAGTAGCCATCCGCACCAAGCACCAGCGTGACGATATCTCCCTCCAGGTCAAACTTACCCAGAGTGCCCACGGGCTTAGTAAACTGCGCAAGCTCTCCGCTCGGCATGACGTCGTTCCAGGGCAGCTCGGTTTCGTCGGTCTCGCGCTCGGCAACGTACTCAATTGTCAAAACGCACTCGGTAAGTGCCGCATCCTCGGCCTTGACGCCGATGACAAAGGCGTAATTGTACGCCATGTCGTCGTAAACCTCGACCGTAATGGCGTTATTTTCCTCGGGCGAGAGGGACTCGGTCACGACGTACGAGGTCGAGCCAAAGTAGCCGATCGAAACCGGCAGATCCGCATCAAAGGACAAGCGGAACATACCGCCGCGCGATGCGGTAAACAGATAGTAGGTCATGTCATCCGCATTCAACGTCACGAAGGTCGAGCCCTCCACGATGCGGTTGGCCATATAGCCGATATAATCGTCTGCGGCTGCATCGTATGCATAGATCTCTTCACCCATAGCAGGCAGACCGTAAAGTCTGATCGAAAGTGCGGTGCTCTCGGGGGTGACGACACAGCCCTCTGTACTGTATTTCTCGCCCAGAATATTGTCAATGACCACGTCGTAAGTATCGGGCAAAAGATCCACGCTTGCCGCGCCGTCAGCTGCCGTGACAGCCGTTGTCACCTGCTCGCCACCCTTCAGAAAGCGCACGAGCGCACCCTGTCTGGGATTGCCGTCCGAGCCGGTCACGCTGACGGTATAAGTGATCTCGGCAGGCTGCGTCTCCCCCTCGGTGGTCTGCTCCTCGGAGCCGCTCTCGTCGGTCTTGTCCTCGTCACCGGTCACTTCATCGGTGGTATCGGTCGCAGGATCCTCGGTTACCTGCCCGGTCTGTTCGGGGTCGGAGGACTCGGGGGGCTGCTTGCCGCCGTCACACGCCACCATCAAAAGGCTCAGGCAAAGCAAGACCGCCAGCAGGATCACGGGCATGTTTTTATTAAAAATTCTCATAAAAATCCTCAATATTCAATATTCGCGGTTGATTTTTAAATCGTTGGTTAATATTCTTTTGCGTCACACGATTGGCGCAAAAGACGGCATTGCCGAACCTCTTTTGCAAGAGGTTCGGCAAAATTTTCAAGTGATTAGTTGCCCAGATGCTGGTAGTAGAAGCACAGCTTGATCCAGGAGTTGTCCACACCCTGGAACGTGTACTTATCCATCAGCTTCTGAAGCAGATCTGCCAGCTCTTGGTTGACAGCTACACATCCCTCCAGCTCGGGAGCTTCCTCGCTTTCAGGCAGCGTCATGCCGGCATATTTCTTGGCGATCTCGGTCATATCCTCACCGCCGCCGTGATAAGTGCCCGCGAGCACCTCGTCAAGCTCATATTCCTCTGCATACTCCTCAAAGGCGTCGCCCCACAGCTCCTGCAGCTTTTCTCTGGTGTTTCCGGGATACTTTTCCATATAGCCAAGGATCAGCAAATCACCCTCGGTATACTTGAAATTAAAGGCATTCATGTCCGCCATCTGCGCCAGAGAGTGGCTGAAGATCGTGGAAACGCTTGTAAAGTCGGCATAAATGATGCTGCCAAGGCTGCCGTCCTCGCGAAGCTCGTGATAGTAGTCGTCCTCGCCAAGTGCTACCTTGATGCCGCCGCCGACGATCTCGTTTGTCACGTTCTCGTCCTCGGTTTCATAGTAGGTGAAGTAGCCGGGAGCGCAGGTGCGGAAATACTCATAGCTCTCGCCCAGATATTCCACAGTGTAAGGAATGGTTCCCACGCCGTAAACGTCCCAATAAGCAATGTCAATATAATAAGGGGTACCGGCCTCCATGTAGTAAACCATGGAAACGTTGGCCATATCAAAATACATTCTCTCGCAATGCTCGTAAACCATCAGCTCCTGATGGTTGCCGTCAAACAGCCAGCCGTCCACGTCCTGATCGCTGTAAGAGGTAATGCGGTATACGCCCGAAACCTCGGGGATAAATTCCGCAAGCAGGCCTCTGGGCATGATCACGCGGTTATAGGTGAAGGAGTTTTCACCAAGCTCTGCCTTGTAAGCGCAGAAGGGAGCAAGACCCTGGATGGGGTCAACCAGCTGTGCGCCGCCCGTGCCGTATGCATCAAAGTAAATGCACATCTGCAGCCACTCTCTGTCGTGACCCTCGGCACCCAATGCGGCCGCTACCTCGCGCAAAAGATCCGCAAGCTCCGCATTGACCGTGCAAACGCCTGCCAGCTGAGAGTTGGAGGCAAAGGAGAAATAATCTACGGCTCTGTCATAGAAATCCTCGGAGATCAGGCCGTTGTAAGCCATATCGAACACCGTCTGCTGGCTGAACTGGGTGTAGTTCATCAGGTCTGCCAGAAGCAGAGGGCCGTCAACGGTACCGACGTGGTAGTAGCCGTCCGCCTCGTTGAACACCACCTCGGCATACTTGTTATAGCCAAAGCCGTCCTCGGCGCGGTCGGTTGCCACCTCACGGGGGATATACGTGGGAGTATCGATGTTTGCCAGATCCACAACGCGCAGATTTCTGATATAAACGGTATCCTCACCCTCGTCGGTATCGCCGTCCTTGACGTAGGTGAAGGCAAGCTCATAGGTGCCGTCCTCGGTTGCAACGTAAGGGTAACAGCTGGTCCAGCCCATGCTGCCGGAAATGCTGTTGACATCCACACCGTCCACAATGGTATACAGCACGTCGCTGTACTGCTCGCTGGAGGAGAAGAAATCAAAGCAAACGGCCTGTCCCGCCTTAAGCTCGATATCGCAATACAGAAGCGAGAAGGAGTTTGCAACGCCGGTATTTGCCGGCTTGATGCATGCATAACCGTCCTTTTCGCCAAGTACAAAGGGCCAGGTGATGTCCTTATACTCCTCGGACTCCTCTGCACGGTAGGTGCAATTGAAGCCCTCGCCGTTGATCGCGGCCGCGATCTCGGAGGGATCGGGCATGGAAACGTTGACCTCTACCTCGGGAACGAGGCTTTCAACGCTTTGGTAAAGTCCCTGCACGTAATCGTCGCCGGTGAAATGATCGAAGGCAACCGTGAAGGGCTGATTGCCGATCAGCGCACCCGCCTCGATCAGGCAGATCACGCCGTAGCGGTCAACAAATACCGAAGTGGGGAACGCAGTAACGCCAAATGCGGCGTAAAGCGCGTTGTAATCCTTGATCATGGGGAAGGAAAGTCCCATATTGGCCTTGAAATCGGCAATCGCGCTCTCGCTGTCGGTGCCGTAGGGGTCAAGCGCCAGGACCTCAACCTTGTCGTTATAACTCTGATAAGCCGTTTCCATGTAGGGGAATTCCTCTACACACCAGGAGCAGGTGGTGTACCAGAAGTTGAGCACGACCAGCTCTTTTTCCTTGAGAATTTCGGAAAGAGTGTGAGAGGTGCCGTCGGTGTCCACGACCGTGAAATCACGGATGACGTCGCCCACCTTATAGGAAACGCCTGTAATATTGGTGTCCGAAATGACGCGCGATACCACGTAGATGCTTGCGCCGCCGCCCACGAATTCATAATAGGGCTCGCACTCATAGCCTGCGGGCAGGCCGGTCAGCTCAGCCACGTAGCCGTCCTTTTCGGGCATCTCGATGGTGACCTTACCCGTCGCATCGGTCGTGCCGAAATCGACCAGGTCGGTCATAGTACTGTCGGCATATACCTTAACCGTAATACCCTCCAGTGCCATGCCGCCGATCGACTTGACCTCAACCGTGTAGGCCTTTTTTTCACCCGCGGGGGTGTTGCCCTGATCGGTGGTGGTCTGCTCTCCCGTCTGCTCAGAGCCGGGTGTCGTGTCCTGCTCGCCGCCGCCGGGATTGGGGTTGCAGGCGGTCAGAACCATGCAGACAACAAGGATCACAGAGAGCACAAGTGCCATCTTTTTGATCAAATTCTTCATGTGTTTTCTCCTGTTTTACGTACTGAATTTCTTCAAAATGCCGTATCGGTCCGTCTGCCGCGCAGACTCACCGATTATAAAATAGTATATTGTTGGTACTATTGTATCACAAAGCGGCGAATAAATCAAGAGGATTTGAATTTTTGCCTTTCGGGGTCGGTTTTTTTGTAGAGTTTCCCTATTACCTTTACCGTAAGACCGTTTAATTTATGCTACATATATAATTATATATTGAACAAAGCCCTTGCTCTTTTTTTCTGTTTGTGATATAATTATTGTATATATCGTCATTTTTATGATATCTCGTAAAAAATCGGCAGAAACAAAGAAAGGCAAAGAACGCAACATGAACAAGAAAACACTTGCAAGGGTGATCACGGCCGCGGTCGTTCTGACCGTGGTGCTGTCCATGCTTCTGACCATGTCCTCTGTCACGGTTGCCGGAACCGAGCGCTCGGATTATATCGGGCTGTTCGACGGCGACGTGCAGACCAATATCGAAGACCTTTTCGATAAAAACGTGGTGCACAAGCTCCCCGACACCGTGTCGGATACGGACATCATTTCCCTGATCATCAAAACCGATCTTCCCACCGTCATGGACGCTTATAAGGACGCCGACACCGACCTGTCGCTGTCCGAATATGCACAGTCCGCGGCGGCCGCAGACGTCAAAAGCCGCATCGCGGCCAAGAGAGCACAGCTGCTTGCCACACTGGATGCGGCAGGGCTGGACTATGACCGCGGCTTGGAATACGACACCGTGCTCTCGGGCTTTGAGATCACCGTCAAGGCAGGCGACCTGGACAAGGTTGACGAGCTGCTTGACGGTCAGGCTACCGCCATCGTCGGTGAGGTCTATCTGCCCGCAGAGACCAAGCTGGTGGAAAACGTGGTGGACGTTTACGAGACCGGTATTTTCGACTCCTCCGATTTCGCTTACGACGGCACCGGCATGGTCGTGGCAGTTCTGGACACGGGTCTGGACTACTACCACACCGCCTTCTCGGTAAATAACTTTACCGCCGACCGCAGCAAGCTGGGCATGACCTTTGCCGACGTTGAGGGTCTGGTCGGCAAGACCGAGGCCTCGGGCATCCAGAGCGGTCTGACCGCCTCGGACGTCTACATCAGCGAAAAAGTCCCCTACAGCTTTGACTACGCCGACAGAGACTCGGACGTTTACCCCATCCAGTCCGACCACGGTACGCACGTATCGGGTATCATCGTAGGCCGCGACGACACCATCACCGGCGTCGCTCCCAACGCACAGCTGGTGGCCATGAAGATCTTCTCGGATACCGACACCCAGGCGCGCACCTCCTGGATCCTTGGCGCGCTGGAGGACTGCGTGGTGCTGGGCGTTGACGTCATCAACCTCTCGATCGGTACCTCCTGCGGCTTCTCGACCGAGAACGAAAAGGAACAGATCGCAGGCGTTTACGACCACATCCGCGAGGCCGGCATCAGCCTGGTGGTTGCAGCCTCCAACAGCTACAACTCCACCTACGGCTCGGAGAAGAACGGTAACCTTGGACTGACCTCCAATCCCGACTCCGCAACCGTCGGCTCTCCCTCCACCTACGCGGGCGCACTCTGCGTCGCGTCGATCGAGGGTGCAAAGACCCCTTACATGATGTACAACGGCAAGATCATCTACTTTACCGACTCCGCAGACAGAGCGGGCGAGGCAAAGGAGCTGGTGGAGGACGTGCTCCCCGAGGGCGTTGACTCGCTGGAGCTGGAATTCGTTCTCATCCCCGGCGCAGGCCGCTCGGCTGACTATACCGGCATTGACGTGACCGGCAAGGTCGCGCTGGTTGCCAGAGGCTCTACCACCTTTGAGGAAAAGGTCAACGTTGCACAGGCCAAGGGTGCGGCCGCCGTCATCATTTACAACAACGTGTCCGGTGAGATCCGCATGAACGTTGGCGACGCCACCATTCCCTCCTGCTCGATCAGCCAGGACGACGGCGAGATGCTGGCCGCGCAGGGCAAGGGCACTATCGTGTTCAGCCGCGCCCAGACCTCCGGCCCCTTCATGTCCGGCTTCTCCTCCTGGGGCCCCACGCCCGACCTGGAGATCAAGCCCGAGATCACCGCACACGGCGGATCCATCCTCTCGGCTGTTCCCGGTCAGGATTACGACCGCATTTCGGGTACCTCCATGGCAACGCCCAACATGTCGGGTGTTGTTGCACTGCTCCGCCAGTACGTCAAGGAGAACCTCTCTCACCTTGCCAAGAACGACGTCGAGGTGGCGGCTCTGGTCAACAGACTGCTGATGTCCACCGCAGACGTGGTGCTGGGCAAGAACGGTCTGCCCTACTCGGTCAGAAAGCAGGGCGCAGGTCTTGCCAACCTTGACGAGTGCGCGCTGACCACCGCATACATTCAGACCTACAGCCGTAAGGACGGCTCTGTCATGGACAAATCCAAGATCGAGCTTGGCGACGATCCTTCCAAGGAAGGCGTTTACGTCCTGAAATTCTCTATTGTCAACTTTGGTTCTACTGCCTTAACCTATGATATTTCCGCAATTGTCATGACCGAGGGCGTCAGCGAGACCAAGACGGTGGACGGCAAGACCGTGGTCACCGAGGAGGGTTATCTGCTCGAGGGCGTCAGCGTCAACGTTTCCTCTGTCGCAAACGGCCAGCAGAACGGTCAGAGCGTGACCGTACAGGCAGGTCAGACTGCCGACGTGGAGCTGACCCTGACACTGAGCGACGCCGACAGAAAGTATCTGGACGAGTCCTTTGAGAACGGCATGTACGTTGAGGGCTTTGTGCAGCTCGACGCGCAGGGCGAGGGCACGGTCGATCTGGGCTGCCCCTTCCTTGTATTCTACGGCGACTGGACGCGCGCTCCCATGTTCGACCTTGAGTACTTTGAAACCAACAAGGACGAGCTGGACGACGCCATCGACTTTGAGGACAAGACCATGCCCGACGCTTACGCTTCCCGTCCCATCGGCTCTCTGTACGGCGACTACGTAAGCTTCCTTGGCTCCTTCTACTTCATTCAGGATCCCGCATCCAAGAAGATCTCGGCAAACCGCGACTACATCTCGCTGTCCAATCAGGAGGGCGCGATCAACTCGCTGGAATACGTCTGGATGGGCATGCTCCGCGGTGCCAAGGAAATGAAGATCACCATCACCGACGATGCAACCGGCGAGGTGGTATTCGAGCGCACAGCGGAATATATCCGCAAAGCCTATTCGGACGGCGGTCCCACGATCTTCCCCGCAAACTTAGATGTTGGCTTCTCCGCCATTGAGCAAAATCTCAAGAACAACACCAAATACACCGTCACCATCAAGGGTCTTCTGGACTACGGCGACGGTGGCGCGGACACCAACCTGCGCAACACCATGACCTTCCCGCTTTATACAGACTTCGAAGCACCTGCCGTGACCGACTGCGTCTACTATACCGAATACGACAAGTCCAGCCAGGTCAACCGTCTGTACGCCAAGGTCTCGATCTACGATAACCACTACTCCATGGGCTATCAGGCAGGCTACGTGACCCTGACCGACACCGGCTACATCTTCAAGTCCTTTGGCAAGTACGTAACCGCCATCTACTCGGAGTATAACAACACCACCGACGTCATCATTGAGCTGACCGACTACGTGGACGATATCAAGTCCGGTGCGGCGCACAAAAACACCTTTGCGCTGACCTGCTACGACTACGCCATGAACGAGGCCACCTACGAGATCGGTCTGCCCGACGAGTACGTTGACTTCTACCTGCCCGAGTTTGAGGGATTCGTTCCCACCCCCGAGCAGAACATGCCGGTGCTGGAGCTCTCTCCCTATCAGACCTACGAGCTCAATCCCGTCCTGTATCCCGACTCCTCCTGGAGCGAGCTGCTCGACTACGTTACCTTCAATCCCGATAACGTCAAGATCGTGGGCAACACACTGGTGCCCGTCACACCCGGTACGGTGACCCGTATCCGTATCACCGACCCCAATGACTCCAAGAGCTACTACGAATTCCGCGTCAAGGTGCTCTCCGAGGGCGACGCGGGATACGTGCAATACGACAAGCCCGTCACCGATTTCTTTGATCTGACCGGCTATTTCGTGGACAAGGCCTTCTATTTCGTCAACTCCTCCGACCGCGAGCTGGGCGTAACGGGTGACGAGGCCAAGTTCGGCTCCACCAATTATCGCTTTGAAATGTACCCCTCCGAGTCGGTGACGGTGCGCTATAAGCTGGACGCTTATTTCCCCGACGACACCAAGGTGGTCTGGGAATCCTCCAACCCCGATATCGTGACGGTGGATGCCAAAACCGGCACTATCGTAGCGCAAAAGGAAGGCTTTGCCTCGGTCACCGCAAGCGTGGTCATGGACGGCAAGTCTACCTACTACTCCAAATCGATCAGCATTGAGGTCAAGGATCCCTATGTGACGAGCGGCCCCGTGCTGCAGAATTACTTCGGCCTTGGCGGCACAGTCGTCATTCCCGAAAGCCTTTCTCTGACCGAGATCGGCCAGTTCGCATTCTCCAACTACGACTATATCGACAAGCTTCCCGAGGAGATCACCGAGGAAAACCCCGAATACTCCAAGATCTGGTATATCGGTGAGGACACCATCAAGGAAGTCGTCATCCCCGAGGGCGTTGAGACCATTTCGTCCTACGCTTTTGCAAACCTGACCGCGCTTGAGCGCGTGGTACTGCCCTCCACCCTGACCCGTATCGACTGGGGTGCATTCTACGGCTGTACCTCGCTTAAAACCGTCGTTGGTCTGGAAAACGTGAAATTTATCAATGAAAGCGCGTTTGAGGGCTGTGCCCTGACCGGCTCTGTCAAGCTGGACAGCGCAGTTGCCATTGCCGACTATGCATTTGCAGGCAACCGCTCGCTGAGCAGCCTGACGCTCTCCGAGAGCATTCAGTCGATCGGTAAGCACGCGTTTGCAAACAACTCTTCACTCAAAAAGCTGACCATCAACGCTCCCATCTATAAGCTGGGTATGTACGCCTTTGCGGGCTGCGAGTCGCTGACCGAGGTCACGCTCAACACCGCCGTCGTGCCCACGGGTGCATTCCAGGGTGCCAAGAAGCTGGAAAAGGTGACGCTTGGCAAGGACGTTGCGGTCATCAACGAAAACGCCTTTGGCGGCACAAAGCTGAGCTCGATCAACATCGACGCGGCCAACACTCGCTTTGTTACCGGCGAAAACCTCTCTTACATTGTTGATAAGACCAACAGCACGCTGATCCTGGTTGCTCCCGCAACCAAGGGCGAGTTTGCACCCGATCTCAACGTCACCGCCATCGGCACGGGTGCGTTCTCGGGCAACGCCAACGTCACCTCGGTGGTGCTCCCCGGCGTTACCAAGCTCTCCCCTTACGCATTTGCGGGCTGCTCCAAGCTGACAACCGTCACGCTGGGTCAGCTGACCGAGATTGGCGAGCACGCCTTTGACGGTTGCTCCAAGCTGACCGTTGCTCCCTCGTTTGCAGGTCTTTCCGCCATCGGCGACTACGCCTTTAGCGGCTCGGGTCTGACAAGCGTTACCCTGCCCGACGGCATCAAGGTCGGCAAAGGCGCGTTCTCCGAGTGTATCGGCCTGGAAAGCGTTACGGTAGGTGCTGACGTTGTGCTGGGCGACGACGCCTTCGCATTGCTCAGCAACCGCAATATGGAGATCCGAAGCGAGAGCATGCCCAACGATTTGTTCTCCTACGTTTACTACGTAGCCTTCAAGTCCCCCCTGACCTCTCTGACCGTCGGCGACAACGTGCAGATCGGCAACCGCGCCTTCTGGGGTGCTGTCAAGCTGCAGAGCGTCACGCTGGGCAGCGGCGTCAGCATTGGAGACTATGCATTCTACAACGCCGCAAGTCTTTCGGATATCGACCTGTCCGGCGTCACCTCTATCGGCGCGTACGCCTTCTCGGGCGAGGTCTACAACGACTACTACGACGAAAACCTCACCTCGCCCGTGGTGGACGTCAACGGCGAATACGTATACAGATACTTTGCTCCCATCTTTACCTCGGTCAAGCTCAACAGCCTGACCTCCATGGGCACGGAAGCCTTTGCTTACTGCCAGCTGCTTGAAAAGGTCACGCTGGGTGCAGACGTCAAGGTCATTCCCGACAAGGCGTTCCTGTACTGCCGCAACCTCTCCGAGATCAACCTCGAAGGGGTCACCGACATCGGCAGTAACACCTTCTACACCACCGCGCTTTCCTCGCTGAAGCTTGACAGCATCAAAAGCATCGGCACTTACGCCTTTGCTTACTGCGAGCAGCTGTCTTCCGTCACCTTTGGTCAGAGCGGCGTGACGGTATCCGAGGGCGCATTCGCTTACGACACCAAGCTTTCTGCCGTGAGCGGCATGCAAAACGTCTCCCACGTTGGCGATTACGCCTTTGCGTACTCCATCCTGCCCGGTGCCGATCTGTCGGGTGCTTCCTATATCGGTACGCACGCCTTCTATAAGGACACCATGGCAGACTTTGCCCTGACGCTGGGCTCGGCACTGACCGATATGGGCGACAACCCGTTTGCAATGTGCCGCCTTACCAAGCTCTCGAGCACCGAGACCCTGACCTTCAACGGCAAGGAGTATATCTCCACCGTTTACACCTACGATATCAGCGACAACGTCCGCGTCATCGACGGTAACCTCTACCGCGTCGTGCCCAAGGGCCTTGAGCTGATCGCCTATACCGGCGACGATACCTCTGTCACGGTTGCCGACGGCACCGTCCGCATCTCGGCCATGGCCTTTGCGGGCGCTCCCGTAAAGCAGGTCACCCTGCCCTATACGCTGGCCTCTATCGGCCACAAGGCCTTCTATGACTGCGAGGATCTGAAGCTGGTGGTATTCTCGTCCTACAACGCGCCCATTCTGGAAGAGGAATTCGACGCGCTGTATCACGAAAGCTACGAAAACATCCCCGCAACCGGCGACTACTCCTTCTACGCCGCCGACGGCTCCACGCTGACCAAGCCCGGTCTGGGTATTATCAAGTACTACATGTGGAATGCCGACACCAGCTACCACAACACCTACTACGGTGCAAGCTTCGTAGACTATATCGGTCACGTTGATTCTCCCATCACCATGGTCAGACCCGTCAACGGCCACCACTACGATTCCTTCATCTTTGCACAGTATTTCGACACCTTCATTGACGGCAGTGCCGCCGCCGATGACGTCACGCTGGCAGCCATCGCCGCCATCAACGCCATCCCCGAAAAGGTGACCCTTGAGGACAAGGCGCTGGTCGAGGCTGCAAGAGCCGCTTACGATAAGATCTCCACCATGGAGCAAAAGGCTCTTGTTTACAACCTTGACAAGCTGACACAGGCTGAGCGCAGAATTGCGGATCTGGAGGCCCTTGCGGGTGAATCCGGCTCTGCCGAGCCCACGCCCGAGCCTCCCGCAGGCGTTTCGGTCACCAAGGTGCTCTCGATCGCACTTGCCATCGTGGGCGTCATCTCGCTGGTTCTCGCAATCGCTTGCTTTATCCTTGCCCGCAAGGTCTTCACCCCCGAATACCTGGCCGAGCTCAAGGCCGCACAGAAAGCCAAGGTCAAGGCCAAGGCCGAGAAGCCCATCAAGCTGAACAAGCCCCACAAGCCCAGAGGCATGAACAAGCCCGGCAAGCTGGCGCAGGCCTTTGCCGCCGTTCCATTTGGCAAGATCTTCACCATTATTTCGGTTGTTGCCATCGGCGCGGCAATCATTCTCATGCTTGGCACGCTGTTCTCCTCCGCAGGCTCTCAGTGGAAGGATCCCTACAAGCAGCTTGACAAGCAGGGCTATGACGTCAGCATCCGCTACGATGCAGGTGACGGTACCTTTGCAAACCGTGACGTCACGGTGGTTGACGTGTTCGCCATCGGCGATTACACGGTTGACGAGAACGGCAAGATCCACATCTCGCTGCTCGACCCGCAGGATAAGCTCCGCGGCGCGCAGGCTTACGTGGTGGACAATCCCGGCTACACCTTGGCCGGCTGGTACACCGACCGTCAGCCCAGAGTTGACCAGCAGGGTCGCCCGCTTGACGAATACGGCGAGCTGACTGAGATCTCCGGCAGAGAGCAGGGCTGGGTATACTCCAGCCGCTGGGACTTTGACACCGATACCGTGACCGTCGATCCCGAGACCGTCAAGTCCGGCTCGGATGCAGTCCTGACGCTTTATGCGGCATGGGTGCCCGGCGTACAGTTCAACCTGTACGACCTCAACACTCTCGACGAGAACGGCAACCCCACGCTGATCCAGACCTACGTAAGCTCCAAGCTCTCCATCCCCGTATGGAAGAACGGCGCCATTTCCCTTGGCGGTAACTTCCCCAAGCTGGAGGGCACACCCAACGCCATCTATGCAGACGTGCAGATGACCACGCCTCTGACCGATCCTTTGACCCTTGATATCAACTACGAAAACGGCACGACCAACTCTCCTGCCATGAACGTGTACGTCGACCTCTGGGAAGGCAGTTGGTTCAAGATCAGCTCGGTCAAGCAGCTTTATAAGCACGCAAGAGCAGACGGTAACTACATCATCGAGGCAGACCTTGACTTCTCTGTCAAGGGTGCGATCTGGCCCACGGCCTTCTATAAGGGTCAGAACCAGTTTACCGGACAAATTATCGGTAACGGCCACAAGATGTCCAATATTACTGTTGTTCAGCCCAACGGCGCACAGCAGGGCGGCTTGTTCGGATTCATCGGCGCAGGAGCTTGCATTACCGACCTGCACTTTGAAAACGTGACCTACACCGCCGTTGGCTCCAGACTTCAGGGCTCGACCATCGGTCTGTTTGCAGGTACGATCTCCGAGCAGGCAACCGTCCGGAACGTTACCGTCAGCGGTAAGCTTCTCATTGATCCCTCGCTGTATCTGGACGGCATGGACAGCGCCGTTTACGGCTTGATCGCAGGCTCGGGTAACACCGACGGCATCAGCCTTGAAAACGTGAGCGCACAGCTGACAGGTGACAACAAGATGGGCGCGATCCTGACCGTCAATCCCGAAACGGGCGAGATCACTCTGACGCCCCGTAAGCAGAACTAAGAAAGAAGGAGGATTATGACAAATGAATAAGAAAATCCTTTCCTTGATTCTCTGTGCCGCAACGCTGCTCAGCTCACTGGGTGTGCTGAGCGCCTGCGGACAGGGGGGCGGTCGCCCCGACGCGCTGGTCGTTATGACCGACGCGCTGGACGGCGTATTCAATCCCTTCTACTCCACCACAGCACCCGATGCCACCATCGTTGCCATGACACAGATCGCCATGCTGACCACCGGCTATGAAAACGAGCAGGTCACGGTGGCATGCGGCCCGGACGAAGCGGTCGTCACGCTGGATTACGCCATCGAATACGACGATTTTTCCGACACGACCACCTACACCTTCGTTATCAAAAACGGCATCGTGTTCTCGGACGGAGAGCCCCTGACCATTGAGGACGTGCTGTTCAACATGTACGTTTACCTCGACCCCGTCTACACCGGCTCCTCCACCATGTACTCCACCGACATCGTCGGTCTGCAGGATTACAGAACCCAGACCCGCGGCTCGGGCTCAAATGACACCAGCGAGATCATTGCCGAGCTGGCAACCACCAGAGCCAAGAACCGCATCAACGAGCTGCTCAACCTTTATAAGCAGGTGGGCAGAACCGATACCGCAGGCTCTTACAGCGCAGATTACGACACCATGGTGGGGGCAATTGCCGCCGCAGGTCTTTCCAAGGGCTACAAGGAGGCCATTTCCAACGATCCCTCGGCTGTCACCACCGACAATCTGCTGGCAGATTACGAGCTGACGCTCGCAGAATTCAAAAAGGAGCTGGAAAGTGATTACACCTCCGCCTCCTCCGCTTACACCGAAACACCTTATAAGGAAACGGGTGAATTTGACGAGATCACGTCCTTTATGTTTGCAGAGGGCTTTGTGACCGTTGAGTACGAAAAGGACCCCGTGACCAACAAGGACATCAAGACCAAGATCAAAAAGGTCACCCGCAACTATTCCCCCGACGTTGTGACCTCTAAGGAAAAGGCGATCGAGTACGTTTACAATCAGAAGGTGGAGCAGGAGCTGCACATCATTCTGCAGTACTGGGCAACCGCCAACACCCTCTTGACCGAATACAGTGCGCAGGCCACCACGGTCATTCTGCGCGAGAACGTCTCGGCTGACGGCACGCTGCTCGTACCCAATATCGCGGGTATCGTTTCCCTGGGTCACACCACCGACATCCAGGAGGTGGAAACCGAAAACGGCTTCTACACCGTAGCGCACGAGCACAATCCCGACGGCACACCCGCTAACCGCGACGAATACGACGTGCTGCAGATCACCATCAACGGCGTTGACCCCAAGGCGATCTGGAACTTCGCGTTCTCGGTTGCTCCCCAGCACTACTACGGCGCAGGCTACACCGTGGACATTCCGAACAACAAGTTCGGCGTGGAATACGGCTCGTTTGATTTCATGTCCAACACCATCCGCGCAAGCGAGGTCACCAAGGTGCCGGTTGGCGCAGGCCCTTACAAGGCCACCAACCGAAACAATGACGACAACCCCAAGGGTGCCGACTTCTACCTCAACAACATCGTTTACTTCAAGGCCAACGAAAACTTTATGATGGGCAAGCCCAAGATCGAAAAGCTGCGTTATCAGGTGGTCAGCGCCACCAACGCCTTAGACGCGCTGGAAAAGGGCGAGGTGCATTTCGTCACACCCCAGTACACGCAGGATAATATTGAGAGAATCAATAACCTTGCGGCCAAGGGCATTCGCAGCACCTACACCGATCAGCTTGGCTACGGTTACATTGGCATCAATGCAGGCAAGGTGCCCGACATCAACCTGCGTAAGGCCATTATGTGTGCCATGGATACCGGCCTTGCGCTGGAATACTACAGCACCGGTACCGCAAGCACCATCTACTGGCCCATGTCTACGGTTTCCTGGGCATATCCCATGGAAAACGGCAACCCCAGCCTGGACAACGGACACGAATATCCCGCCATCCGCTTTGACCGCGAAACGGCCAAGCAGACCATTCTGGACTACATGGCCGCCGCCGGTGTTTCGCAGGGCGACAAGCAGCTTTCCATTACCTTTACCATCGCAGGCGCAGACCTGACCGACCACCCCGCCTACAAGGTCTTTGAGAGTGCGCAGGCACTGCTCAACGAGTGCGGCTGGGATATCGAGATCGTTCCCGACACCCAGGCGCTGACCAAGCTTTCCACCGGCTCGCTTGCCGTTTGGGCTGCTGCTTGGGGTACCACGGTTGACCCCGATATGTATCAGGTCTACCACAAAAACTCCACCGCCACCAGTACGCTGGCGTGGGGCTACCGCGAAATTCTCGGCTCTCCCGCCTCTTATCCCGAGGAAAACGCCATTCTTGACATGCTCAGCGAGGTCATTGACCAGGCGCGTGAGACCACCGATCAGGAAGAGCGTGCCATCCTTTACAAGGAGGCCATGGGATACGTGCTGGATCTGGCCATCGAGCTGCCCGTTTATCAGAGAAAGACGCTTTACGCGTACAACTCCCGCGTCATTGATGCGTCCTCTCTTCCCACAGAGATCAACCCCTACACCTCTCCCTTAGAGCACATCTGGGAGATCGAATTTGCAAATTAAGACAGGAGGCGGTAAAACAATATGCTGAAATATATTATCAAGCGACTTGCTCTTTCCGTTCTGATCCTGTTTTGCGTCTCGCTTATCATCTTCACGCTGATTCAGCTGATGCCCATGGACTACATTTCGACCAAGATCGCCGAGATCAACTCCAAGGGCGAGGGCGTCACCGAAGAAACCATGAAAGCTATGATGAACGAGTACGGCTACGGTACGGACGGTACGTTTGGCGGAATCGTCAAGGGCTACTTTACTTGGCTCAAGGCTACGCTGCGCCTGGACTTCGGTAACAGCTTCAAGTTCCAGCAGCCTGTTGCCGACGTCATTGCCAAGAACATGTGGGTTTCCTTTGCCGTCGCTGCCATAGCGACCGTGTTCGAATTTATGATCGCCATTCCCCTTGGCATCACGGCCGCAACACATCAATATTCCTTCCGCGATTATTTCGTAACCGTTCTGGTTATGATCGGTATCTCGCTGCCGTCCTTCTTCTTCGGACAGATACTCAAAAACATCTTCGCCATGCAGCTGGGATGGTTCCCGTCATCGGGTCTTGGCTCGGCGACCATGGACTACACCGGTATTGCGCTGGTGCTTGACTATCTGTCCTACCTGGTCATTCCCGTGCTGACCGTGGTCATTCTGAGCATAGGCGGCAGAATGAGAATGACCAGAACCAACATGCTTGAGGTGCTGGGCTCGGATTACATCCGCACCGCCCGCGCCAAGGGTCTTTCCGAGACCAAGGTCATCTACAAGCATGCCTTCCGCAATACGCTGATCCCGCTGGTCACGTCCCTTGCGGGTCTGCTCCCCTCTCTGTTCTCGGGTGCAATCATCACCGAGCAGGTGTTTGGCCTGCCCGGCATCGGTAACATGGCTTATCAGGCAACGCTGGTAGCCGACATTCCCTTTATCATGGGCTACAACCTGTTCTTGGCCGTGCTGAGTATCGTGGGCGTTCTGCTTGCGGACATCATGTACGCCGTGGTTGACCCCAGAGTCAAACTTGGTTAAGGAGGCGACGGCATGAAAGATACGGAAATCAAAGTACAAAACACCGCCGCCAAGGACGAGCCGCTGGATAAAAACGTGCGGCTGATGTCTCCCGGACGCATGGTCATGCGCCGCTTCTTCCGCTCCAAGCTCTCGGTGCTTGGTCTGGTGCTGATCATTTTCCTGTTCGCCTTCTGCTGGCTGGGTCCCGTGTTCTATACGCAGTGGGGTCAGACCGAGGTGGACTATTCGGGTAAGACCGAATACGTGCAGACGCTGATCACCTACGTGGATGAGAACGGCGTGGAGCACTCCTACTACCAGCTTGAGGAAACACACGAAACCACCAACTCGCTGGCAAAGCCCTCGTGGAGCCATCCCCTTGGCACCGACAAGACCGGTAAGGACGTGCTGGCAAGACTGATGTACGGCGGCAGAATCTCGCTGACCATCAGCTTTCTGACCGTTTTCGTGGTCGCCGCCATCGGCGTGGTGTTCGGCGGTATCGCGGGCTACTTCGGCGGCTTGATCGACAATATCATCATGCGAGTCTGTGACATTCTGATGTGTCTGCCCGGTATTCCGATCATGCTGGTCGTGGGTACGGTGCTGGATGCATGGAGCAAAACCGAAAGCTTCCCCATTGAAATTGAGCCGCAGCACCGCATCTACTACCTCATGGGCTTCCTTGCCCTGATCTCCTGGTCGGGCACGGCAAGACTTGTGCGCGGTCAGATCCTTTCTCTGCGCGAGCAGGAATACATGGTGGCCGCAGAGGCCATGGGTTACAGCACCTTCCGCAAGATCTTCAAGCACCTCGTACCCAACGTGCTTCCCCAGCTGATCGTTTCCATGACGCTCAGCCTTGGCTCTATGATCCTTTACGAAGCATCCCTGACCTACCTCGGTCTTGGTGCGCCCGAGCAATTTGCGGCTTGGGGTACTATGATCAACGCCGCAAACGACTCCACCATTCTGCAAAATTATTTCAATATCTGGGGCCCTCCCGGACTTTGCATTATCATGGCAGTTCTGGGCTTCAACTTTGTCGGCGACGGTCTGCGCGACGCGCTTGACCCCAAAATGAGAAGATAAGAAGGAGGACAACCGAATATGAAAGAAAAGAAAAAGTCCTCCTATCTCTCGGGTCGTGAGATCCGTGCCATCGCCAAGCAGAACAAAAAGGTGATGATGGCTCTTGAAGCCAAAAAGAACCGCCGCGCAAAGGAAGAGGAATTCCTTTGCGAAATGAAGGATCCGAACAATATTCTTGAGATCGACGACCTGCACACCTACTTCTTTACCGATCAGGGTGTGGTCAAGGCGGTCAACGGCGTTTCCTTCGAGATCCCTAAAAATAAGACCGTGGGTATCGTGGGCGAGTCCGGCTGCGGCAAGAGCGTGACCTCCATGTCGGTCATGCGTCTTTTGCAGGGTCCGACCGGTCAGATCTATTCCGGTGCGATCCGGTTCGCGGCCGAGGACAAGACCTATAACATCGCCGAGATGCCGATGAGTGAGATCTACCGCATCCGCGGCAAGGAGATCGCCATGATCTTCCAGGAGCCCATGACCTCGCTCAACCCCATCTTTACCATCGGCGACCAGCTGGATGAGGTGACCTATATTCACAATCCCGAGGCGAGTGCCGAGCAGGCGCAGGCTCGCTCGCTGGAAATGCTCAGGCTTGTGGGCATTGCCGCACCCGAGCGCGTTTACAACTCCTACCCCCACGAGCTTTCGGGCGGTATGAGACAGCGCGTTATGATCTCCATGGCACTGGTGTGCAATCCCCGTCTGATCATTGCGGACGAGCCTACCACCGCGCTGGACGTGACCATTCAGGCGCAGATCCTCGATCTGCTCCGCGACCTTAAGGACAAGATCAACGGCTCTATCATGCTGATCACCCATGACCTTGGCGTCATTGCCGAAATGGCAGATTACGTGGTGGTCATGTATGCAGGTAAGGTCATCGAAAGAGGTACCGTGCAGGAGATCTTCAAAAATCCCATGCACCCCTACACCATCGGCCTGCAGAAATCCAAGCCCACCATGAATTCGGACAGCGACGTGCTGTTCAACATTCCCGGCAACGTTCCCAACCCCCTGAACATGCCCACCCACTGCTACTTCAAGGAAAGATGCGACCGCGCCTGCGACAAGTGCTCGGGAGATTATCCCGGCATGATTCAGGTCAGCCCCACGCATTTCGTTTCCTGCCATCTTTACGACAAGGAGGACACGGCAAATGGCTGATATCACGTTTGAATCTGCCCTTGCGCGCTGGGAAAGCGCGCCCGAGGCCGAGGTCACCTATGACGATGCGGCTCTTGCCGCAGAGGTAGCAAAGGCAAAGGCCGAGGCAGTCAAGGCCGACGCGCAGAAAGCCCCCGATCCGAATGCGCTTTTGGAGGTCAGACACCTGCGCAAGGCGTTCCCCATCAAGAAATCGCTGACCGGTAAGGTGCAGCAGGAGCTGATCGCGGTGGACGACGTTTCCTTTGTGCTGTGCCCCGGCGAGACGCTGGGTATCGTTGGCGAGTCGGGCTGTGGCAAGACCACCATGGGCAGAACCATTCTCAAGCTCCACCCCTCCAGCGGCGGACAGATCCTGTTCGATGGCGAGGATATCACCAACTACTCCTCGGCCAAGATGCGTAAGCTGCGCACCGAGATGCAGATCATTTTCCAGGACCCCTATTCCTCCTTGCCCCCCAGAAGCACGGTTGGCGACATTCTCTCCGAGCCCGTGCGCGTGCATAAGATCGTGCCCGAGAGCCAGGTCAAGGAATACGTGCTGGATCTGATGGAAAAGTGCGGTCTGCGCGATTATTACTACGAGCGTTACCCCCATGAATTCTCGGGCGGTCAGCGTCAGCGTATCTGTATTGCGCGTGCACTTTCGGTCAACCCCAAGCTGGTCATCTGTGACGAGCCGGTCTCCGCGCTGGATGTATCCATTCAGGCGCAGATCATCAACCTCTTAAAAGAGCTGCAGAAGTCCATGAATCTGACGTATCTGTTCATCTCTCACGATTTGTCTGTCGTCAAGTTCATCTCGGACAAGATCGGTGTTATGTACCTTGGCTCGATGATGGAATTCGGTGCAAAGAAGGATATTTTCGACAATCCCCTGCACCCCTACACCAAGGCGCTGTTCTCGGCCATTCCCAATCCCGACCCCGACGCCAAGATGCACCGCATGGTGCTGGGAGGCGACATCCCCTCGCCTGCAAATCCCCCCAAGGGCTGCCGTTTCCACACGCGTTGCCCCTATGCCAAGGAGAAATGCAAGCACGTCACACCCGCATACCGTGAGGTAGAGCCCGGCCACTTTGCCGCCTGCCACATGTATGCCGAGGACTGAGCATGGCAAACAAAGAGAAAAAGCAAAAGAAGGAAAAAATCCGCTACGTGGACGACGGCTCGACCGTAGTCGATATGCAGCCGCTTGAGGATGCAAGCCGCCGTCCCGGCGAAAAGCCGAGAGACCCCGGTGCCAAGGGCACGCTCCGTAAGCAGTTCCGCACCTATATTGCGGCAGTCAGGCTGATGTTCTGGCCCATGATGATCACGCTGGGCATCATCTTCCTGTCGTTTCTGATCACTTGGATCTTCTTTACCATCGCGCATTAAAATGAAAAAAGAGGGAGAAACCCATGGGTTTCTCCCTCTTTTCCTTGTTATTAATCAAATCTGCTCCACCTTGATCAGGCTGGTATTGCCCGAAACGCCGGTGGTGTTGCCGCCCGTGATAACGATGCTGTCACCCTTTTGCATGGGAAGTAGCTTGGGTGCCATCTTGGTAGCCGTATAGAACAGCACGTCGGTCGAGGGGTACTTCTCGCACAGCGCGGGAATGACGCCCCAGGAAAGCGCCAGCTTGCGGTAGGTGGCCTCGTCAGTGGTCAGACCGATAATGTCCACGGGACAACGGAAACGCGATACCATGCGCGCCGTCATGCCCGACAGCGAGCAGGCAACGATGGCCTTGGCATCAATATCCACGGCAACCGCGCAGGTTGCATGCGAAATCGCGTCCACCGTGTTCTTGATCTTGAACTCGGTACCGTAGAAAATATCGGTGTAGTCAATGTTGTTCTCGGTCGTCTCGGCGATCTTGGACATGACCTGCACCGTCTGCACGGGATACTTACCCATTGCGGTCTCGCCCGACAGCATGATGGCGCTGGTGCCGTCGTACACCGCATTTGCAACGTCCGAGATCTCTGCTCTGGTGGGTCTGGGATTGTAGATCATGCTCTCTAACATCTCGGTTGCGGTAATGACGCGCTTGCCAAGCATTCTGCACTTGGTGATCAGCGTTTTCTGCATAGCGGGCAGCTGCTCAAAGGGGACTTCCACGCCCATATCTCCGCGCGCGACCATAATGCCGTCGCAGACCTCACAGATCTCTTCAATATGATCATAACCCGACTGGTTCTCAATCTTGGCGATCAGGTCAACACCCTCGCCGCCGATCTCGGAAAGATAATTGCGCACGTCGATCAGATCCTGCTTGCAGGAAACAAACGAGCAGGCAATAAAATCCACACCGTTCTTGACGCCAAACGCAATATCACTCTTGTCCTGTTCCGACAGATACTTCTGCTTCAAGACCTTGCCGGGGAAGCTCATGCTCTTGCGGTTGGACAACTCGCCGCCGCAAATCACGCGACAGTGAATATTTCTGCCCTCGATCTCCTCTACGTGGAAGATCAGAAGTCCGTTATTGAGCAGAATGGTATCTCCGGGCACAAGCTCATGCACCAGCTCGGCATAGCTGACCGACACGATACTCTCGTTGCCCTCCACCTCGTCTGCCGTGAACGTGAATCTCTGTCCCTCGGACAGCGTCACGCTGCCGTTCTCAAAGGTCTTGATACGGTACTCGGGTCCCTTGGTGTCCAGCATGATGGCAATCGGCATATCCAGCTCGGCTCTTACCTTCTTGATGCTGTCAATTCTCTTCTGGTGATCCTCGTGTGTGTTATGAGAAAAGTTAAGTCTTGCTACGTTCATGCCCGCCTTGCAAAGTCCGCGCAAGGTATCTTCGCTCTGAGTGGCAGGTCCTATGGTACAAATAATTTTGGTTTTGCGCATATTCCGCCTCCATAATATATTCTAAGTTTATTATACCACACACAAGGAATCAATGCAACAAAAATTCGCATCTTTTTACTGATTTTTAATCGCCCCACGCCTGCGCGCCGTGGGGCATTTTGTCGATAAACGGTATATACTGCAATATCAAACGTGCGCGATTAAAATCCGGCATGCACGGCAACAATGACATTACATCAACATATCAAAGCAGGAGGCATACCATGATAACCGTAAAACGCGGTGATATTTACTACGCAGATCTCTCCCCCGTGGTGGGCTCGGAGCAAGGGGGACTTCGCCCCGTGCTGATCATTCAGAACGACGTTGGAAACAAATACAGCCCGACCGTGATCGCCGCCGCCATCACCTCTCGCCTGGGCAAGACCCGTCTGCCCACTCACATCGACATATATGCCGATAAGGCGGGGCTTTCCAAGGACTCTGTAGTGCTGCTGGAGCAGATCCGCACGCTGGATAAGCGCCGCTTGAAAGAAAAGATGGGACATCTGGACGAATCAGTCATGCAACGGGTGGACAACGCCATTGCGGTCAGCTTTGGCCTTGGCACGCAGAGCGGCGCGGCCGTGGCATCGCGGGAGCATGACGGGAATCAAACAATCGGATGAATTTTTGCGAAAATATCCTGATATCTCTTGATTTTAGGCGCAAAATATGATAGAATATCGGTAGAAATTTTTCCGGAGGAAACCCAAAATGGCACTTGTTACAACTACAGAAATGTTTAAGAAGGCTTACCGCGGCGGTTACGCCATCGGCGCTTTCAACATCAACAACATGGAAATTATTCAGGCGATCACCGAAGCGGCTCAGGAGGAGAACTCTCCCGTGATCCTGCAGGTATCCGCCGGCGCAAGAAAGTACGCCAAGCACGAATACCTCATGGCTCTGGCAAACGCCGCTATCCGTGACACCGGCATCGATATTGCCCTGCACCTTGACCACGGCGCAGATTTCGAGATCTGCAAGTCCTGCATCGACGGCGGCTTTACCTCGGTTATGATCGACGGCTCTCACCACTCCTTCGAGGGCAACATTGCCCTGACCCGCAAGGTCGTGGAATACGCGCACGCGCACGGCGTTGTCGTTGAGGGTGTGCTTGGCAAGCTGGCAGGCATTGAGGATGACGTCAAGGTCTCTGCCGAGGACGCAATGTTTACCAACCCCGACGAGGTTGAGGAATTCGTCACCCGCACCGGCGTTGACTCGCTGGCTATCGCCATCGGCACCAGCCACGGCGCTTATAAGTTCAAGCCCGGCACCAAGCCTCAGCTCCGCTTTGACGTGCTGGAGGAGATCTCCCGCCGTCTGCCCGAATTCCCCATCGTTCTGCATGGCGCTTCGTCGGTTCCCCAGGACTACGTTGCAGAAATCAACGCGCTGGGCGGCCGGATGCCCGACGCAATCGGCATTCCCGAGGACATGCTGCGCCAGGCCGCAAGAAGCTCGGTTTGTAAGATCAATATTGACTCCGACATCCGTCTGGCCATGACCGCAGGTATTCGCCGCGTCATGCACAACCAGCCCGACGTATTTGACCCCCGCGGATACCTGACCGTTGCCCGCTCCGAGGTCAAGAAGATGGTTCAGCACAAGATCAAGAACGTGCTGGGCTCCTCTAACACCCTCTAAAATCAACTGATTTTTCGGAGCTGTCGACCCTCGACAGCTCCGTTTTTTGGAGAAGCTTCCATCACTATTTGAGCCGCCCCGTGGGCGGCATGGAGATATTGCTATGAAACATACCGAACATTTTCTGACAAAATGGCACGATACGGACCCCGATCTGATCATTCGCCCCTCGCAGATCCTGATGTATATGCAGGAATGTGCCAACAGACAGTGCCGCGCCGCAGAGCTGGACCTTGACAGAATGCACGAGCACGACGGCGTTGGATTTTTGCTCAGCCGTATTCAGGTCAGCATCGACGCGCCGCTCCCGCCCTACATCCGCATCTGGGTCAATACGTGGTGTCCGCCCTCACGCTCCTTTACCTTCAACCGTTGCTTCGAGATCGAATACGACGGCGTGGTCTATGCGCGCGCCAACTCGGAATGGGCACTTGTCAACCTCAAGGATCGCAGCTTTATCAAGTCCGAGGATTTTATTCCCGCGGCATCCTTTCCCGAGGACGATCCGATCGATAAAAGCGAGCTCCCCCGCCGCGCCCGCATCACCTCATCGGTGCAGCTGACCGAGGTTGGCAAGCGCGAGGTTCGCTATTCCGACCTGGATTACAACATGCACATGAACAACACCAAATATCCCGACATGCTGTGCGATTACGTGCCGGACATGCTTGGCAAGTTTGTCAGCGGATTTTCGCTGTCCTACCAGCATGAGGCCGCTTACGGCGACGTTCTGACCATTTTGCGCGCAGAGAGCGAAAACGGATATTTGTTCCGCGTGGTCAATCAGCACGGCATCACCTGCATGGAGGCGGAGCTTTATCTGCAGGACATGGAAAAATAATGCTCTGCAACAGAAAAAGAGTGATATCTCTTGCGAGATATCACTCTTTTTTTATTTTCCGGCAATCAGATTATACAAACATTGAGAAGAATTGCAAGCATAGCGGTACAATCTTTTGTGTGCCTCGGAGTCTCGCTCGACATTTCGATCGGCGGCTCTGAACAACTGTAATCTGAGCTTTTTACCGTCCGCCAATTGGAAGCAGATATACATCTCATTGGTGGAGTATCTTTCGGATTTGGGCTCTACGCTCCAAATGCCATTTTTAGCCCAGCGCGCGATCAGCTTTTCGTCATCACGGGTTTCAAACAACACAACGTCGTCCAGATAAAACGATTGCACGCCGCGCTCATCGAACTTTTCCAGTACGCCAAATCTCTTTTGACGGTTGACGTACACGCAATCACCTGCGCTGGTGCAAAAGGCCAGAACCAGACCGTTTTGCTCCAACCACTTGGCAAAGGATGCATCCATTTCAGTTCACCTTAAAGCAGACCGGAAAGAATAATCAGTGCAACGTACAGCACCATGAACACACCGTACAGTGCCCAGAAAACGGTGTAGAACAAGCTGGTGAACTTGCCAACGGTGGACAGGATACGGCCGACCATATACTTGCCGCCGCCCTTAACACCCTGTGCATTTGCCAGGTCGCGCGCCATGTTGGCACTCTTCAGACCCTTAGAGCCCATAACAAGACCAATGATGGATGCGATGGGGAACTGGGACAGGATCACGGAAGCAAGACCCTTGGAAAAGGCCTGACCGGCAAACACGTCGATCATCGGATCACGCTCGGGAGCCGCAGCTGCCTCAGGCTCTGCAGAAGCGGGAGCTGCCTCAATAGTGGTAGTCGCGGTAAAATCAGGCTCTGCATCAAAGGTGGGCAGAGGCTCTCTTTCGGTATTGAAGTTTTGATTATCCATAATAATCCTCCATAATATGTATTGATTTCAATTCATTATAGCACAGTATTTTTTATTTTGCAAGTATTTTTATATACCTGCCAAAAAGCCGGCAAATAAAATGCCCAGTATGCAGAGCAAGTAGATTGCAATCCATGCCACGTACATCAGCGCAAAAAACAGATAGATCAAGGTGGCATACGCCCCACTTGCAATCCCGTTGATGGCAAGCGCACGCGCCACAATATTCTTAGCACCCGTCTTCAAGCCGTTCTCCTGTGCCAGATCTCTTGCCGCATTTGCCAGCTTCAGACCCTTGACGCCCTTGAAAATGGCGATAATGCTTGCCACGGGAAAGCCTGCCATGATGGTGGAGGCCAGCGCCGTGGAAAACGCCTGCTCGGCAAGCCCGGCTACCCGGGACGCTACGTCTTGTACGTTTTCTTTGTTTTCCATTATATTCCTCCAATCTCGACCTTACCCTTTGCCTCGGGCAGATCGCGAATGATTTCGCCCGCCTCGGGTACGCGAATGCATCCCGAAAGCGGATTTTTGATGCTGATGACGGGTGTGGTGACCTTTGCCTGCACCTCACTCTTCTCAAACGCCAGATCGCACCCGTGCATTTCGCAATCGATCAGCGTCAACCCCTTACAATAGCACAGCGGCTGTGTGCCGATGATAACGCAATGCTCAAACGTGACGTCCTCGCAATACCACGCCAGATACTCACCCTTGACGCGGCAGTTTCTGACCACCACGTTTTTGGCATGCCAGAATGCGTCCTTAGTATCCAGGTCGCAATTCTCAAAGGTAGCGTTCTCCACGTACTGGAAGGAATATTTTCCCTTGAAGGTCATGTTCTCAAAATGCAGATTTCTGCCGCGGAACATAAAATACTCGCCCTCGGCCGTCACGTCCTGCATGCGCACGTCACCGCTCATCCAGCCAAATTCGGCCGAGCGGATGCTGCAATTACTGATCTGAACGTCATGGCATTCGCGTAAGGCCTTAATGCCGTGCAGCTCAGTGTTGGTGATCTGAATACTGTCCGAATACCACAGCGCGGCGCGGCAGGTCTCGCTTAAGTGACATTGATCAATGGCAAGCCCCTGCACGTGCCAGAAGGGATAGCGCAGGTCAAACTCACATTCCCGCACCTTGACGTCTGCGCACTCCTTGAACGCGCTCTCACCGTCAGCGGGACCTGCAAAGCGGCAGTTATGTACGCAAATATCCTTTTGGCCGTAAAAGGCTCTCTCTGCATCGTAATTTTGATTTGCAAATTCTCTCATATTCTATTCTACAAAGTGCCACACCTGCATTTCGCTCTCGCCTCTGTTGGCAAAAGCATAATACGGGATCAGCACCGCCTCTACCTTTTCCTTATTTTGTGTTTTTCTGCGATACAGCGGCGCATCCTCTTCGCGTACCGTTCTCCATGCACGCACACTCAATTGCGGCACACCCAGCGTCGGGTGCTTGCCGTATCTGAATCTTGCGCGACTGTCCAGCCTGATATCACGCAGCAGCGCACCGTTGTCCACACCCTCCATGCAATACAGCACGGGGCCGCGCATGACGGCATATCTGCCCGCGTCAAAGACCACCTCGGGTCTTGCCTCGATAAAGACCGGCTTCATGGTAAAGTCAAAGTCCAGCTCCTCGCCGTCCTTGACGTCAAAATATGCATATCCCTTCTCGGTCTTACCGGTATAGCCCTCAAACCAGCCGGGGATTCTGACGGCTATGCGGGCATCCCCACCGGTCAGCTTGATTTTCACCTTGCCGCTCTCGGGATATTTGGTCGTCTGCTCCAGCACCAGCATCTTGCCGTCACGCTCGACGGTGGTCAGACCTTGCATGAACTGGTGCACGTAGATCACCTCGCCGTCATCCGAATACAGCATGTTGGCGATGGACGGAATGAATCTGACGATATTGGGCGGACAGCAGGAGCACACAAACACCTCTCTGCGCTGCATGGGCGGCAGGCCGACGCTTGCATGGTTGACGCTGACGTCACGCTTGTGCATGCGCGGCATGATCTCCAGCGGATTCTGATAGAAAAAGCTCTTACCGTCCAAGGACAGAGAGGACATAAAGCCGTTATAAATCACTCTCTCAACCACGTCCGAATACTTGGAATCCGCGCCAAAGCGCAGCATTCTGTTGGCAAACAGCGCAAGCGCCAGTGCCGCGCAGGATTCGGTATACGAGATCAGGTTAGGCAGATCGTAATCCACGGTAAAGGCTTCGCCCGCACCGCTCGATCCGATACCGCCCGTGATATACATGCGCTTGCTTGCCACGTTATCAAAGATGGCCTCGCAGGCGGCCTGAAGCTCCTTATCCCCCGTATGCAGGGCAACGTCGGCCATGCCGCAATACAGATACATGGCGCGCACGGCGTGCCCCTCGGCAGTCGTTTGCTCGCGCACGGGCAGGTGATGCTGACCGTAAGAGGGGTGCATCCAATCGGGAATTGGCCCGTCATCATAACCGCGCGCATCCACAAAATGCTTGGCAAGCGCAAGATACCGCTTCTCGCCCGTGCACTCGTAAAGCCGCACCAGCGCAAGCTCGATCTCCTCATGCCCCGGCGTCCTGAACGGCACGTCGGCATCGGTGACGAATCTTTTTTCAATATAATCGGCATAACGGCACATGCAATCAAGGAGCTTGCGCTTGCCCGTGGCCTCGAAATACGCCACGGCGGCCTCCATAAGGTGGCCTGCACAGTACAGCTCGTGCCAATCTCTGATCGCCAGCTTGTGCGCGGGGTCAATGACGGTAAAATAGATGTTGAAATAGCCGTCTTCCTGCTGATTTTTTTCGATCAGCTCGACCAGACTGTCGATCTTCTTTTCCAGCCTTGCATCGGGCGCAAGGGCCAACTGATAAGCCGCGCCCTCGATCCACTTGGCCACGTCGCTATCCCAGAAAAAGTGCGGCTTTTTGGGGTTCCCCTCTCTCCAGTCAAAGCGGAAGGCGTCAATTCTGCCGGTGTCGGCAAAGCGGTCGTATACAGCCCCCGTGGTCACACGGCGCACAAGTGCCTGCTTTTGCTTCCAGAATCCGCCCGTGATGCGCGTTTGGGAAAAATCAACTGTTCTGTGCATAACCTTCCTCCGCTTTCTCAAGTTTTTGGCGAGTCTGCTCGGCAAGATACTGCCGCAGCTCCCTTGTATATGGCGACCAAGCGGCCGACTCCCGGCCGTAGGTCAGATTGAGCGTGTGCTCCAGGGGAATCCAGGTGTCCAAGGATGCTTCGTTGTGCGAGATGACCGCCTCCATGTTATCCAGCGCCTTGTAAAGCTTGGCCTCGGGGGTCTCACGCTTCTCCATTTCCTCGTACAGCGCACGGAACTCGGACGTATACGGCTCGGGAAGTGCCCCCAGAATAACCTCCCAGGCCTCTCTTTCGGTCATTTCGTTCTGCTCGGTCTTGTAAAAGGACGGCACGTCGCCCGTCAGTGCCTCACCAAGATCATGGATCAGGCACATGCGGATCAGCTTATTGTGATCCAGCTCGGGGTATTCGTCCGCGCACAGCATGGCCAGCACGGCTAGTCTCCACGAGTGCTCAGCCACCGACTCGCGGCGTCCTGAGGACGTCCAGGAATGGCGGGTATTGCATTTGAGCTTTTCGATCATGGCACAAAATTCGATCAGATCGCAGGGTTTCATACTTTGCCATCTCCATTTCTCGATAATTTCTTGACTTTATACTTACTCTTATTATATAATAAATGCGACGATAAGTCAACAAAAAGATATTTTGGGAGGTTGTATGTATCCTCTTTTATTAAAGCCCGCCGTCAAGGACTACATCTGGGGCGGTACAAGACTTAAAACGCATTACAATATCCAAACCGATCTGGACGTGGCCGCCGAGGCATGGGTGCTCTCCTGCCACCCCAACGGACACAGCCAAGTGGCAAACGGCGAAATGGCGGGCAAGACGCTTGCCGAAGCCCTTGCCGCATGGGGACAGACCGCGCCCGACATTCTGGTGAAATTAATCGATGCGCGCGATAAGCTTTCCCTGCAGGTGCACCCCGACGATACCTATGCCGCCGCGCATCACCAAAGCCGCGGCAAAACCGAGATGTGGTACGTGCTGGACGCCGAGCCGGGCGCGGCGCTGATCTGCGGATTTGCTCACGAGATCACCACCGAGGAATTTGCCGCACACATCAAGTCGGAAACCCCCGAGCAGGTGGTCTCATTTGTGCCCGTGCATGCAGGTGACGTATTTTTCATTCCTCCCGGCACGGTACACGCCATCGGCGCGGGTATTCTGATCGCCGAGATCCAGCAGAATTCGGATATTACCTACCGCGTTTGGGACTGGGGACGCGTGGGCGCGGACGGTCAGCCCAGACAGCTGCACGTCGAGCAGGCCTTGGCCGTATCCGAGACCAAGCCCTACGCGCACGGCAATGCGGACAGCACCGCGACCGAAATTGAGGGCGGCACGCTCCGACTTCTGGCCAAGTGCCCCTATTTTGCAACGTGGGCGGCCTCGCTTGACGGCACAGCCGAGGTCAGCATTCCCGCCGATATCCGCGGCATTCTCTGCACCTCGTGCAACGCCACCCTCTCCTCGGACGGCTGTGAGGATATTCCCCTGCCGGCAGGCACGTGCGCATATATCCCCGAGGGCATCGACGTCAGGATCTCGGGCAAAGCCGACGTTTTGTGGATCAGGTAATCAATCAGGCTGTAGAAATCGGTGCCATGCCGCAAGCAGCGACCAACCTGAAGGTATTGCTTTGGTCAATCGCTCAGGAGAACATGTCCGGCGTGTTTGCAGGACGGCCGTGAAATGCACTCCCCTACATAGAATTGTTTATCATCGAGGTCGCCCCCTATAAAATTCATTCCAAAAACACAAAGAGCAACCGCTTTCGCGGTTGCCCTTTATTTTTATTGAAATTATTCGTTAGCCGCAGCCTCGGCCAGTGCGCCAAGCTTTGCGCGCAACTCTCTGAACTGCTCGGTGTCGGTGCTGTATTCACCAACGCCGGTGGTCCACTCGTTGATGATGGCGTCTACAACTTCCTTACCGTATTTCTCTTCAAGAATGGTCAGGTACTCGTAGTCCTCGATACCGTCACGTACGCACTCCAGACGCAGAGAGCCGACAGGATCGGTCTGTGCGAAGTATACGCCGCTGTAAAGCAGGATACCGTTGCCGTACACGTTGATATTCTGAGAGGATTCGATCTCATGCAGCGCGTCCATGCCGAAATAGAACTCGTCGGCAGAGGGAACGTACCACTTGGTGGTGCCGTTGGTCCAGTCGTTGACAAGATAGTACAGGAAGCCGTCCACGTTATACAGCTTCTGCTGCCAGAACAGTGTGCGGGCATTGATCGCATCGTCGTTGATGATCAGCGTGATCTCGGGATCGTTGGGTCTTCTGGTCACGTACCACCAAGCCTCGTCGCCGCCCTCTTGCTCAGCCCACATACGGTCTCTGAACGAGCCAAGCTTCTGCTCGGTTACTATGGAGCAACCGTAGGTCAGGGTACGGTCTCCGTACCACTCGGCAAAGGTGTTGTAGAAGAAGGTCTTGGGACACCATACGTTGACGTACTCGGAAACGTAGGAGAAGTAGTCGCCGCCGCCCACGTTATAGTTGACGTGCATGGGAACGATCAGCTTATAGCCCGGGAAGTTCTCACTCAGCAGCTTGCCGTAATTGTTGATATCGTCCAGACGCCCCACGGTCAGCGGCTCGTCTACGGGATAGAAGTAAGCCTTATCCAGCCACTCCTGCTTCTGAGACAGGAATGCATAGGCATTGGAAACGTTGGATGCGGTCAGCTCCTTGCTAAAGCCAAGAGGCTGGAATGCAACCACTCTGGGGTTATCCAGATACTCAATTGCTTCACTGTCGGAGAACTTACCGTCAGAATTGTCGCCCAAAGGCAGATCGTAAGCGCAAACACGGTTGGCCAGCAGGAAATCGTAGTAACCCTTGTACAAATTCTTACCGTCGCTGTTGCGCAGATCGCCGCCCCAGTCCTTATAGGAAACGTAAACGTCAAAGCCGCTCAGGCACATCAGGGTCTTGCAGGAGGTTGCCTCGGGCAACTCGAAGTTCCACACGTATGCAAATACGGTGACCTTCTTGACCTCGTTGCCGTCCTTATCCACAACAGTCAGGGTTGCGGTGTATTCGCCGGGTACGCTGTCAATCCCCGAGGTAGCCTTGATGATAAACGCCTGGTTCTCACCCGCCTTGATATCAAAGCCGTCGTACTTCTGCAGATTGGTAATGGGCTCACCGCCGCCATTGCCGCCGTTTACCCAATCAAGCATGCCCTGGTCGGGGGTGTAGGTCACGGGAGGAAGCGGATCGATCACGCGCTCGCCCTCTACGTTGAAGTAATAACCCCAGAACAGCTGGGTGGTCAGCGTGTTACCGGCCTCGTTGGTAAAGTCGGTGATATACACCTTCAGACCCTCTGCGCCGTTCTCGGAGCCGATCAGAACCTGACAGCCCTCGATCTCGTTCTTGGCCAACTGGATCTGATAGGTCAGCTTGCCGCTCGGAGTGTTGGTAGCCTGAGGGGTACGGTTGTAAAGGTGGTCAAACCACAAATTCAGACTTGCATCTTCCTTCTCTGCGGTCTCGGGAGTATAAGAATCAAACTTGGTGGTGGGAAGAGTGACAGATCCCAGCAGCTGCTCAGCCTCGGTCTTGGCCTGCTCGCCTGCGATCACGCCGACCTCGTCCCAGCCAATATCAAACAGCTTATAGTAAGCATCGTCGCTCTCAAGGAACTGGATCTCTGCGATATGCAGAGTCTCGCCTGCGGCCTGCGCACCGGTCATGTAGTCAAAGCGGAAGCCGTTGACGTTACCGGTCCAGTGATTCACTGCCGAAAGATCGAACAGCACGTACTGCCAGCCGGTGTTTTCCAGATCGTAGGATGCGGTGGTCATAATGCCGCCGGTTGCACCCGTGACCTGGCCTGCGCAGTAGAACAGCTCAAACGTGCCGGAGGAGCAGCCGACACTTCTGACCTTGAGCATGACGTACTTATAGTCGTCTGCCTTCACCTTGTCCATACCTGCAGCCTTCTGGAACTTGGTCATGCTAAAATTTACAAAGGGATCGGAGCTGGCGGCGGTGGTGGTCAGCACCGCGTATACCTCACCGTCTTCATCCTGACCGTAGGTCACTTCAACCTGGTTTTCACCCGAGAAGCACTTATTCAAAGCGGATTCGCTGACGGCGTTAAAGTCCGCAACGATACCGTTGATTTCGGGCACTGCGGGCTCGGTGGTGGATTCCTCGGTAGAGGTGTCGCCGGGCTCTGTTTCAGTCTCGGTCTCGGTGGTGTCGGGCTCGGTGGTGGGATCCTCCGTGGTAGACTCGGTGGTAGGCGTATCGGGCTGTTCACCGGGGCCGCAAGCCACCAGAATGCATGCCAGCATCACGCTTACCAGCACCAGGGCCAGCAGGATCATCGGGAATGATTTTCTCATGTCTTATCTCTCTTTCTTTGATTATCAGTAAGGAATGAGCTCGTTGACCTCATCCATGGTGTTAAAAAATGCGATATACATGATGGTCACGGTATCACCGCTCTCTGCCATGTCAAGGCCCAGGCGCAGATATCCCAGTGCAGCGGCATCCTTATCATAGCTGGGCACCTCTTCTGCCATATTGACCACCAGATATCCCCATTCGTCACCCTCTGTGGCGAAAAATTCGGTCATAAACATGTCACCTGCACCCGTGGCGGCATTGCCCTCGGAGCCCAGATACAGCTTGACACGGAAATCATACTTGATCTGATACTTGATGACCATGATATCGCCCACCGTGGTATCCTGCTTGAGCAGGTAGCAGTAGGGATCCCAGACGTCGTTTGTGCCCATTCTGAACAGCGCGGTCACGCTGCCGTCGGGGTTATCGGTCAGACCGCCAAAATCACTCCAGTCCTGCTGGGGATTATCGGCAGCCTCCTTCATAGCGGCGGCATCCAGAAATGCCACAGCCTTGGCCTTGATCTCCTCAATCGGAGCCTCGGGCATGTCGGTCTGCTCCTCGGTGGTCTCTTCGGGAGTGGTTTGTTCGGGAGTGGTTTGTTCAGGGGTGGTTTGTTCGGGAGTGGTCACTTCAGGAGTGATCTGCTCGGTGGTATCGGCAGGATCGTCTCCCTTTTGTGTATCACATGCACTCAGACACAGCGGGATTACAAGAAGAAGCGCGAACAATACTATCAGCTTTTTCATGTCTGTCACCTCGTCATTTTTGTTGTATTACAATAATACCATATTTGCAGGACAATTGCAACCGATTTTTGTAAAAAATCAATTGACAAACTGCGCGCCGTACAGTGAGGCGTAAAAGCCCTTGGCGGCAAGCAGCTGCTCGTGCGTGCCGTGCTCAATGATATTGCCGTCCTTGAGCACTAAAATATTGTCGGCATGCTGAACCGTGGAAAGTCTGTGTGCAATAACAAAGCAGGTCTTGCCCCGCATCAGCGCCATCATGGCATCGTTGATCTGATGCTCGGTGCGGCTGTCAACGTTGCTCGTTGCCTCGTCCAGGATCAGCATGGGCGCATCCGACAGCATAGCGCGCGCAATCGTGATCAGCTGTCGCTGTCCCTTGGACAGATTGACACCGCCATCAGCCAATTGCGTCTGATAGCCTTGCGGCAAAGACATGATGAAGTGATGGATCTTGGCCTTTTTGGCGGCCTCGATGACCTGATCGTCAGTGGCGTCCTCGCGACCGTAGGCAATATTGTCACGGATGCTGCCGCCAAACAGCCACGTGTCCTGCAAAACCATGGTAAAGGACTTGCGCAGGCTGTCTCGCGTGGCGTCGCGGATGTCGGTGCCGTCAAAGGTGATCGCACCTGCGTCGATATCGTAAAAGCGCATGAGCAGATTGATAATGGTGGTCTTGCCCGCGCCCGTCGGGCCGACGATGGCTACCGTCTGTCCCGGCTCGACCTTGACAGACAGTCCGTGCAAGATCTGCTTTTCGGGCACGTACCCGAATTCCACCTTGTCCAGCGTTACCTGACCCTTGGCGTCCAGCACCACGGCATCCGGCTTGTCCGCAGGCTCGGGGGCTTGGTCGATCACGCCGAACACGCGCTCGGCGGCCGAGAGAGCAGACTGCAGCTCGCTGAAGATATTGGCAAACTCATTGATGGGGCCCGCAAATTTTCTCGCGTACTGCACAAACGAGCCCACGTCACCAAGGCCGATGACAAACAAGGGGTTGGTGACCGCGCCGCCCAGCGAGAACATATAGAACACGCTGCCAAGAATGGTGATCAGCGCGATGGACAGATTGCTGATGAAATTGACCGTAGGGCCAATGACAGAGCCGTGATAATCCGCCTTATAATACGCACCGCAGGCCTCGGCGTTGCGTACATCGAAGCGATCGGTGATCACCTGCTCCTTGCCGTAGGTGCGAATGGTCTTCTGACCCGACAGCATTTCCTCGGCAAAGCCGTTGAGCTCGCCAAGCTTGGCGGAGCGGCGGCGGAACAGGGGACGGATGTGGGTGGATTTATACTTGGTAAAGATCAGCGAAACGGGTACGGTGATGGCAAACACGCAGATCAGCACGGGCGAGATGGTCAGCATCATGACCAGCGAACCGACCACGGTGATGCTGTTGGCGCATATCGCCAGCACGTCGTTGGAAAGCGAGGCGTTGAGCGTGTCGATATCGTAAGAAAGACGGCTGACGATCTCACCCGTCTGGTGGGTGTCAAAGAACCCGACGGGCAGGTCGGTCAGATGGTCAAAGACCTCTTTTCGCATGGTATAGGTGATGCGCTGGCTGAGATTGACCATAACGATGGACAAAATATAGGAAAGCAGACCCGAGGCCACGTAAAACACGACCAGGAGCGAGCAGAACAGCAGCACGCGCTCAAAATCCACCTGCCCAGGCCCGACGATGGCGTCGATGGCAAGACCCGAAAGCTTGGGGCCCGCCAAGGCCAGCACGTTGGCCGAGATCATCAAGAAAAATGCAAGAATGACAAGTCCCGGATAACGGAACAGATAACGACAGATACGAAGCAGCACGCGTGCGCGTTGCTTTGCCGTCATGGGAGTCTTTTGTACTTGTTGTTTGTTAGTCAAGCAGAGCACCTCCCATCTGTGAATCGCGGATCTCGCGATAGACGGTACAGCTCTTGAGCAGCTGCTCGTGCGTGCCCTTGCCGATCACTCTGCCCTCATCCAGCACCAAAATCAGGTCGGCATGCATGACAGAGCTGACGCGCTGTGCCACCACGACCGTGGTAGTGCCGTCAAAATGCATACGCAGAGCTTGGCGCAATGCGGCATCGGTCTTATAGTCGAGCGCCGAGGACGCATCGTCAAGGATCAGGATATCGGGCTTGCCCGCAAGTGCTCTTGCGATCAGCAGCCTTTGCTTCTGGCCGCCCGAGATATTTGTGCCCTTGCTTGTCAGAAGATGCTCGTACCCCTCGGGGAATGCCGAGATAAACTCCTCGGCCTGCGCCACGCGTACGGCAGTTGCAAGATCCTCATCCGCGATTTCTCTGCCAAAGCAGATATTTTCACGCACCGTGTCGGCATACAGAAAATCGTTCTGCATGGCCGTGCCGAAATGCGAGCACAGCTCGTCGTGCGTCATGGATCGCACGTTTTTGCCGCCGATATAGACGTTGCCCTTGTCGGCATCGTAATTGCGAAGCAGCAGCCGAAGCAGCGTGCTCTTACCGCTGCCCGTTGCACCGATGATGCCCAGCGTTGCACCGCGCGGCAACGAGAAGCAAACGTCCTCCAGGTCGTTTTGCTCGCCCACGTAGGAAAAGCTGACGTGATCGAACACGATATGATCGCTTGTGGGCAGGGGGAGA
The DNA here is from genome assembly GCA_045603085.1 of Eubacteriales bacterium. GTDB lineage: Bacteria > Bacillota > Clostridia > Oscillospirales > CAG-272 > SVQP01. The sequence goes on along the minus strand of JAZULL010000059.1, from coordinate 16,038 downwards.
TGTCCCTGTTCTGCTCCCAGCTCCTCGGGCGCGGACATGACCTGCCCGATTCTGCCGGCCGAGGCCAGACATTTTGTGGTCATGATAAAGATACGGTTGATGACGATCATGGCATTGGAGATCAGCGTGAAATACTGAATGAATGCAATGATTCTGCCCGGCTTACTCAGATCCACGTTGACCAAGTATGCGCCCACCAGCACGACCGACACAAGGCCGACGTTGAGCAGGATGGTGATCAGCGGATTGGTCAGCGCCATGGTCAGCGAGGCGCGTTTTTCGTTTTTGACCAGCGCGCGGTTAACGCCGTCAAATCTCGCTCTTTCATATTCCTTTTTGGAAAGTGCCTTGATGACGCGGATGCCGCCGATATCCTCGCGCACCACGCGCACCATATCGTCACCCGCCTGCTGGCTTGCCGAATAAAGCGGCACACCCTTGCGCGAGATGGTAAACACCGCAACGCCGATAAAGGGCAGCAGCGCGATCATGACGGTAGCCAGTCGCCAGTCAAGGAAATAGGACACGGCAATGCCGCCGATCAGCAATATGGGCGCGCGTACGCCGATACGCTGGATCATGCCCAGAAAATGATGAATGTTGTAGGTATCCGAGGTCAGTCTGGTCTCCAGCTCGGGAATGCCGATTTTATCGGTCTGTACCGCACTCAGATGCATGGTCTTGGCAAACAGATCGTGTCGAAGGGCCTGCGCGGCATTGCGCGCCACGCGCGCCGCCATACGGTTGGCCACGATGTTGAGCACCAGCGCCAGCACCGCACACACCAGCATGATCCCGCCCCATATAAAAATGGGGGTAAGGTTGGTATCCTTTGCATACTCGGGAACCACCTCGTCGAGCATATACGACAAAATGTACGGCAATGCCAGCTCGGACACCGTGCCCGCGACCTTGATGCAAAAACCGATCAGGAGAGAGATCCAGAACGGTTTGAGGTATTTAAAGACAAGTTTCAAAGAGTCCCGCTCCTTTCAAAAATAAACATTATATCTATTATATCGGATTGTTTCGACTTTGTCAATGAATTGACGGTTTTTATAGACGAAAACAAAAAGACCAAGCCGTGCGGCTTGGTCTTTTGGTTTGAATATATCAAATTAATGAATCTGCGTGCCGGTGGGAACGCTGTCATCCACAAAGATAACCTTGCATCCGCAGGCGTTGTTGGTGGCCGCCAGCAGCATGCCCTGAGAATTGATATTGCAAATTCTGTTGGGCTTGAGGTTCGCAATGACAATGATCTTCTTACCGATCAAGGACTCGGGGGTGTACTCTGCCTTGATCGAGGACATGATCACTCTCTGGCCGATGCCGTCGTCCAGCGTCAGCTTGAGGCAGGCGTTGGACTTGCGCAGCGTCTCTGCCTTGAGAATCTTGCAAACGCGCAGGTCGATCTTGTCAAAGTCCTCAATAGTCACCTGCTCCTTGACGGGCTGTACGGGATCCGCCTCGCCTCTGGGAGCCTCGGGCGCGGTTGCCTGCTCCTCGGCGGGCTGCTCGCATACCTCGCAAGCCTGCTCGGCCGCGATCTCCGCCTCGGTTTTGGGATAGGAGAAGTCCAGAAGGCCGACGTACTTGTCCGCATCGATTGCGTACAGGAACAGATACAGACGGGGGCCCTGCTCCTTGTCGATCAGCAGCTTATAGACCGTCTTGAAGAAGTTGCCCTGAATGCCGCGCAGCTCCTTGGAGTCTGCCAGCTCGGGATACACCTGCTTGGGAATATCGTAGATAGCGGTGTTGAGCTCGTCCAGCGTATAGCCACCCTTGGCGATGACGTCGTGCAGCAGTGCGATCTGCTTCTTTTCCTTTTCGTCCAGCTGCTCGTAAACCTCAAAGTTTCTGGTGGCGCGCAGGCGATTGACCTGCTCGGGAGCACACTGCTCCAGCCAGAACTTAGCTCTCTCCAGTCTGTCGGCAAACTGCTCGTGCTTATAGGGCATGCCGATCTTTTCAAACACGGTTTCCAGAAGCGGCACGTTGAAGTCCACGATCGAGCCCAGCTGAACCAAAAGTCCCATGGGCACGGTTTCGACCTCGCGACCCTCGATCAGACACTTTTCCATGACCGATGCAACCGCATCGTTGGCCTTACCCTCGCGATAATCGTTCAGCATCTTGTCAAATTCAAAATACTGACGCAGAATACCGTCGTCAAAGCAAACGTCAAAGGCCTTGAGCGGCTCGGTCTTGGCATACAGCCAGAGCAGTACCTCGGGCTGATACAGCTTGAGCATGGTGTCGGGCGTCAGATTGATACCGGACGAAGAGGACATCTTGCCCGCCTGTCCCTTGATACCGATAAATTCGTAGCCCTGATACAGCGGTGCTTCATAGCCAAAGACCTTCTTGGCGATCTTCTTGGAATTGTTGTAAGAGCCGGTGGGTGCGGAGTGATCCTTTCCGCCGGGCTCAAAGTCAACGCCCTCGTGACGCCATCTCATTGCCCAGTCAACCTTCCAGCCCAGCTTGCAGTTGTGGTTTTCAAGGAAGTTGAAGTGGCCCGCGTGGCCGCAACGGCAGGTGTAATCTGCCTCGGTGCCGTCCTCGGAGAAAGCAGTGATGGTGGTAAAATCGGTATGACATGCGTCACAGAAAATGCTGACGGGACTGTAAGCCGCCTTTTCGGCATCGTGCTCGGCGCGGAGCTGATCCTCGCCCTTGCTCTTATCCTTGGTCTTGAAGGAATCCAAGATCTCAAAGATCTCGCCGCGATGGCGGATCGACTCCAAAATCGCGTCTGTATATGCACCCGAGCGGTACATATCTGCCTGGAAACGGCAGTCCAGCTTGATGCCAAAGGGCGCAATTCCCTTGAGGAACTCGTCCTCAAAGTGCTTGGCGTAGTTTTCATGGCAGCCCCAGGGGTCGGGAATATCCACGTAAGGACAGCCGATATATTTTTCATAGCTGTTGCCAACCACCGCCTGAACGTTGGCGGGGATCTTACGGCAACGGTCGTAATCGTCCCAAGAGATCAGAAGCTTGGCCTTTTTGCCTTGCTTTTCCAGCGCCTTTACTACCATATAAGAGGTTGCCAGGTCGCGGAAATTACCGATGTGCACAGAGCCGGAGGGAGAAACGCCGGCCGCGCAGATATATTCCTCTTTTTCGGGATCGCGCGCGATGATCTTCTTTGCGAGTTCTTCTGACCAATGCATAGTCAAATCTCCTTTTATATATAAAAATTTGATAAGTTTACATATCTTGTCCATTATATTATATCACAGCTTAAATCGGCTGTCAATCGGTACATTTTCTAAATATCTGTTCCCGCGCGCAAATATTTTGGCATAAAACCCGCAAAACTGCGCAGACTATGAACGGATATCATCCAAATATACAATAGGAGACGGATATATTATGATGTCTATCATTGATAGAATTGCGCTGGCCATTGCCGCCATCGGCGGCCTGAACTGGGGTAGCATCGGCCTTTTCCAATTTGATGCGGTCGCATGGCTGTTTGGCGGACAGGGCGCTATCCTTTCCAGAATCGTTTACGTGCTGGTAGGACTTGCGGCCCTTTGGTGCATCTCTCTGATCTTTCGCGTCAAGGACACCTTCGAGCAGCCCGAGGAGATGTGAATCGCCACAGCGATTCACAGTTATGATCGCCCTGCGGGCGAGTTATGAGTTATGATTGTTTAGCAAACTCATAACTTCACTTTGTATAAAGCGAATCACCAAGAAAACCCTTGTCACACAAGGGTTTTCTACCTTTTCATTATTGACTGTTACCTCTTACCTTAAAAAAGCCTGCCGAAGCAGGCTTTTTTTATTTTCCGTCTCTGCCGCGCATGCCGGGGCGCATTCTGCCCATGTCTCTGCCGGCAGAACCGGTGGTTTCGGTCTGTGTGGTCAACGCCTCGCTGACATCTCCCACCACCTCGTCGACGATGCCGCTGTCGGTCGTGGGCGCGGTAGTCGCCTGTTCGGTGGTCGTCTTTTCGGTCGTGCCGGTCGCAGTCGTTTCTTCCACGTTACCGCCACCGCCCACGCATGCCGTCAATGACGCGCAAAGCATGGCGCCCGCAAGCGCCAGCATCAAAGCTTTTCCGGTATATTTCATAATTCATCTCCCTGCCGCCTTTTGCGGCGTAAACAAGTTTTGAAAGCTCAACTAAAATGGACAAGATCTGTTTTTAGTTGAGGTTTAAGCGTGAACGGTAAACTGATCAGATATGAGGAGTGAACTTTCACGCTATTCCTCCGTGATTTGGGGTCGGAATTAGTATGCGCATCTGTGCCGCTATTTCTCATGGAAACATTTGTATCGATTGACAAATCCGTGATATTCGTGTATAATGAATTCATAGATTGGGAAAGGAGGAAACTATGAGATACTTTGGTAAAATTTTGTGCTTGATCATCACCCTTTCGCTCTCTCTTATTGCCCTACCGCTCAGCATTGGCGCAGAATCCCCCGCGCTTGGCTGGGAGCAGACCGACACGGTCACACCCGGAGAGTCTGTCACGATTCATCTGTCCTTGCAGGACACAGCGATTGCGGGCGGGTTCATTTCGGTGGACTACGACTCCGCGCTCATGACGCTTGACACCGTTACCTTGGTGGACGGGCTTGAGGATCTGACCCTGACCTATGCGGGCAACGACGGCAAGCTGAATATTTTGCTTGACGCCGTGCAAAACGTGCAGATCGCAGACGCCCTGCTCTCCCTTTCCTTTATCACCGCCGAGGAGATCGCTCCCGGCACCTATCCGATCACGTTCTCCGTGCCCGATGCGGCATCCTTCTATGCGCTTGCCGAGGACGGAACCGCTCTGCCGCTTGACGTGGGCGGCTGTGTGGCAAACGTGACCGTGACCGATCCGCCTCTGCCCCCGGCTCCCGTGCATTATCTGGCCTGCCAGGAGACCGAAGCGAGCGACGACACCTTCTCGGTGCGCATCTGTGCTGCGACAGACACCCCCGATGCGCTTAGCCACTATGGCTTTATCTGCCTGATCACCGATGCCGAGGGTACGCGCGAGCTGACGCTTGACGGCTCGGATATGACCGATGCCATTAACGGCGACGGACAGACCTATACTGCCGCACAGCTGGGTTATGCCGTACTTTATACCGCTGAGCTTACGCTGGACGCCGTGGGTGAGGTGCACGTGGCCGTCACTCCTTATGCAAAGGTGGGAGATCACATCCTTTACGGCGGCACTTATACCGTCGTTTACCGTGACAGCTGTTACATAAAAACAGAATATTGATTCGATACGACATTTTGTCATTGTGAAATCGTGCAAAAGTGAGTTTCGTTTTTTGTGCCAAACGCTGATTTACGCCGTTTGGCCCAAAGAACGATTGACCTTTTGCACGATTTGTTTTATAATGTAAGTGACCAAAAAATCAGAAAAGGAGAATCCCCCATGAAAAAAGTATTATCCTTTTTGCTTTGCGTTCTGCTGGTGGCATCTTGCCTGACAAGCTTTGCCATGACAGCGTCCGCAGAAGGCAAGGTGCTTGCGACACTGACCGCCGATGAGCTGGCTACCACCGGCACCGGCACAAATCAGCTCACGATCACCAAAAACTCCGAAGGCGACGTTGAATACGCCTCCTTTACCGCTTCCGGCGGCGACCCTTACGTTTACTATAACGCAAAGGTTGCAGAAATCGGCCAGAGCCAATTCATGAAGATCACCTACAGAACCTCCGGCGCTTGCACGCTGGGCGAATACTTCCTGAACTCCGGCTCCTTCTTCTGCCTCTCTTACGACTACGTCAACGACGGCGAGTGGCACTCCGTGATCCTTGACCTGACCCAGAATCCTCAGCACTCCAATGCGCTGCAGTTATTCCGTCTTGACCCCTTCACCGGCGGCAACGCTTCGGGCTGCACCGTGGACATTCAGAGCATCGAATTCTTCAGCGCAGAGGAGCTCTCCCCGGACCAGTACACGCTGGATCTGACCACCAACCCCTTTGCAAACGGTATTCCTTCCGTGAATATCGGCGAGGACGTTGTGCTGAGCGGTGCGCTCACCATCCCCACCGGCGCATGGACCTCCTGGTTCTACTCGATCAACGGTTCTACCTGGACCGCCGCTTCCTATGAGGCAGGCGAGAACGGCGCTTTTGAAAATCTCGTCATTCCCACCAACACCCTGTCCGGCGGTGTGCACACCGTTTCGGTTCAGGCAAGAAACGACAACTATCAGTGCGTGACCCTGACCGGCACCATCCACATGGACCTCTCCACCGTGGCAGTCGGTACCGGTAACACCGGCGTTCTGTTTGAAAACGGAACCGGCGACAGAAAATTCGGCGTACACCTCGACGCTTGCGACGGTCTGTACTCCTTTACCATTCAAAGCCTTGCAACCTACAGCGGCTCTACCGACAAGATGAAGGTTGAAGCATTTGCATGGAACACCGACCTTGCAACCACCACCTCCACAAGACCCGTATGGAGCACCGAGGTAACCGGCCTGGCAGATAATCAGGACGTGACCATCGACCTTCCCGCAGGCGCAGTCAAGGGTGACGTTTACCTGCAGTTTGCTCCCATCGACGGCACCATTACCCCCAAGGGTGCGAATGAATCCGTCAACCCCGACGTGGAATTCTACGTTGACGGCAACCTCGTTTCCACCGGCTTTATGGGCTATTACGTTGCGGCAAATCCCGCACAGCTGATCTGGGATCTGACCACCGGCTCCGAGGAGATCGACTTCCTGCCCACCGCTGACGCTTCGGTGATCAAGGCTGCTCCCGGCTACGTCAAGGCAGTTGCAACCGCCGAGGGTGCTGCCATGACCAACGTTGGCGTAAACCTCAATCCCGCATTCAAGTACGTTGCCGTGATCTACAGAACCAACACCGCAGACGCTACCCTGTCCGTTAACAACAGCGAGGCTGTTGCTCTTGCAACCGACGGCCTGTGGAACGTTGCTTACGTTGACCTGGATACCGCAGGTCTTGATGCGATTGCAGATCTGGCTATCAACTTTGTAGGCTCGATCGACGTCGCTTACATCGGCATTTACAAGTCCACCGCGCTTCGTGAAGCGTCTGCCAACGCATCCGTTGCTACTACGCTCAACAGAATCACCAAGGATGAGACCGTTTACGACGCCGCTACCGATTCTCTGGTAGACATCGGCAACATGCACTCCATGTCCCCCGTATTCGTATACGATTTCTCGCTGTGGCTGACCGATCCCGCCGCAACCTACGGCTTTGCCACCATGACTCACGTCGAGCTGGGCGAGCACGATCCCGCTAACGGCTACGTAACCTTTAAGGCAACCGAGGGCGACCCCTACCTGACGTTAGGCAACGCTCCCACCGCCTACGCTAACCAGCTGCGCTACGTGGTCATCAAGTACAGAACCACCAGCCAGACCAACGGTGAATTCTTCACCGCTACCTCGGGCGGCTACAATTGGGCAAATCCCTTTGAAAAGACGCATACCAACATTACCTATAACAACGACGGCCAGTGGCACACCACCATTGTTGACGCTTCTGCAGTCTGGGGCGATCTGTACGGTCAGACCCTGCAGAATTTCCGCTTCGACCCGCTGGACAGCCCCACTGTTACCGCCGGCGACTCCATCGACATTTCCTATATCGCTTTCTACTCCAACGCCGCCGCTGCAGAGGCTGCTGCCGCTGCTGACGAGGGTGTTGCTCCCGCTACTCCCGTTGATCCCGCAACCGTAGAAGGCTATATCTTCGACGGCGAAGGTCTGTTTACCACCATGGGCGTGACCGACGCTGCAGGCATCTACAACTACGACGAGGGCTACATGAGCCTTTCCTGCAACGGCGCTGACCCCAGCTTCTTCCTCTTGCACGGCGCAAACCTGACCGTTGGTCCGATCCTGGCCATCAGATACAGAACCACCTCCGACCTGGCACACGAAATGCACAACGAGTGCTTTATCGGTAAGGGCGATCTGTCCGGCGACGACTGGCTGAAATTCGTCGATCCCATCCAGAACGACGGTGAATGGCACACCGCTTACGTCAATCTGGCTGACGTTGCAAACGCTCCCGGCTATCCCGGCAAGCTGCAGGTCAACGAGGACGGCACCGTTTCTCTTGATTACTTCCGCTTCGACTTCCTGCGTTACCCCGGCACCATCGACGTAGCTTACGTTGGCTTCTTCAAGACCGTGGGCGACTTTGAGGCGTTTGACGAACAGGTATGGACTGCTCCCAAGTTCTACACCGTAACCTTTATGGCTGACGACGTTGTTGTCAGGGAGATCCGCTACAGAGAAGGCACCGAGTCCATTACCGTTCCCGGCGTTCCCGCAAAGGAAGGCTATACCGGTGAATGGGAAGCATTCGAGCTGGGCAAGGACGTCGTTGTAAACGCAGTTTACACCGAAATTCCCGAGGACTCTACCGACGACACCACCACAGATCCCGGTGACGACACCACGCAGGATCCCGGCAACGATACCACCGCTCCCGACAACACCGACAACACCGACGACCAGACCACCGCTCCCGACGGCTCCGAGGAAATTACCACCGAGCCCGAAGAGCCAAAGAAGGGCTGTAAGTCCGCTCTGGCAGCAGGCACCGTTCTGGCTCTTGCTTCCATGATCGCTCTTGGCGCAGTTTGCTTCAAGAAGAAGGACTGATTCTTAGGACTCAACTAACCAATTCACCCATACGGGGAGCCGCGAAAGCGGCTCCCTTTCTTTCGATTTACGGGTTTTTATTGGCTTTTTGTGACCACTTTTTCGATTTTGTCACGAAAAATACCGTCAGTCTGTTGACAATTCCGAAAAAATAGTATAAAATGATAAATGTCCAAATATTCTTTATTAAAGGAGATTATAACCATGAAGAAATTACTGGCTCTGGTTCTTTCTCTGCTGATGGTTGCTTCCTGCTTCGCACTGACCGCAATCGCAGCTGAAGAGACTACCGAAGAAACCACCGAGGAAAACACCTACGTTGACGGCACTACTGTCGAAGATACCACCGAAGAGGCTGCTCCCTCTTATTCCAACACCCTGCTGATCTTCAACGATGATTGCAAGGCTTGGAGACTTCTGAGCGCTCCAAACGGCGTTAACAAGACCTTCTTTAAGTCCGAGTGGGAAGGCGCAAGAGTTCTGATCAATGATCCCGGCGACCCCTACTTCTACATTCAGTATTCCCAGTACATCAGAAAGGCAGACCTTGAGCACCTGGATTCTCAGTCCTACCCCTTCGTTGTTTTCAAGCTCAAGATCGAAGGCTACGTTGACGATTTCGAGCTGTTCTACTGCGCAGGCACCGTTAACGGTGCAGACCCTGCTTACGCTACCGTAACCGACTATCCTTGTGAGGGTACCGGTGAGATCGAGTACATCATCTACGACCTGACCGGCGACTGCGAAGGCAACTACAACAGCTTCAGATTTGACCCCATGGGCGCCGATGAGGAGACCGTCATTTACCTGTACGAAATGGCATTCTTCGCAACCGAGGAAGAGGCTCTTGCATACGCAGGCTACGACGAGGAAGAGGACACCACTCCCGAGGATACTGAGGATGATACCACCGAGGAAGAGACCGAGGCTCCCACCTCTGAGATTCAGACCGCTCCTCCCGCAACCACCGAGCCCGAGAAGAGCTGTGGCTCTATCATCAGCGTAACCGCTCTGGTTGCCATGATCGCTCTGGGTGCTGTTTGCATCAAGAAGAAGGACTAATCCTTTAAACCATAACTGAAAACAAACAATTTGCCCGCGTATCCGTTTGGATACGCGGGCTTTTTCTTTGTGCAATGTCCCGAAATTATCCGTCAAAACCGAAAAAATCCCCGCACCCTCTATGCATATCGGAAATCTTGTTGTATAATATAAACTGAAGTATTGTATTTTTGGAGGAGCGTATGATCAAAAACTCTTCTTACATATACCGTGCAGGCTGTGCACTTCTGTGTACCGTGCTGCTCATTACCCTTGCCTGCATCGGCGTGCAGGCGGATACCCTGCGCAGCTACAGAATCACCGTGGATCATCCCGTGAACACGGTGTCCCAAAACACCCCCGCCATTATTCGTGATGCCTCATACGGCAGGGACGCCGAGCCCGTGATCACAGGCTGGATCAAAGCCGACCGACAAATGGCCTATTATCTCTATACGTTGGACGGCGGCAAGACCTGGATTCGCGATAACGATGCGGTGCAAGCCAGAGAGGATGTCAAATCGTACTGCCCCAACACCTACCGCACGGCAGGCTTTCGCATTGTGTTTGACGTGCAGGGACTGATCGACGGCGTATACGATATCTTCGTGCGCGGCATCACCGAGCAGGGTGACGAGCTGAACGTGCTGGCCATGCTCAACGTTACCGTCGGAAACGTGGACACCGAGACCGCCACCTACAGACAGATCAATCCCAAGCGCCTTGGTGCAAAGGATTCGCTGACGCTGTCAGCAAATGCATCGGTGGATCTGGGTGCACATAATTTAGGGCTTTTTGAGCGCGTCGAGGTGCTCAGTGACACCGATGCGACAACGCTGACGCTGTCCTGTACCGACCGGACCTCCCCCCATCGTTTTACCCAAACCTCTGCCGCACAGCCCACCGAGGGTGGTTTTGTGCATACCTTTGACCTCTCTGACGTTACCTATGCCGGAAACGTGACGCTGCAGGCCGATAGGGCCGTGACCGTCTCATATATCCGCCTTTACTACAACGCCCCCGATTACTACACGGGCGACCTTGTCATTCACATGACGCTGACACCTTATGAGTATTTAGGCGGCATGAACAGAGCGACGGCGACTCTCGTCAGCGACGACACGGTGGGCACTTACACCAAAATGTATCCCACCGAGGACACAAACGACCCCTACATTTACTTCAACATCAGCTCTTACCTGAAAGATACCAAAGAAATTTCCGTCAGTGCCGATCACTATCGCTACGCCGTGATCACGGCGCAGACCCCATCCACCAACTCGCAGGGACTTTTCCGTCTGTTTTTGTGCGCAGGTTCGATCCGCGGCCCGTCGGGTGACAGCCATATCGCATTCGCGGCCACAAACGACGGCAATTGGCACAGATATATCATTCCGCTTCACGAGGAGGAAAATTGGGTGGGTCAGATCCACGGCATGCGATTTGACTTTATTGACAATCACGCCAAGACCTCCGACTACGCCAATATCGCCTCTGTCGGTTTCTATCCCGATTATGAGAGTGCAAAGGCCGCGGCAGCTGCTCCGTTTGAGATCTTCCACGAAGGCAGTGCGCCCGTAGACAAATACAAGGAAGAGGGTCGTGCACCCTCGGGGCTATCGGACATTATCACTTGGTTTGACGACAGTCTTGCCCCCTGCTTTACGGATGAAAACAAGGTCAAGGTCAGCTTTAACGAATACGGTCACGCGCTGATCAGCGCAACCGAAACCACCAACGACCCCTTTGTCAGCTTTGATCTGCAGACCTACGCCGCCCTTTCGGGCACAAAAATGCTCAGCGCGGATAAATACAAGTACATTGTGCTCCGTATTATGGCCGATAAGGAGATCCAAGGGCAGAATTTCGTGCTCTATTACTATTCGGGCGGCTTCAACTATGCCGAGGGCACCAGAAGCATCGGTGCCGGATTTAAGGGCAATGGATGGGAATATCTCGTTTACGATATGACCGACAAGCCGCATTGGACGCAGAACATTCTGGGCATGCGACTGGACGTAGCATCCCAGATCTCCGCAGGACAGACGGTGTGCATTTCGGATATGCTGTTCTTTACCGATGAGAGTGCATGGCTGAAATATGCCGCACAGCACGGCATCATTACAGAACAGGGCGGGTTCATCGAGGACGAGCAGACCACCAAGCCCGTGACCGAAGCCCCCACCATTGAAATACCCACCCAAGGCCCGGGGCTGGAATATATCCCGCCCGAGCAGACCGTGCCCGATGACGGCACCGGCAATCACCCCGGCACCCAGGGCTGCAAGGGCGCACTTGCCCTTCCCTTTATGCTGCTCTTACCCGCACTGACCTTACTTGCGTTCAAAACCAAAACAAAAAAAGGAGATAGATCATGAAAAAGCTACTTTTAGTCGTTTTGAGTCTGACCCTTTGTCTTTCTGTTTTCGTTCCGTTCAGCGCAACTGCCGACGACGAGGAGGTCAACCCGGTCGGTACGCTGTCCGGTGAGGTTGGCAGAGAAATCGAGGAGATCACACTCGCCGACGGCACCAAGACCGGCGTAACCGTACAAAAGATCACGCTGGCCGGCACCTACGGTGATAAGGAAGCCTGGGTCGCTTACGGTGACCTTTCCAACACCAACCTGTCCCTTGAGGTACTTAAGGGCGGTCAGTACGTGGTCAGCACCTCGACGATGATGACTGCTTCCTCAAATTACAACAAGGAAAACCCCGGACAGACCGTTCTTGCCGCTGTCAACGGCGACCTGTTTATGACCACCGTGCACAGTAATTCCGAGGTGACCACCAAGCTGCTCAAGGTTCCGCGCGGCTTTACCATGCTGGACGGCGAGATCTGGGCAACCCAGCAGATCGGTATGGAAAACTACGCAGCTACCAACGCCGAAAAGGGTACGACCAGCCCTGACAAGGCCTCCTTTGGTATTACCTATGACAATCAGCCCCTGGTCGGCACTCCCATTGTGGACATCACGGTCAAGAACGAGACCAAGAATTACTCCACCGCCGCAGACGGTATCAACCGCCTGCCTGCATGGAACTCCCTGATCGTTTACAACTACCGCTGCAACGACACCAACTATGCCCTTTCCGACGCATACGAGATCGAGATCGAGGTGGATTCCTCTGCATTTACCCTGACCGGCACGGTCAAGGGCACGGTCAAGGCCATCTATCCCGCCAACTCCTCTACCCGTCCTGCGTTCAACGCCAATAACGTGGTTCTGACCGCGCGCGGAAGCGCAACCAACAAGGTCAAGGATCATTTCGCAGTAGGCGACACCGTTTCCTTTGATCTGACCCTGACCGACAGACTGGGCAACACCGAGCTGTGGCAGAACGTCGAGGACGCCATCGGCGGCCATATGATCGTGCTCAACGACGGCAAGATCTCTCTTGCCAACGGCGATACCTCGGAATATCCCACCACCCTGATCGGCTACAAGAACGACGGCTCTGTCATGCTTCTGACCATCAACGCACAGGTCAGCGGTAAGTACTGGGGTCTGAAATTCTCGCAGGGTCTGCAATTCTGCCGCGAGCTGGGCTATAACAGCGTATTCTACATGGACGGCGGCGGATCCTCTACCTTCGTGACCATGTCCGAGGGCGAGAGCGGCACCACCTACACGGTTCGTAACAAGGGCTCCGATCCCCTTAAGGATAACGCCGGCAATATCATTGGCAGCTCTGTACGTGGCGTTATCAACGGCATCGGCTTTGTATGGAACGACCAGCCCGTCTGCCAGGCGCAGGGCGACCTTTCCTACATCGAATACCCCCTGTTTGACTACAAGGATATCTCGTCCGAATACCTGTGCGGCGAGCTGATGAACGACTTTATGGGCGGTCACAACGCCGTTTCCACTGCGTATGACGCAGAACAGGGCGGTATGGTGGTCACCCTGACCCAGAACAGCGGCGACCCCTACGCCGCAGTTGACCTGACCTCGCTTTCCCAGGTCAGCGCAGACGATTATAAATACATCGTCCTGCGTGCAAAGACCAGCAAAACCGGCACCGTCCGCTCGGCCATCTTCTATGCCTGCGGCTCTGTCATGGGTGCTGTGGGCGGCCAGACCGTTTGGTATAACGTCAAGGGCGGCGGCGAATGGGACTATTACGTCATTGATATGTCCAAGCAGAAGGGCTGGAGCGGTCCGATCAACAACCTGCGTCTGGACATCGTTGACGGCAATGCCAACAAGGGTGATACCATGACCTTCTCGATGATCGCCTTTGCCAAGACCGAGGCAGATGCTCAGAAGCTGACCGAGGGCTACGTTCCCGAGGGCTGTATTGCGGATTTCGGTGCCTTCAAGCAAAAGCTCACAGCCGTATTCAACGCTAAAAATGAGATCGGCTCCATTCTGAGCTCTGCAAAGGCGCTGGCGACCCAGGCAGACGCTTCTCTGGCTGAAATGAGCGAGATCGCCAACAAAAACGAGCAGACTTCGGCATTGTATGCGCAAGCTCAGGAGCTTGTAACAAGCATCAATACCTCGCTGACTGCCATTGATACCGCAAATACCTCTGTGCAAACCCTGACGGACGACGTTGATACCGCGCAAACGCTTCTGAATGATGCAAATACGGCTCTGAATGCCCTGCAGGCAGACGCCACCGCTCTGACCGACAAGATTGCCGAGCTGGTGCAAGCAAGCGAGCAGACCGAGCCTCCCACCACCCAGGAGCCTACCGATGAGGTGCCCACCGACACTCAAACTGATCACACCGAAGAAAATACCGGCTGTAAGTCGGCTATGATGGCAAGCATTTTGGTACTTGTGACGGCAATTTTTGCCGCAATTGTGATGAAAAAGCGTGACTGATATGAAAAAATATCCACTTTTACTCTGTTTGATCACTCTGCTTTGTCTTGTTTCCTGCACCGTACAGCCGCCCGTATCGGGTGACGATACCGAAAACGGCACGACTAATCAACCCGATCAAAGCACCACAAGCATCATGGAACCGACGACTGATCCCACTCCGGATACGACCGAAGAACAAACCACCTACGGGCCTTTGCACTTCCCTGAAGATGATCAGGAATGAAACAAGGAGATAAAATTATGGCAACCAAAAGAAGATTTAAAAAGATTTACAGCCAGAACATGGGCAGCATGGAAATCTGGATCGACAGACAGACCGGTGTAAACTATCTGTTTTACGCCAGCGGTTATGCGGGCGGCCTGACCGTCTTGCTGGATCAGGACGGCAAGCCGGTGATCACTCCCCTTGAGGAGATTGAAGACTGAATCTTATAAAAGTCGGGGCTGTGTCTAAATGACGCAGCCCCTTTTCTTAATAATAAAATTCATGATTTCCGACCTTAAAGGCATATTTGCGGTTGTTCTGGATCCAGGATGAGGTGGAAATGGAAGGATTGAGAAAATACAGCACCGAATCCGACAGCGTGTAGCCGTCCAGACACATCTTTGCCGCTACCACGGCCGATTGCGAGGGCGTATTATAAATAGCACCGTTGGCCACGGGGGTGAACTGCGTGCCGTACTTTTTATCAAATACCACACCCTTGACGGTATTCGGGAACTGACTTGACCGCACGCGGTTAAGTACCACCGTGCCCACGCCGATCTGTCCCGTGAAGCTCTCTCCTCTTGCCTCGGCATAGATAATGCGCGAGAGCCAATACAGATCCTCATAATCGTATGCGCTGTCCGCACTCACCATGCTCTTGGCCTTCGCATACGTCACACTCCAGCCCGTGACGGGTTTGCTTTGCGGCTTGGTGGTCTCTGCGGGCTTTTGGGTCTGCGTCGTCTGCGGCGGCTTTGTTGTGGTTGCGGGCGGCTTGGTCGTGCCCTGACTTTGCTGGGGCTTTTGCGAGCTCTCGGGCTGTGTGGGACGGGTTTCGGGCACGGTTGTCTGGCTCTCATCGCTCGGCGCTTGCTCGGGCAACTGCAATGCCTGATCGGTGGTAAAGGTCGAAAAATCCTCTGTCTCGGGGATTTCATATTCGATTTCGGGTTCGGTGGGAATTTCTATTTCCACGCCATCCGGCTTGATGGGCTCGGTCTGTATGTAATGCCGCGCACCGGGTGTCAGCCCGTGGGTAATGTCGTAGGTCGTCCATCCGCTGTATAGCACAGAGGTCAGGCTGACCACGCCGCACACCGCATACGTCACGGGCGAGGAAAGTATAGCTTTTATATTGGGTTTGGTAAATTTCATAAGTATTGTCTATTGTCCTTTCCGTAGAATACAAAGCAGACCAAACCGAGGGAGTCGATAAAAATATTGTAACAGAAAACAACACTCGGCGCAAGGAACAATATTTGGTAATCCCTTTTATGTCATCCTGAGCGACAAAACACCCGCACCGGGGTGTTTT
>JAZULL010000058.1:0-27000 GCA_045603085.1 Eubacteriales bacterium | reverse complement strand
TGCGCCGAGGATATTGCCGCGGGGCTCTACGCCTTTGGCGGTGCGGGCAGGCGCATGGAATATAAGGGCAGACTCAACGGTGCGCCCGTATATGACGATTACGGACACCATCCCACCGAGGTAGCCGCCACCCTGCAGGGCATGGCGCAGATGGGCTTTGAGCGCGTCTTTTGCGTGTTCCAGCCGCATACCTACAGCCGCACGGCCCAGCTCTGCGATCAGTTCGCCCGGGCGTTTGCGGATGCGGATCGCGTCATTTTAGTGGATATTTACGCCGCCAGAGAAAAGGAGAGCCGCGGCATCAGCTCGGCAAAGCTGGCCGCGAAGATCGGCTCGCATGCGCGATATATTCCCGAGAACGAGAAAGTTGCCGAGGCTCTGGCAGGGGAGGTTACCGCGCGCGATGCCGTGGTCGTCATGGGCGCGGGCGACGTGTACCGCCTGTTTGATTACCTGCCGATCGAAAAATAAAAATTCAGGAGAGAAAAAATGGCAAACGTCAAGGTCATGACCTATAATCTGCGCGTGGATAATACGGGTGACGGCATCAACAGCTTCACTAACCGCCACGACCGCGTGCTGACCATGCTGGCGGACACCTGCCCCGATGTGATCGGCTTTCAGGAGTGCACGCATCACATGCGTGCATATCTGGAGCAGCACATGCCCGAATACAGCTTTGCGGGTTGTGGCAGAGAGCGCGATTATACCGGAGAGTCTATGGCGATCGCGTACCGCAAGCAGGCATTTGTGGTGGTGAGTGTGGATAATTTCTGGCTGACGGCCACGCCGCGCGTGCCGGGATCTAGCCTTGGCGGTGACCAGAGCGGATGTCCCCGCATGGCCACGGTCGCCGTTCTGTACCACAAGGAGTCTGATCGGACGATTTGCTTTTGCAATACGCACCTTGACCACCAGGGAGCGGTGGCAAGACAGATCGAGGCCGCGCTGCTTTGCGCCGCGCTGGACAAATACGATCAGCCCATTGTGCTCACCGGCGACATGAGTGCCAAGCCCGACGCACCCGAGATCGCCATCCTTGCGGACGCCATGCGCGTACGCGGTGCACGCGACGTCACGGCGCATCTTGGCGGCACCTTCCATAATTTCGGACGCAAATCTCCCGACCGCTATTCCAAGATCGACTATATTTTCACCTCGGGAGAATGTCTGCACTGCAATATCATTCCCGACGATAAAGAGGGACAAGGCCTCTTTTATTCCGACCATTTCGCCATCATGGCAGAAATTTCATTTTGAGAGGATGTAAAAAGATGAAAAGAAACGCTTTTTTGACGCTGACACTCTGGGTTTTATTGCTTGCAATGCTGATCCCCATGGCGGCCTGCGATCAGGGTGCAGGGGACGTTCCCACGGAAACGACCGAGACCGAGCAGCAAACCGAAGCGCTCCCGCCTCCCGTTGATCCCGCAAGCTTTGGCGAGGCGGATATTGAGTACACCTGCCAGGACAACTCGGTGTTGTACACCTATAACAACAAGACCGCCGATGATTTTGCGGGAGTGCGCTCCCACTATCTGCAAAACGGCTATAGCGAATACAGCTGCAGCGAAAAGGCCGGCAACCGATTTGCCACCTTTGTCAAGGACGGTCAGATGGCGCACGTGTACTGGTACAAGTATAACGGTGAGCTCAACGTGGTGCTGTCCGAGACCGCGGGCGCAAATCTGCCGCCCGCAGACTCTCCCGAGATCATGCAGGGGCAGACTCCCGTGACCGTGACTCAGATGCGAGACAGCTCCAACGTCAACGGCATGTGCTATATCGTACAGTTGCCCGACGGCTCGTTCATCGTATACGACGGCTCTTATGAAAAGCGCGCCAAAAAGGTGTACGCTCAGATCGAGGAGCTGCACACGGGCGAGGGCAAGCCGCTCATCCGCGCATGGGTGCTGACCCACTCGCACGATGACCACCATCCTACCTTCTCGTATTTCGCCGAGAATTATGCCGATAAGGTGCAGGTGGAGTACGTCATGTTCGCACCCATCGAGGAAACGCTGGCAAAATCGCAGGGCGGCGACAATTATTTCAATGCACAGGCACCGCTGGATATTGCCAAGCTGGGGGCTGTGGCTGTGTACGTGCACAGCGGCATGGAATTCTCGTTTGGGGATTTCAAGCTGGAGATCCTGCTGGCATCGGACGATCTGTATAAGGTCGGCAACCATAACGGTTATTTCAATAATACCAGTACCGTGACCCGTATTTATACTCAGGACTACAGCATGCTGTTCCTTGGCGACATCGGTAAAGAGGGAACGGGACTGATGACCGACGTGTACGGTGATTACCTCAAGAGTAACGTCTGTCAGGTGTCACACCACGGCGTTGAGGACGTACCGCTGGAATTTTACGAGCTGGTGCAGGCGTCGATCCTGTATTATCCATGCAATCTGTGGCTGTATAACCAGACCGAGCGCCACTACGAGGAGCGCAAGGCGCTGGAGGAGCGCAGCTACACCAAGGAGATCCTGATTGCGGGACTTGGCCAGTACACCCGCGCCTGGGGCACCGAATTTGCCGAGGATGCCCCCTTGTCCATGCCCGATTATAAGGAAAAGTAAACGGCTTGTGCGGATATGATCAAACAAGAATTTCTCGCATATTGCCTCGATACGTACGGCACATCGCCCGACTATCCGTTTGAAGAGGATTTTGAAACGGCGGTGCTGCGGCATGCGGATAACCGCAAGTGGTATGCCATTTCCATGAAGGTGTCGCGCCGCAGGTTTGGCTTTGATAGCAACGAGGTCATCGACGTGGTCAATTTCAAGCTGCCGACCGAGATGTTCGGCTCGTTTGGGGCGGCCGACGGTGTGTACCCCGCCTATCACATGAATAAGCTGCATTGGATATCGGTGCTGCTGCCCGACGCCCCCGATGCCGTCGTGCAATTCCTTGCAGGCGTCAGCTTCGAGGCGACGAAGGATAAGAAGAAAAAGAAGAAATCATTATAGAATCAAAGAAAGACGAGCCGATCGGCTCGTCTTTCGTGTTTTTGTCAGGTGCCCCATTTTTTCGCATAGCAAGAAATCGGGCGAAGCTGATCCCCCAGCTTGACGTGAGAAAGTCCGGTACAGCACTCAAAGGCATATTCCGAAACGTCAGCCCCGGCGTTCAGGATTTCAACGCTTGTCAGTCCCTTGCATCCCGCAAAGGCCAGTGCGCGAATGCGCGTGACCGAGCGGGGAATTGTAAGACTTGTAAGGCTTGTGCAATCCCGGAAAGCGCTCCAGCCGATATGCGTTACCGTGTCAGGAATGGCAAGATCCTCCGGGGCGCGACTTCTGAATGCACCGTCGGCGATGCACGTGACCGAGCCGTCAGCCGGGATCATGCTGTTTTTGCAGCCGCAAATCAGCGTTTTGGTGTGAGCTTCGATCAGGCAGTTTCCCCGGGCATGATAGTTGGGGTTGTCGGGGGCGACGGTTATACGTTCAAGCCCCGTGCATCCCCAAAGAGCGGTACCTTCCATGTCTGTAACCGAAGCGGGGAGGTGAATCTCCGCAAGTCCCGTGCAGTTCCGGAATGCATAGTCCTCAACGGTCTCGACCGAATCGGGCAGCATAATGGCAGTCAGAGCGGTGCATTTGCGAAAGGCGTGTCGTTCAATCAGTGCAACGGACGGGGGGACGGTAACGTGAGCCAGAGCTTTACAGTTTTCAAACGTTTCTTCACTGATGCAGGAAATTGTTGCAGGTAGTCGGACGCGGGAAAGACTTGTGCAACCGGCAAAAACCGATTCGCCCAACACCGTGACCGAATCGGGAATGATAACAGCGGTCAGGTTGATGCAATCAGCGAACACGGCGTAGTCAATCTCGGTAACTGTGTCGGGAATGGTGATTTGGCAGATTCCCGTGTGACCTCTGAACGCCGAATGAGCAATACGCGTAACCGAACCATCGGCAGGAATGATGCTGTTTTTGCATCCGAGCATCAAGGTTTTGGTTTGGGTTTCGATCAGGCAGTCGTCAAGGCTGTGATATCTTGGGTTGCCCGATCGGACCGTGATGTGGTCAAGCTCCGAGCAGTTGACAAACGCATAATCCCCGATGCTGATCAGGGAAGCGGGAAGTGTGAGCTCGGTCAGCGAGGTGCAACCGAAGAAGGCTGATTCATCAATATGTGTAACGGATTCGGGAACGGTAACGCACGTAAGAGCCGTGCAGTCTGCAAAGGCATTTTTGCCAATACACCAAACACCGTCCGGAATCACTGCTCTGCCACCGTTTCCGCAGTATTGCTCAAGCACACCGTCACGAATGACGAACTCATTGTAATCGGGCATCATACGCGCCTCCTTTGTAAGTCATTGCATATATTTTACCATTTGAAATTACTCTTGTCAATGATCGCGGGCGGTATTGTCAAAAAAGCTCTCCCGACCAACAGTCGGGAGAACTTCAAAAACTCAGTTATATACGTATTTATCCAAAAATTCAGCCACCTTCTCGGCGGGAATTGCGTAGGAGTAGGTGCCGTTGGCGGCGTAATTGACACCGATCACGTTCAGATTGATGTCCATCAGCGGGCCGCCGCTGGAGCCGCTGTTGACGAAAGCGGCATGACGGATGACGTCGAAGGTCACGTTACTTTCAGAGAGCGTGCAGCTATTTAACGTTATTTGGGAATAATCCACGATTTTGCCAAACGTAATGGTATTGGACTGCGCCTTGGGAGCACCCAACGCAATAACGTCGTCATCGATATCGGGATTGACCGACACAAGGCTCAAAGCCTTGACGTTGGTGTTGGATGCTTCAAAATATAGGCAAGCCAAATCGTATTCTGCGGCAATAGCGTCAAAGGATTTGTTGGGATTTTTGTATAGATATCCGGTATATTCCTTGCCTTGATAATCCACAATGGTGAATTTTTGCTTTTTGAAGGATTCCTTTTTGATCGCCACGTGGCAGTTGGTCAGCACGTAGTAGCAGCCGTCGCTGATTGCGAAGCAAAAGCCTGAGCCTTGAGAGGTGGAATACTCGTATTCAATACCCAAAAAGGTGTTGTAGGATCTGTTGTAGACCTTAACAATTCCCTTGATAGTGTCGGTGGATATGCGGTTGGTTACGTTTGCGGCATCCAACTCGAATTTAGCAAACAGATGCAGATCCTGCGTCACGGGGGTGGAGAAATCATATCTGTGCGATAAGTATTTGTCGGTGTACCAGCCGCAGAAAATGTAGTTGTCTTTAGCGGGATCGTTTGGCATGCTTGCGGTGTCACCGCCGCTGACCGTGTATGTCAGGATTTGTGTGTTGCCGTCGAAGAACGTGATGCGGTACACCTCGTCGCTCGGAGTCTGATCGGGCTGTCGGCCTGACAGAGCAGACAGCAGCAGGACACCGGCCAACGCAAAGACGACGGCGAATATGATGATGTAGACGGTTGATTTTTTCATATATCCTCCAAATGGAAACAGCCGCAAGAATTTCTTGCGGCTGTTTTTGCGGTGCATAGCCGCTGTTTCTGGCGGAGGCAGAGGGATTCGAACCCCCGTGGGGAAGCCCCAAACGGTTTTCAAGACCGCCTCGTTATGACCACTTCGATATACCTCCATATGCAACACGCTGTATTATACCACAAACTTTTGAATTTGGCAAGGGTTTTGCGGGAATTTTCGTGCATGAATTCTGTGTGGGCGGATGAAACTGCGTGGGATTTGTGCTATAATAGAAAAAAGTGATCCGATTTTGCAACCCTACAGCCACAAAAGAGTACTTGATGAGTGAAGGCGCTTTCGACAAAACTGAGAAAAAGGGGGGACAGCATGGACGACCGCAGTATCATCGAGCTGTATTTTGCACGCGACGAGCAAGCGATTGCACAGACCCAGGCGAAGTATGGCAAGCTGTGCTATGGCATTGCGCACAATATTCTGGGAAACGCGCAGGACGCGGAGGAGTGCGTCAACGACACCTATGCAGGGGTATGGAATGCCATTCCGCCGGCACGGCCCGATAATCTGACGGCATTTGTCTGCCGTGTGGCGCGCAATCTGGCGCTCAAGCGTCTGGCAAGTCTGTCAAGGAAAAAGCGTGACCGCGCCGTGACCGTTTCCTTATCCGAGCTGGAGGAGATTTTACCGGACGAGTGCGCAGCCGATGATCGGGACGAGGGAGAGATCGCGGCATTGATCAGCGATTTTCTGCGCACCGAGAAAGAGGACGCGCGCAACGTTTTTATCCGCAAATATTATTTCTTCGATTCGGTGGAGATCATCGCCAAGCGTTACGGCTTTAGCCAAAGCAAGGTCAAGAGCATGCTGTACCACACCCGAAACAGACTCAAGGAGTATTTGAAAGGGGAGAATATTACGATATGAAAATACCGAAAATTGCAAGATCGGTTGGACAAATAGACGATGATCTGATCACCGCCGCGGCCGCAGAGCCCGTGTGTACGGCAAGGCGCCCGTGGGGCAGGTGGGGTGTATTGGCGGCGAGTGTTGGAGCGGTGACGTTGATTTTTGCATTGGTGTTGCCCATGATGTTGAATGAGCAGGAGGCGCAGCCTCCCATGGATCTGATGCCCGCAGGCATTCAGCTTTCGCTGGGGGATCTTGACCGCAACTACAAGGACGTTGCGCTGATGGGGGCAGAATCGGCCCGGGATTGGCCTGCCGAGTATATGACGGTGGCGGAAAAACACCGCACCGTGATCTGGGCCTTGCGCGAGTACCGCTGCTCGGGCAGGACGGTTGACCAATCGTTTTTGGGGAAAAAGCTTGGCAATTATCTTGGCTTTGAGGTATACAGCCTTAGGGGCATGCCTGAAAAGCAGCTGATCGCGATCGGTCTGGACAGCAACTATTACGTATACAGAGGTGATTTTTCCGACAAGCCGCAAACGCTTGGCGAGCTGGACGATCTGTATCATCTGACCGATATTCTGCAGCTGAGCCGTTTTTCCACCTATGAAAAAGGTCGCGAAGATAAATACTTTGCGCTGACCGACGACGCGTATATTCTCGAGGTGCTGGCCACCTGCCGTGACGCGGCTGCGGTGGAGAACAGCGATGGCTGGAGCACAGCGGGCAAGGATTATCTGTCCTTTACCGTGACCTCGGACGTGCTTGGCGTTTATAAAAATGCCATGTATATCACAACCGACGGCTATCTTTGGACCAATGTGTTTGATTACGCCTACGTTTACGAGATCGGTGAGGATGCCGCTGCCGATATCATTGTATACGCTACTGAAAATTCCACTCCGAAAGAGATGGAGCCTTACGAATACAATCTTGCGGGTACGCTGGTCAAGGTCGAGAACGGTTACGTCTATATCGATGACAGCGTGATGTGTGTTGACGAGAGCGAGGGCATGATCTTTCGCGTGTCCACCTCGGATCTGCGGGTCCGGCGTTGTCTTGCTGAGCTGGAAGAGGGAATGCTGGTCGTGGTGACTTTCCGTGGAGGGGTTATCACCCGGGACGAAAATCTGATCACGGGCGTTACAAGCATTTCCAAGGGGGTTTTGATCGAGGGCGACGACGTGATCGTGCCGGAATAAGCGTATTGCGTAAATTTCTGTTGACATTGCGGGGATTTTGTCATATAATGGAGAAAACCTGACAAAAGGATGGACGTGATATGTATAAGCATCAATCTCCGGGGACTGCCAAGAAAGGGCAGATCAAGCTGCTGGCCGACATCGGGACGAAATATACCGTGCTTCGTGTGCTTATGCTGGTGGCATTTTTTGCGGTTGCTCACGCTGTTGGAACCGTACTGTTCTGGACGCCCCTGATTGGTTTGTTGCTCGCCGTTCTGTCCGGCATTGTGGGATGGCTTGTGAGCTGTGGCGGGATTTTAACGCTGATCATATACCGCATCGGCGGTGTCACCGTCACGACCGACGGTATATACGGCAGAGATTCCCGCGGCAAAAGGTTTGACCTCTGCTTTGATCAGATACAGCATTTTGAGCGGCACGGCAACCGCATCGATATAGGAGCGGACGTGATCACCAAGCGCGGCGACGTCAGAAGAAGAGAATACGTACTGCACGTTGCCAATGCAGAAGAGATCATGCAGGTTTATGATAACAGATAAATAAAAAAGATCAAGGAGATGTGTCTCGAAGAGCACCTCTGCTTGATCTTTTTTTGTTTTAAATCAGCATCTCTTTCGACTCGGTCAGCTTGCCGTCTCGATAAAGCACGGTTTTGACCTCGTAGGGAACGTAGCCAAGGACCAGCTCGGCTCCGCACAGGGCAAGAGCTGCCTTGCGCGCATGCGGGGTGTTGTTGAACAGACGAAGGATATAGGTGTCCTTGGTATCGTCCGCGCGCTTGAGCGTGACAAGGCTGATGGCGTCGTCGCCAAGCGAGATCGAGAAGGGCTTAACGGACGGACGTATACTGCCGGTGGGAAATACGTTGCATGCAAAGGGCTTGTGGTTAAAGCGTTGCGCCGCGTTTTCCAGATCGTTGCGGTCAAATACGCCAAGGCGGAAGGAATAGCTGCTCTCGCCCTGGTCGATCTTTTTGATAAATCGGTCGGTGGGGATGATCTCTCTGCCGGGAATGGGGTGGGCGCAATAGCTGACACCGCGGCACAAAGAGAGGTAGAGCGCGCCGTTCTCATAGTGGCTGCCGTAGATGCAATTGTTCAGCACAGTCGTGCATTTGCCCCCCTCGTGCTGCATGGCGATAAAGCGCTGGGATACGTTTTCCCGTGCATCGGTATAAAGCGGCTCGGTGCCAAATACGGTCTGTCCCAGTAGCTCTCCCTCGTTTGCAAAGGGCACCTTGAGCTTGACGAAGCAATCGATATCGCCAAGAAACAGCGTGACGTCCACGTCCACAAGATCGTTGTTTTTATAGATCTTGTAAAGCACGCGAGCACGGGTGTTGTCGCAATCAAACAACGCCTCGACGCCCAGGTAGATCTCGCCGTCCTCGATGACCGAGACCGACGAAAGACCCGAGAATACGCCGTCGGGGGACGCAGAGAGCGAGAAGGGCCGCTCATTTGTGCCCAGTCTGGCAAGCTGGAAGGGCTGCATTGCCCAGGGGTCGGGATTGTCGTCAAACATGCAAAGAGAGAATCCGTTCTTGACGTATTCCACACCGTCCAGACAGAACGAGGAGAGCAGACCCGTCGAGCGGTCAATGACCACGCGCTTGTGGCCGTTGTCAAAAACCAGATCATCCGAGACGTTTTTGGGCGAGCGCTCGGTGACGTAGGTGTATGCGCTATAGCGGCGCATGCTCATGGGCGGCAGATCGGCCATAAAGGTCACGCGCTTTCTCCAGTCAAGGTTGAGGTTGCTCTCTTCCTTGATACGCTGAGAGGAAATTTGATTGCCGTGCTCGTCCTTGATGATGATCTCGGTTACCGACTCTGTCCAGTTCTGATCGGCCAGCATCAGCTCAAATTCCACGTTCTCGCGCAGGTGCTGTGCGGTGGGGTTATAGACCAGCACGGGATATTCACCCTCGGCGGCAACCTGCTGACCGCCGGTCAGCGCGAAAAATGCGCGGGTCTTGAGACGCTCGGCTGCAAGCAGACCGTGATCCAGCAGCTTCAGGCCGTTATCCTCGCCCGACTGAATACAGGATCCGGGGAGCACGTCGTGGAATTCAGCGTTAAGCAGATCCTCGGTAATGTCGTGAAACTCCTGCTCGGGATAGTGATCCAGCGCGCCCGAAATACAGGCGGCGCTGATCATTTTTTCGGCTACGTAAAGCTCGTTTTCCAGCTGCACGTGCCTCCGCTTGATCTTGCCCATCGAGGTGTAACAGCCCGGCATCGAGATGCGGAGTGGCTGATCAAACACGTCCTTTGGATCAATGCTTGCAAAGAATTGCTCGGGGGTGGAATGAATCAGATAAAGACTGTCTCCCTCTTTCATGTAGTCGCGGATGTCGGCCAGATCCTTGCGGGAGGGACCGCCGCCGTGATTGCCCACACCCCACAGCACGCAGACCGTGTCCTCAGGCTGAGAGTTCGCCTTAGCAATGATCGACTCCAAGGATCTGCCCATGGGGGAGGAGTAGCCGCCGTCAAAGGCGCGCATGACCTTGATGCGCGAGCCGTCAAAGCCTTCCCAGATAAACTGTCTGGGCGGCAGAGGGCATGCATAGGAATCGGGACGGCAGCAGATATAGCTGTCCTGCCCGCACTTGGCAATGATCTGCACAAGTCCGCGGCTGTGTCCAAAGGAATCAAAATTGATGGCGGTGGTGGGGAAGACTCCAAAGCGGCTCTTGAAATACCGCTTGCCCTCCAGCACCTGACGAACCAGACTCTCGCCCGAGGGCATGTTGCAATCGGGCTGCAGATACCAGCCGCCCATGATATGCCACTTGCCCGCCTTGACCAGCGCGCGGATTTCCTCAAACAGTACGGGATCGTATTCCTCAACGTACTTGTAGACGGTTGCCTCGTTGTGGCAGAAAACGTAATCAAAATCATGCGCGAGATTGACAGCCGAGCGGAAGGTGGACAGCACCACGCCAACGCCCTCCTGCCAGTCCCATTGCCAGATGGGGTCGATATGCGCGTTACAGATCAGGTGTACTTGTTTCATGTCGTGACTCCTTGGTTGTTGATACCTCCATTATACAGGATTTGCCGAAAAAAAGCAATACTTCGCATGGCAACAGTGATAGAAAAATATGACGCTCCGGCTTTTATTATTGACAATTAACAAACGCTATGATATAATAAAAAATGACAAAATTTACCCAAATACGACTGTTGGGGGCGCATGCGCGCAGATAGGAGACGATTATGACTGCTGAGAATGCTATGAAATTCGAGCTACTTTTTGACATTGCGAAGAAGACCAAGACGGCGTTGCTCAATGAACGTCGTACGCAAGGTTTCTTTACGGATAAAAATTATCTGGATTGCCAGAGATTGAATCATCCCGGCGGAGGATTGATCACGGAAGGCATAGGTCTGACCGGATTGCTGCTGCTTCTTGTTGCCTTCAAGGATGAGAAAAACGTTCTTACTGAAGAGGATAAGCAGGAGCTGCAGGAGATTATTCTGGAGTCACTCAATAAGGTCTGCGACTTCAGCAAGAACGGCTTTAACGTAACACCGTACATCAATGCGCAGAAAATGAAAGGCTTGTTCGATGAAGAATATGGCTATACTGATGCCATTACCTGGAGTGTGTCTTCTGCTATTCTGGCGGTTTATGCCGAAAGAAGCGGCGCGCTGAAGATCGACGAACAGACCAAGGACGCCGTTATGGAGATGATGGCAGCAGGTCTTAAGCAGATTTTGGGCGGCCAGCGCAGTGACGGTACGTGGGGATTCAGAGCCGATCCCAAGGCGGAAAGATCGCTGTACTTCACCTACTCCGTAAGCGCAACGATTGCTGACTTTTTCGACTATATCACGGACGAGCTCGGCAAGGATGTTGACACCACTTCCGGTAAAAAAGTCGTTATGGGTACTGATGATGCCACGATTAACTATCTGAATCAGAAGCTGGGCTATGACGTTGTGGAGAGCATGAAGAGCTGTCGCAAGGCACTTCAGGAATATCTGCTGAAGGATTGTCTGCCGCTGCTGCCCGCTTTGGCAGAATGCAACGTCATGAGTGAATCCCAAAGAGCACATCTCGGTATGTGGGAGCATGATGGTCGCGCTTATGAGGAGGGAGGCGCTGTCAAAGCGTATCTTAACCTCTATTATGCATACTACCTCATCGACATGATGACCACCGCGGGTGCGGATCTGCGCTATGCCGAAATCATCAAAAGTGAGAGCGAGCTGGCCGCACTTGTGGATTACTACCGCACCAACGCCCTGATGAATCAGGAGAATCTGAAGTATTATTTTGAGGAAGGTCACCAGGCAGACCTGATCTCTTCTCTGATCGAGCCTGCAATTTTCGCTACCCGCTCCCAGTACGGTAAGGCAGCCGAAACCGGACTGCAGTTCTGGGATTCGGTACAGTCTGAGCTTTCGGTATATTGGAGACACGGTGAGAGCGGTTTGCAGACGACTGCCACGTATTTGCGTGAGGGTGTCAGAAATCCCCCCACAATTTGTGACCCGTCCTTGAAGCCTATGGCACTCAGAGCCAATATTAACTACCGTTTCTACGTATCCGAGGAAACTGACGTTGCGATTGACCGCTTGTTTGCGGATATCTGTAAGGACGTTTGCGTCAGTGTGGAGGATGAAGAGGATGAGGATGCTCTGGTTGTGAATCTGTGGGACAATATGTCTTACAGCCTGCCCGTTACCGAGCGCGCAATCGAGGCCATTGTAGACTATTATGACTACATCAACAAGTTCTATGTGGAAAAGGAACAGGAAAAGCCCGAGAACGAGCAGACACCCGAGGTCGTGGTAGAAACTGTCATTAAAGTGGAAAAGTCTCCATTTGAATTGGCAATGGAACAGAAAATGGCTGAGTATTTCGATGCCAAGATGGACGAGTATTTCAACCGTAAGATTTCCGAGTATTTCAACAGCGCCGAGGGCAAGCGCCTGATTGCAAGCGCTGTTGCAGAGGCCGTTTCTGCACAGGTGAACGTGCCGCCCAAGGCTTCCGGCATGCTTGTTCACCAGCAGGTCATCGACTACATCACGGAGCTTTGCTCCGATCTGAGCGGATACAGCTCGTTGGCTGCAGACGGCTGTGATGAAGAAAAAGCGGCCCTTGCACTGATCAATCTCTTAAACTTCCTGTCCAAGATGATGATTCAGCAGGAAATGCTGGCAGGCGGAAGAATTCGGGAAATAGAAGTGGAGGACAAGGCTAATAAGTATACCAATTTGGTAAAGAAAGTTCGTCAGCGCGCATATGAAGATCTGGAGAAGCCGAACAAGAATCTGCTCAATCTGTATGATGCGGTGAAGAGAATAGAATAATCCCTCGGGATCAATATTCTGTACCAAGTAAATGTGTGAGGAAAATGTCATGACAAAATGCTATACCTTTTATTCGTATAAAGGCGGTTCAGGACGCAGTACTACGGCAATGAACACCGTACAGCATCTGATTTCGGAATTAGGAGCTTCGCCGGAACGTCCGATTCTTGTGGTTGATGCTGACTTGGAAAGCGCCGGCTTGACCTTCTTCTTTGGCTTGAACAAGCGGATTTCCAATATTGCTGTATCTACCACCCAACTGCTTTCCGGCGGCAATGACGTTGAGTGCAGAAAGGCGTTCGGTTACGGCAACGATGCAAAAAAATTGGCCCTGCTTCCCGGTGACGTGACGTCCTTGGTTAAAAAGCTGGACGAGCTGACCAGCTCCTCTAATTATGAATATCTGTCGGACGTGGAGGTAACTCCCACTGAAAAGAAACTGCTCAAAGCAATTCTGCAAGCCGCTGTGGACTATGAGAGCATCAGCGCAGACCCATTGGGTATTGAGAGAGAATCAGCTGAAAAGCTGATCAATCTGTTCCCGCCCAGCAGACTTTTTGCCAAGTTACAGGAACTCAGCCAGAGCGATGTGAGTGGTGAGCAAAGACGTTTGGCGCAGCGAAAGGTCATCAAGGAATTTTTGCCGGAGTATACCTTTAGCGATTTGTCGGAGTTTTATCAGTGCGAGCCCGGAACCGTCAGGTTTTTGGGTGTGGACGTGAACAGCGACGAGACTAAGGTGCAGATGAATTCCTCGGCATCGCTCTATGATCCCGAAGAAATCGGAAACGGCCCCAGTCTTTTGGTTAAGGTATGCAAGGAAATGGGTTGCGCTGCAGTTGTTTTTGACTGCGGTGCAGGTACGCAGAGCTCTGCCCACGCTCTGCATTCCGTATCGGATGTGATTGTATATTGTATGCGTCCGACCATGCAGTTCGCGCTGGGAACACAAACCAACCTGTATAAATACAGAAGCGTTCTGGAAGAGTCCTGCGAGGATAAGCCTTGTGGCCAAAAGCCCGTTATCGTTCTTCCCACTGCTGTTCCCAAGAACGCTGCCAATAATCCTTTGTGCGCTGAAAGCTTCAAAAAACTGCACAGCATCGTGGGTAATGACGATTTGTCTGTTCTGATCGATTCGTATTTCTGTAGCCCCGACCGCGCGCTGGGAGAGGTGGATCTGTTCAAATGGAGAGAGATGATTCTGGGCACTCCGCTCAGAGAAAAGGATTGCCAGGGTTTGAGCAAAGAGGCGAGAGAGGTGCTGGCAAAGTACGAAAAGTACAATCCCTCTATGCCCAACGATGCGCGGCAGGCGTATCAGACTTATAAGGAACTGGCTAAACGACTGAGAGCGAATTCCGATATTTAGTGAGGCGTTTATGTTAACATATCAAAAAATAGTTCAGAGTGGTGTGATGACACCGTCAATAGCGTCTCTGTTGTTAACGGAAAGTCCTGACGTACAGGCAGAGCTTTTGTCCTCCAAGATGTGGGATGGACCGCTGACACGCTTTTGCATGTTTTACAGAGCTCTGGTTCAGGCGTACGTGATCGGATTGGCCATCCACCGCGATTGTACGGTAGATGAGTTGAAATGTTCTCCCCGTCTTCGCCGTGCCGTCAGAACGTTTTGGCCCAATGAGGATGATAAGACTGCGTCCACAAGAGAAAACGAAAGCGAAGTGTTTTCGTTTCTGTTTGATGCCGAGGAGTTTTTGGACGCCAATGGCAGACAAATTCTGAATTCGTTGCACTTGAAGCTCAAGGAAAGAAAAACCCCCGGAAACCGTGACAGCTTTGTGATGAACGAGCAACGGTACATGACACTGTTTTCTTCCTTCTATTTGCTTGCACGTGCCGAAGTGGATCTGGCGCAGATGAAGTTTTCTTTTCCCGTAGATCCGGCCGACATGAACAGCGAACGCTTTACGGTGCATTGCGCTCCCTTCATCTATTGTGTGCAGCAGCATGCAAGGGGAGAGACAGTTGTAGAGAGCTTTACCAATGAGGGTATGGCGCTGGTCTCAGTGAAGCGAGGCGAAAAGAACGGCGATCTTTTGTTTGGTTTCGTAGAGCTTCATACTGCCAAAACCACCAAAGCCCTGAATTACCGAACCGTGCGCCGTCATGTACCCAGAGATGAAAATCTGTACCAGATCTGTCGTGCACTCGGTATGGATACGGATTGGTACGAGATGGATGACTATCTGTGCAATATGGCCTTTTTGGTGCGTATCACCGAGATGACCAAATCTGTATTGTTGGACTTCTGGAGACACAAACAGGACATTCCGATACTGAATACACCGAGTGCGGATGTGAAAAGGAAGCTGTTACATATGTTGCAGGACGATCTCGACATGTGCAGAAGCATCGATCAGAGAGCAACGGTCAATAAAACGAATTTTGAACGAGTACTGTACGGCCTTTATATCGAATTCGGTGTGTTCAAGACCATGCGTGCTTTGCTGATGGATAGTCCGGCTCACACCTATGGTGACGATCTGTTTGACGAATATATGTCAAGATTTGTCAAAATGGAGAAGGATGGCAAGGGCGGTATTACGCAAGAAACGAGAGAATCTTATGAGCGCGAATGCGAGCGCATCATTCACGAGCGCTTGGAAAAGCTTGCAGGCATAGTGCCTCCCGATCATCCTCGCTATCGCAAGCGTGAGCGTGCTATTTCGGCTGAGTGGAGAGCGTATTACATCCTCAAGGCTGCGGGCATTCATGCCGATAATTTGTTTGCTGACGAGGAGACCATTCTCTCAATCGACGATTATTTCAGCATGATCAAGAATCCCACGGCGACCTTGAAGTCCGACCTGAATGACGTGCTGTCGTTTTTGATCGAAATGTATGGTGCCTTGATGGTAAGCGGAGCGGATTTTGATGAAACCACGTTCCGTCAAGAGGTTCTTCGCATCCGTCAGCAGAACTATCTGTTGGATACCCTGGAGCTTTTTGACGCTCTGGAGCATCTGGTGCAGGACTCGCAGGGTCACGACGCAATTCAAAAAGCCCTTGGGCGAGATTCGATTTGTGACGTTGAAAAGCTAAATGGATTTATCAGCAATATCAAGTATTTCTTTGATACCGAACAGGAGTTCCGGCCCGCACAAATCGTCACGAAAAAGTGGGTTGTCGTCAGTTATGCGCGTCAGGATTACGAACGCGTCAATCCGTACGTTGTGCAATGGCAAAAGCAGGGATTCCACGTGGTCATGGATAAAAATCGTCTTCAGGGAGGCGATAATTGGTGGTCAGAGCTTCAAAAGGCAATTGCGGATGAGGATTGCGCAGCCGTGATGTATTTCGTCAGCCCCAATTCTATGGTCAGCAGTGCTGTGTGCCGCGAATTGCTGTTCTGCCTTGATGAATCGATCAACCGTAAGATCGTTCCGATTAATCTGGAAAAAGAGAACGTTGAAGCATACGCCAGAAGAATCATCAACGATATGAGCGTGTATACAAAGGAGCAAAAGGCGGCAACCGGTAAGATCCTTGAGAAGGTGCTTGCTTTGGGCGATGATCACTATCTGACAACCGAGGAAGCGATCGAGGCAGAATTGAAACGCCTGCTGATTTTAGATCACGAGGAAGGCTTTTATGAGCAGCGCAGCTATAATAATTTTGAGCTGGCAGTTGCAAATTTCTATGCGCTTTTGAAGTTTGGCAACGGCAACTTTCATGACGGCTCAGAGTTTGACTGGAAGGAAGGCGATAAGATTGATGCTGTTTTCCACAGTGACGTCTATGAAGTATCACGTTGTATTTATCCGTTGATCGCTTCGGTCAAGGAGACCAAGATCAAGCGTGACAATATTGCGCTGATGGGCTATGAGATTCTGCGCGATAAAGGTGAAGATAAGCGCGGAACGCATTACATCTTTTCTTCCAAGCGTCTGACGCCGGATGATTATTACTGTATCCCCAACTATCGCACGACCGGCGAGGATGGCATCTGGATGGTCAATCCGTTGATGATCAATCACCATTTGTTCCGTCCGGAAGAACAACAGGAGGAATGAAATGGGAGAATTAAAGATTGCCAACGGAAAGATCAACTTCCGCTGTAAAATGCATTATTGTGAGCATAGTTGCTGTGGCCCGTTTGCAGGAGTGACCAAGGAGCTGACCAGTATTGACAAGCGTCCCTTCGACGAGATTGTACTGACCGATGAGGACTATGAAAGGCTGTATGAAAACGGATATTCCAACCTGATTGAAGAGGGCTATTCCGAGGAAATGCAGAAGCCTTACTACAAGATGGCACTGGAGCCGGACGGAACCTGCAAGGCGTTCAAAAACGGCCGTTGCTCCATTTATCAGTGCAGCCCCACGTTGTGCAAGGCGTTTCCGTTTTATTTTGATATGTTTTCGGGTCTTTGCGCCATCCAGTGCGAGGGCTTTACGGACGAGTACTGGACGGACGTGGAAAATCTCTCCGAGTATTTTGAAAACGCCAGAAAGATGTATGAATTCTGGTTGGATTTCTATACTCCGAAAAAAACCCAGGCGGAGTGATCTTCCGCAGAAAGAGCAAATCTATGGACCAATTCTCGGCGCCTTTGGCGCAGGCGCTATTTGAACAAGCAAAAGCGGATTACGTACCGTTTGACGTACCCGGCCACAAGGGCAGAGCGGCGTATCTGACTGAATATTTCGGAGAGCTTTGCGTGTCGCTGGATAAGAATTCGCGCAAGAGCATTGACTATCTCTGTCAGCCCAGGGGTGTGATTCTTCAGGCTGAGCAGTTGGCTGCCCGGGCCTTTGGCGCAGCAAACGCCTTTTTCATGGTGGGCGGTACGACTGCCTCTGTGCAGGCGATGGTCATGTGTGCCTGTGCACCGGGGGATAAGATCATTTTGCCGCGTAACGTGCACTACAGCGTGATCAATGCGATCATTCTGGCGGGAGCCGTTCCGGTATACATCAATCCCCGCGTGCATGCACAAATCGGTATTTCTTTGGGCATGTCACTTTCGGACGTGGAGACCTGCATTGCCCAAAACCGCGATGCCAAGGCGATCATTGTCAACAATCCTACCTATTACGGTGTGTGTTCGGATCTGGAGGGAATTGTCCGTCTGGCGCATCGGAACGGCATGATGGTGCTTGCGGACGAGGCACACGGAACACATTTTTACTTTGGTGACGGATTACCGGTATCCGCGATGCAATGCGGTGCAGATATGGCGGCGGTGAGCATGCATAAGACCGGTGGCTCCTTTACGCAGAGTGCGATCCTGCTTGCCGGCTCCGGCATCCAAAGAGACCACGTGACCAACATTCTCAATCTGACCAGAACGACAAGTGCATCCTATTTGCTCTTAGCCTCCCTGGATCTGGCGCGCAGATATCTGGCGACCTGTGGCAGAGAAGTGTTGGCAAAGCAGCTGGAGATGACTGCCAAAGCGCGCGAGAGCATCAATGCAATCGAAGGCTACGTTGCGTTTGGGCGAGACATTGTGGATGGAGATTCGGTGTTTGATTTCGACTGTACCAAGCTGTCCGTCAATACGCTTCATATCGGACTTGCGGGCATTGAGGTGTACTCCTTGCTCAGAGACAAATACGGTGTTCAGCTGGAATTTGGCGATGCGGCTAACGTGCTGGCACTTTCCACCATGGGAGATGAGCCTTCGGACTATGAACGACTGGTAGAGGCGCTTGCGGATATTCGCGAAAAATACGGTAAGCAGCAGCCCATGCGCTTTACCTACGAGTACGTATCTCCGACAGTGGTGGTGTTGCCCAGAGATGCGTTTTACGCCAAGAAAAAGAGTATGCCGCTGGCTAAGAGCGAGGGCATGATCTGCGGCGAGGCTGTTATGTGTTACCCTCCCGGCATTCCGCTTTTGGCGCCCGGTGAACGAATCACGGCAGAAATCCTTGAGCATATTTTGTATGCTTCGGAAAAGGGATGTACGGTAACCGGACTTTCGGAAGAAAACGAAGTGATCGTACTTGCATAAAAAGAGAGGACATTCCTGTCCTCTCTTTTTTGTTTGCTAAATTACATCATCCCGCCGGTTTTTTCCAGCGCGGCACGAGCCTGCGCCATGACCAGCTTGTAGTAGATGCCCTTTTTTTCCAGCAGCTCGACGTGCGTGCCGCATTCGGCAACCTCGCCGTGGTCAAGCACCAGCAGTCTGTCAGCGTTGCGCAGGGTGGAAAGACGGTGCGCAATGGCAAACACGGTGCGGTTTTCGGTCATGCCATCAATGGCATCCTGGATCATCTTTTCGGTCTCGGTGTCAAGCGCGGCCGTCGCCTCGTCCAGAATCAGGATCTTGGGATTGTGGATCAGTGCGCGCGCAATGGCCACGCGCTGTCGCTCACCGCCCGAGAGGGAATAGCCCTTCTCACCCACCACTGTGTTATATCCCTGCGGCAGAGACATGATGAAATCGTGTGCGTTGGCGGCGCGTGCGGCGGCAATCACCTCAGCGTTGGTGGCCTCGGGCTTGGCGTAGCGGATGTTGTCGCGCACCGTGCCCGAAAACAGATGGGTCTCCTGCAATACCACACCGATCTGCGAGCGCAGGGCAGTCTGGCTGAGATCCTTGGCGTCAACGCCGTCAAATTCAATGCAGCCCTCGGCGGGGTCGTAAAGGCGCATGATCAGATTGATCAGCGTGGGCTTGCCGCATCCCGAATGACCCACGATACCGATCATCTCGCCCGGCTTGACCTCAAGGGAGACGTCCTTGAGCACGGGCGTGGCACTCTCGTAGCCAAAGGTGATGTGCTTGACGCTGACAGCACCCTGCAGGGTGATATCGCGGGGCTCCTCGCGGTCGGCGATTTCGGGTTCTTCCTCAAGGATCTCCATGATCTTGCCAAACGAGGTCATGAATTCCGAAATGTTACGGGGAATGGTGGTGATCTGCATCAGGGGCGCGTAGATAATGCCGGTGTAGGTGTTAAAGCGGTTGAGCGTACCCACGCCCAGCGCGCCGCGGAACAAGAGCAGGTTGCCATGCCACAAGATCAGGTAGCTGCCAAATCGCAGCACAAAGCCGAGCACGGGGAACACCATATCGAAAAGTCTTGCGTTGGAAAGGTTTTGTTTGGCCTGCTTCCGGGTGCAATCGGCAAAGGCGTCAATGGCACTTTGCTCGCGGCCGTAGGTCTTGACCACGCGGATGCCGCTCAAGGTGTCCTGCAGGGTCAGATTGGTACGTCTGCCCAGCATCCATGCGCGGCGGTTGCGGAGCTTCATTTTTCCTCTGAATTTCCATATAGCGTACAGCACGATGGGAAGGGGCAGGAAGATGTAGAGTGCCAGCGCGGGCACGCCAAGGCGGAAGCTCATGGCGACGATCAGCACAAAGCCCACGATGAACGATACCAGCTGTGCAAAATAGGTCGGGAGCAGATGCACCACGAAATTCTGCACCACGTTGACGTCGTTGTTGATGCGTCCCATCAGGTCGCCCGTGGATTTTTTCTGTACCGACGCCATGGAAAGCGACTGTATCTTTTCAAAAAGGCGGGTACGGAGCATGCGGGTGAAGCGCGCGCCGGTCACAGCCGAGATGCGGCTTTGTACGATGTTGAGTATGCGGTGCAGCACGTCGATCGAGACGATCGCGCCCGATACCAGCACAAACATCCACAGCCAATCCTGCCACGAGTCCATGGATAGCGGATTTTCGGCAAGAATGAAATCGTTGATCAGAATTTCCTGAAAATAGGGGGCGATAAAGGTCAGGCAAAGCGCGAATGCCGCGGTCAGGAGCGGTGCCATGATCCAAAGCCGCATGCCCGCGGTCATCTGCCAGAGCGTGACGTAGATCTTCTTTTTGTCTTGGCAGTAGGGGCAGATGTGGGTGTTGCGGATAAAGGGTCTGCCGCACCCCGGGCAGTAGCGTTCCGGTTCATCGCTCGTGGGCAGATTTTCTGTCCTGCCGCCCGCAACCATTTCGCAGGCATGTGCCAGCACGGTGTAGCGCGTCATGCTCTTTCCGTTGGAGAAGCGGCAGATCAGCATGCTGCTCCCGTCGTGCTTGGCGTAAAACGCGCCGCAGCCGTACAGCATCTCCACCGAAAATTCGCTCATGCGGCCAATCTCCCATTTGCCGATCAGCGAGCCGTTGCATAGCTTATACAGGGAAGAGGCGGTCAGCACGATATAGCCGTCCACCATGCGGTGCTCCTCGTATTCGTAGGGAATACAGTACAGTATCTTTTCATCTCCGCCGCCTGCGGCATCCATTGCCGCCCGATCGGCCGCGGGAAGGTCGTATAAAAGCTTCATAAGTGGCCTCCGTCAGAGATAGATCTCTATCTTCTTCAGGCTGGCCTTGTCCAGCGCGTCGGGTCCCGGCACGCAGAAGCAGTTGCCGTCGATATCGTACATAAAGACTCTGCCGTCCTCTAAGGTGCGGAAGCTGTTTGTGGGATTGGACATGATGAATTCCGAGCGACCCGCATCGGTGGTCACGTCGAAGTAGAGGTAGCCGAATTTTTCGTGCAGGGAATGGATCTTCTTGATCATGGGGGTAAAGTAACGGCGATCCAGCTCGGCAAGGATCAGCTCCTGCGCCTGCTCGTCAAAGTCGGCAAGACGCTCGATCATGCCGATCTCCTCGCCGCGACCGTTCTTTTTTCCATCGGGCTCGCGGATGCAGATGTAGCAATCGGGATCGGTAATGGGGAAGGCGCGCACGGGAATGACGCGCTCAAATTCCTCCACCGTGCCGTCGGGGGAGGACAGAGAAAGCGAAAGAAGCCCACCTGCACACAGAGAAAACCTGGCGTTTTCGGGTGTGAGCGGTATCGATACACGTTTTTCGAAAAGTGCTTGCTCTTGCATAATTACCTCCATTATTTACCTTGCATGACCTTGGTCAGCTGGTCGTTTTGCAACGTCCAGAGCTTGTAGTAAACGCCCTCTTTTTGCATCAGCTCCTCGGCTGTACCCATTTCCACCAGCTCACCGTTTTCCATGGCCATGATATAGTTGCAATTTTTGAGCGTGGAGAGGCGGTGCGCGATGCTGATGCTGGTCTTGCCCTCGATCAGCTTATCGATCGCGGTGCTGATCTGGTGCTCGGTCTCGGTGTCCATGGCGGCGGTGGCCTCGTCCAGAATCAGAATGGCGGGGTCCAGTAAAAGGGCGCGCGCGATGGAAACGCGCTGTCTCTCGCCGCCCGAAAGCGAGCGTGAGCCAATGCCAACCTGGGTCTCATAGCCCTCGGGGAGTGCCATGATAAAATCGTGCGCGTTGGCGGCGCGGGCGGCGGCGATCACCTCGGCCATGGTGGCATCGGGTCTGCCGTAGCGGATATTGTCGGCAATGGTGCCGCGGAAGATAAAGATCTCCTGCGAAACGATGGCAATGCCGCCGCGCAGAGAAGACCCCTTGATCTGCTTGATGTCCACGCCGTCGATGGTGACAGAGCCGCTGACCACGTCATACATACGCGTGATCAGATTGGCAACGGTGGATTTTCCGCTGCCCGTGTGCCCCACAAGCCCTACGCGGTCGCCCGCGTGAACCCTGAAGCTGACGTTTTTGAGGATGGGACGGTTGGGATTGTAATGGAAATTCACGTCCTTGAATTCAATATCGCCCTTGATGTGTCCGATCTCGACGGCATCGGGCGCGTCGGTGATCTCGGGCACCATATCCTGCACCTCAA
Organism: Eubacteriales bacterium; assembly: GCA_045603085.1. GTDB lineage: Bacteria > Bacillota > Clostridia > Oscillospirales > CAG-272 > SVQP01. Next base: position 4,466 of record JAZULL010000058.1, on the reverse strand, counting down.
ACATGCGGACAGCGCTGTTGAGGGTGTCGGTGAGCATATTGGTAAAGTTGGAGAAAAAGTTCAAAGGGGCGAACACCATGCCCATGAAGCTGACAAAGGTGGAAAGATCGCCGTAGGTCATGTGGTGTCCGATGACCTGCACACCGCCCACGCCCCAGACCATATTGCCCACCATACCGATGATCAGAGAGATGACGGGGAAGATGGAGAGCGCGATCAGATTGGCGCGCAGATTGGCCTGCATAAGCCTTGAGGAATAGCCGTAGAATTGCTGTGTTTCGGTGTCCTCCTTGGCAAAGGCCTTGACCACGCGGATGCCCGAGAGAGAGTCGTTGAGCACACCGGTCAGCGAGGAGGAGGCGCGCCATGCGCGGGAGAAGGATCTCCACAGGTGCGGCAGGCGGAATTTGAAGATCAGCACGATAAAGGGCACGGGGACAAGGATCATGAGCGTCAGGTAGGGGTTGAGGATCATGAGCACGATGGTCAGACCGACAAATTGCAAGCCGTGCACGATCAGATAGGGCACGCCGTTTATGAAGAAATTGCGCACCTTTTCGGCATCGTAATTGACGCGGTTGATCAGTCTGCCCGTGGGCTGGGAGTTGAAATAGGAGAGCGAAAGGCGATTCATGGCGCGGAAGATATCGTTCTTCATGCGCTTGGTCACCTCTGTGGACATGTAGGCGTTGGCGCGGCTTTGAATGATATGGATGCCAAGCGAGAGAATGGCAAGGCCGATGATCACGCCGACTAAGATAAAGACGTATTTTTCCTCGTGCAGACTGCCCGCGGGGTCAATGACCTGATCGTATAGGATCTTGCCGCTGATGACGGGCGAGAGCAGGGAAATGGCTGTGGAGGCCAGGAGGCAGATTGTCACCGTCACCAGCTGCAGCTTGAAGGGGGCGAAATAGCCCAGCAGACGGCGCAGCGTTCCTTTTTTATTGGTACAGCCCTTGCAGATGCGGCGGAGCGGATCGTCAAAGGGCTTGCCGCACCCCGGGCATTTGGCGTTGAATTGCTCAAAGATGGGGTCGTCCTCGGCAGGTGTCTCACCTCTGGCCAATCTCTCCCAGAGGTTGACGAATGCCAGCAGCTTGCGCTTGCAGGAGTTGGTGCAGAAGCCAATGACAACGGCTTGTCCGCGGGCGTCGTAATCGGCGCGCGCACGGGCAAACTCCTCGTCGGTCATCTCGCCGCCCTGCTCGGGCGGCAGGTCGCCGTCCTCATGGCGTGTGGCGACCAGACGGTTAGAGGTGGTGAAATTGTCAATGCAGGGGTCACAGAGGGAGGTGAGAGGGAAACGCTCCACGTCTGTGCCGATGCGGTACAGCATGCCGTCCTTTGCGCTGACGGCCAAGTAGACCTGTCCGAACCTTGCGTCAAGTCCCAGATCCATATAGAGCACCACGTCCAAGGCCTCGGGGTCAAGTCCCTCGCTTTGTAAAGACCTTAGCGCCTTGTCCGAGAGTGTATCAAGCGGTAACATACGATCACTCCTTTCTGTATCGGCCTGTCACAGACAGCCCGCAATGAATTTCGCTCCAAGGAGCGAGTGCTTCGGCTATAAAAAACAAGTTCGTTTATATTAGCATAAAGGCTGAAGCATTTCAAGTGCTTTCAACTAATGATATCACAACCACCCCCAAAAAACAATGTTTTTTGTTTGTGCCTATGCGAAAAATGTGTTTCCCCAGATGTAAAAATATGGGTAAAATGCTAAAATCCATTTTCCTTTTTCATACGTCTTGCAATTACCTGCCAAATGTGGTATAATAAATGTCAGTTTTTCCCGGAGGTGACGGCTATGATCGGAAATACACCCTTGATTTTGCTCTCGCGCCTACCCGGCGCGCTGGGGCTTTGTGCCAAATTGCTGGTCAAGTGTGAGTGGTGCAACCCTGCGGGATCGGCAAAGGACAGAGCCGTACAGTTCATGCTGGACGACGCGATTGCCAAGGGGCGGCTTGCCCCGGGCGGCACGGTGGTCGAGCCCACCTCGGGCAACACCGGCATTGCGCTGGCGGCGCAGGCCTCGGCGCGCGGATTTGCGGCCGTGATCGTCATGCCGGATAATATGTCGCGCGAGAGGATCGACCTGATGCGCGCAAGAGGGGCACAGGTGGTTCTCACGCCTGCGGCAAAGGGCATGCAGGGCGCGATCGAAAAGGCCGAGCAGATCGTGGCCACGACGCCGGGCGCCATGATCCTTGGGCAGTTTGACAACCCCGCCAACGCGCAGGCGCATTACGCCACCACGGGCCCCGAGCTGCTTGCGCAGACCGACGGAGATCTGGATTTTCTGGTCGTGGCGGTCGGTACGGGAGGTACGATCAGCGGCACGGGTAAGTTTTTAAAGGAGCACGTCCCCGGCCTGCGCGTTATCGCAGTTGAGCCTGCTGAATCCCCCTTGCTTTCCAAAGGGTATAGCGGTGCGCACGGCATCCAGGGCATTGGCGCAAATTTCCTGCCTGCGGTGCTGGACACGGACGTGTATGACGAGGTGGTGTGCGTGAGCACCGAGCAGGCCATACAAGCCTGCCGCTTGCTTGGCACAACCGAGGGGCTTTTGTGCGGCATTTCGTCGGGCGCAGCTTTGGCGGCGGCTTGCGAGATCGGTGCAAGAGAGGGCATGCAGAATAAAAATATTGTCGTTATTTTACCGGATGGGGGAGAGAGATATCTTTCCACCGGAATATTCCAATAAAAAGAAGGTGTTTTTATGAAAAGAATCGTTACAGTACAGGATATTTCTTGCGTAGGCAAGTGCTCCTTGACCGTGGCACTGCCCATTATCTCCGCTATGGGTGTTGAGGCGGCTATTCTGCCCACAGCAGTACTGTCCACACATACTGCCTTTAAGGAAGGCTTTACCGTGCACGATCTGTCCGGCGAGATCGCGCCCATCACCGCGCATTGGAAGCGCGAGGGCTTTGATTTCGATGCCATCTACACCGGCTATCTTGCTTCCTTTGATCAGATCGACCTGGTCAAGCAGATGGCAAAGGATTTCTCCGGTGCATTGCTGTTCGTTGACCCCGCTATGGGCGATAACGGTAAGCTGTACTACGGCTTTGACGAGGCGTTTGCCCATAAAATGGCAGAGCTTTGTGCCGTTGCGGATATTATCGTGCCCAATATGACCGAGGCATCCTTCATGCTGGATATTCCTTACGTGGCAGAGGGCTACGACGAGGCGTACGTCAAGGACGTTTTGCAAAAGCTTTGCGCCATGGGCGCTAAGTGTGCCGTGCTGACCGGCGTCAGCCTGCAGGACGATATGACTGGCGCGATGGGCTATAACAGCCAAACGGGCGAGTATTTCTCCTATTACCATAAGCATATTCCCGTATCCTATCACGGCACGGGTGACGTGTTCGCATCCGCTTGCGTGGGCGCACTCATGCGCGGCAAGACCTTGCCCCAGTCCATCGCAGTGGCGGCGGATTACACCTTTGAGAGCATCCGTTTGACCGAGGCTGAGGAAAACCACAACTGGTACGGCGTCAATTTTGAGGAGGCCGTGCCCATGCTGATTGAGAGGTTGAAGTAAAATTCAAGTAAAAAAAGAGATTGCCGCTTGCAAGGATTCCAAAATCCCGCAAGCGGCGATTTGCCGGGTAGAAATACCGTTTTTTTGTTGACACAGCGTGGTTTGTGTGCTATGATAAAAGTAGCGAATTCCCCAAAATCAAAAATGTGGAGGTACTACGTTATGAACATGTTGAAAAAATGTCTGGCAGAATTCATCGGCACCTTTGTTCTTGTCTTCTTTGCTTGCGGAACGGCTGCAGTTGTCGGCTGCTCTGCCGTCAACGGCACGGGCTATCTGCTCACCGCTCTCGCCTTTGGTCTTGTCATCGTTGCAATGGCATATTCCATCGGTAACGTGTCCGGTTGCCATATCAACCCTGCCGTATCCCTGGCCATGCTGATCTGCGGCAAGCTGTCCATCAAGGATTTTGCCGGGTATATCGTTGCGCAGTTTGCAGGTGCAATTGCAGGTGCCGCAGCGTTGATGGCATTTGTGGGTAAGGATAGCGGTCTGGGTGCAAACGCACTTTATAAAGATGACATCCTGCTCTCGTTGCTCATTGAGGTGATCCTGACCTTCGTTTTCGTGCTTGCCATCCTTGGCGTGACCTCCAAGAAGGAGAACGGCGGCGTTGCGGGAATCGTGATCGGTCTGTCCCTGACGCTGGTACATATCCTGGGCATTTCGTTCACAGGCACGTCTGTCAACCCTGCCCGCAGCTTCGGTCCCGCGCTTTTCGTGGGTGGCGAGGCGCTTTCCAACGTATGGGTGTTCCTGCTGGCTCCGCTGGTAGGCGGTGCACTTGCCGCGCTGGTGTACAAGTTCCTGGACGGGAAAAAGCAAGAGTAAGATTTGATCATCGATTCAAAGAGGGCTGCACCGTATGGGTGATGTCCTTATCGGAGAATTTATAATAGGGGTATGGGCA
>JAZULL010000057.1:0-2946 GCA_045603085.1 Eubacteriales bacterium | reverse complement strand
TGTCTTCCTAAGACCGCTTGGCCTCCGACTTGTACCGTCTACGATTGCCTTTACCTTGCGAATGTTGGGCTTCCAGGTTCTGTTAGTCTTGCGGTGAGAGTGGGAAATGGTAGCACCGTAAACAACGCCCTTTCCGCAGATACTGCATTTTGCCATGTTTGACACCTCCTTCTGCACAAAATGGTAGTGCATCTATTCAAGAAAAAATATTTTTACATAGTTTTTGCCGTAAGATACAGCACAGCACGAGATATTATATCACAACAGAAAACAAATTGCAAGAGTTTTCCGAAAAAAAACCGAAAAATTTTTAACCTTGTGAATTCTTCCAAATCGGAGCGCGGAATTGCCCGATTTTTCAATATTTTGTCACTATTGACGGGGGATTTCAGTCCAAAAGAACGCCCTCGGCACCGTCCTGTGTCACCCCGGTCAGCCGCACGCGGCGCACCTGACCGCCAAGCGGCAGGTCTGTCTTGACCGTGACCTTAATAAATTCGGGGGTATGGCCGGTGGAAAGACCTGCACGGTCGGTCTCGAACAGCACGGTCTTTTCGGGCGAGGATTGCAAGATCTCAGCCATCAGGCTGTCGCGGATCTCGGCCTGCACCGCCTGCAGGATATGCACGCGCTCGCGGCGCACCTGCATGGGCACCTGATTTGGCATGCGGATGGCAGGAGTATTCTTGCGACCGGAATAGGGGAAGGCATGGATCTGCAAAAAGCGCGCGCGGCGGATAAAGGCCAGCGTCAGCGCAAAATCCTCGTCGGTCTCACCGGGAAAGCCGACAATGACGTCGGTGGTGAACTGCACGCCGGGGATGCGCTCTCGCAAAAGCTCCAGCGCGGCCATGGCCTGATCGGCGTTATATTTGCGCTTCATGGCGGCCAGCGTTTTTGAGCAGCCGCTCTGCAGGGAAAGGTGGAAATGCGGTGCAAGTGAACCGAGATCTGCGATCTTGTCCACGAATTTTGGTCTGATCAGCGAGGGGTCAAGTGAGCCAAGGCGCACGCGACCGATGCCGGGCAGGGCATCCACCGCCAAGAGCAGGTCGCCAAGGTCACCCTCTCCAAGATCCTTGCCCCAAGAGGCGGTCTCAATGCCGGTCAGCACCACCTCGGCACAGCCGCCCGCGCTCAGCAGACGCACCTCGTCCAGCACCTCGGCAAGCGGCTTGGAGCGCACGGGACCGCGCGCTCCGGGAATGGCGCAGTAGGTGCAATGCGATTCGCAGCCGTCCTCGATCTTGACGTAGGCGCGGGTGCGCTCGAAGGACGTGATCTGCATCTGCTCAAAGCAGCGCGCATCCCCGATATCGGGCACGTCGGTATAGGCCGTGACGTTCTTTTCGCCCTTGGCAAACAAGCCGTCCAGCACGTCGACCACCTGCATTTTTTCCGCATTGCCGATCACGGCGTCCACACCGTCCAGCGCAGCACCTGCAGGATCGGTCTGTGCAAAGCAGCCCGTGACAATGATAAATGCCGCGGGATTCTGCGCGCGCACGCGACGGATCAGCTGGCGCGCCTTGCGGTCGGATTCGGCAGTCACGGTGCAGGTATTGATAATATAGGCGTCACAGCACGCCTCGGGGGCGCCCATGACGTAGCCGCGCGCGGCGAGAGCCTCCTCGATGGCGCGGGATTCGTATTGGTTGACCTTACAGCCCTGCGTCAGTACGCCGACTGTTCTGTTTGCTTCGGACATGGAATTCTCCTTGGTAGGCATGATATGCTTTATCGTTGTCTATTTTAGCATATCGGGGTGAAAAAGTAAAGAACAAATGTAAAAAATGATCGCGGGTACTTGCAAAATAGTCGAAAGGGTAGTATAATACTTTGTGAAGAGATTTAAATTAAAGGAGAATTGCTATGAGCCAGTTTCATCTGATCGACCATCCCTTAATCACACATAAGCTTACCATCATGCGCAACAAGAAAACGGGATCCAAGGATTTCCGCGAGCTGCTCAACGAGATCTCCATGCTCATGGGCTATGAGCTGACGCGCGATCTGCCCCTGCAGGACGTGACCATCGAGACCCCCATCACCAAGATGACCGCTAAAATGGTATCGGGCAGAAAGCTCGCCATCGTACCCATCCTGCGTGCAGGTCTTGGCATGGTGGACGGCATCCAGTCTCTCGTTCCCGTTGCAAAGGTAGGACATATCGGTCTGTACCGTGACCCCGAGACCCATCAGCCCGTGGAATATTACTGCAAGCTGCCCTCCGACATTCAGGACAGAATGGTCATTCTGGTTGACCCCATGCTGGCAACCGGCGGCTCTGCCATCGATGCGCTGACCCTGCTTAAGAATAAGGGCTGCAAGAACATTCGCTTTATGTGCCTGGTAGCCGCTCCCGAGGGCGTTGCAAAGGTGCTCAAGGCACATCCCGACGTAGACATCTACGGCGCCGCACTTGACGACCACCTCAACGACCACGCGTATATCGTTCCCGGCCTGGGCGATGCGGGCGACAGAATTTTCGGCACTCTTTGATTTTTTAGTCTACGGGGGAGAGAGCAGCTTCTCCCCCTATCTTTATCACTTCGGAGGAAACAATGCGGACGTTTACCGTCAAGAAAAACGACGCGGGTCAGCGACTGGACAAGTTTTTGTCCAAAGCGGTCAAGGGACTTCCCATGTCGCTGATGTATAAATATATCCGCACCAAGAAAATCAAGGTCAACAGAGCCAGAACCCAGCAGAATTACATGCTCTGCGAGGGGGACGAGATCCAACTGTTTATCAGGGATGAATTTTTTGATTCTCCCGAGCAGGATACCGGGGCGCTGTCGCGTATCGTGCCCAAGCTGTCGATCGTGTATGAGGATGAGAATATCATCCTGCTCAATAAACGTCCCGGTGTGCTGGTTCACGAGGATGCGGATGCCAAGGATAACACGCTAAGTCGGATCGTAGCCATGTCGTTCTGTGAGCCAA
>JAZULL010000056.1:0-19045 GCA_045603085.1 Eubacteriales bacterium | reverse complement strand
TGACAACGCGTTTTTTTTGTGATATGATATACGGGTCGTCAAGATAATATGGAGAGATGGCCGAGTGGTCGAAGGCGCACGACTGGAAATCGTGTTACCCTCAACCGGGTACCAGGGTTCAAATCCCTGTCTCTCCGCCATAAAAACCCAAGGGAGATCCTCAAGGATCTCCCTTGGGTTTTTATCGTGAAAGTGCACCATTTGAAACCTCGCATAAGCGGCGCCTTCGCGCCGCGATATGCATGGTTTGCGCAGGATGCCCGAACGCCTTGCAACGCCCATTGGCGCAAACATGGGTTCGTAAATCCCTGTCTCTCCGCCATAAAAACCAAAGGGAGATCCACAAGGATCTCCCTTTGGTTTTTATTGTCGTAGATCCACGATTTGAACCCTCGTCAAAGAGCAGATGCCATTCGGCATCTGCTCTTTGGCTTGGCTTGCGCCGGTTGCCCGTAGGCTTCATCGCCCTTTAGCGCAAGCAGAGGGTTACAAATCCCCCTGAGCCTTGGTAGCATTATAAATACCAACGGTAAAAAAACATTTTACCCCGAGCGTTTAACCAAACCCATCAGCCCGCATTCTCCTTCCGCCATTTTGCGAACCGAAACGCCCCGTGCCTGCAGATTGCAAAATGCCACCTCCCTCCCGGAGGGAGGCAACCCCACCACCGCTACCGCGAAGCGGCACAGCGCGCCGCTTCACTGCGGTCCCCCTCCCCTGAAGGGGAGGCTTTTTGTACGACATACACGCAAACCCGTCACGAAATGCACCAAATCACCCACGAATAGATGTTGACGAAAAAGGGGATTGCTGATATAATTATGATGAAATATTAATATGCCTGTCTGTTTGTCTTTTTGGCCGGCCGCCAAAATTGCAAGGATTCGGCATGTCAATTCCGAAAAGCCCCAAATCCAAATAGGGCGGCTCGGAGAAAACACATACACGAAAGGAAAAAATCTCATGAAAAACTTTTTCAAAAAGCTCTTTTGCTCGAATTCCATGAGCAAGCATTTCAGCGAGACCGTGCAGCGCATCGGCAAGAATAACGCCGGCTTCTCCCTGGTCGAGCTGATCGTAGTCATTGCCATTATGGCAATTCTCGCCGCCGTCGCCGTCGTCGGCGTCAGCGTCTACATCCCCAAGGCTCAGAAGGCAGCGGATGAGCAGATGATCGCAGACGTACAGAAGGCTGTTGACCTGTATTCCGGAATGGAGGATATGAAGAACTATGCAGGTAAGTCTGGCTACATTGTAATCCACAGAGATGGTAATGGTACAACGAGTGGAAATGTGTCCATTGCGTCTAATGATGCAAACTTTGCGAAACTATTGACTGATGCAATTGAAGCAACATATGGCTCAAAATATGGTACCGAGTTGAAGGTTTCTTATCAAGAGTGGGTTGGCGTTCTTTCTGACGCAGAAGTGGAGAATATTTCGTCTTCCTCCTATATTGCCAATACCGATGACCTTTTGAGCAAGATCCAGATATTGACTAACAGTGTTGAGGACTTTGGCTCTACTACAGAGGAAGCTAATAGAACCACATTGGATGTGGCAAACGCAACCAGTATGATGACTGCTGAGCAAAAAGCAGCGTTTATTCAGTGGTGGTGCGGAGGATTCGATCCATATACTACTGGCATGCTTATCCCGGGTACCGGTTTAGACCTTGTTGCTTCTATGGCAGCCTATTATGCGAGACTGGAATCTCTTGTTTTGTTCTGTGAATCTCGTGGATGTATAGATAAAAGTGATACCGAAAAGGGTGTGAATACGGAATTTACCGAGGCTAGTGAGAATATCAGTATTATTTCCAATGACCAAAGTGTTACTGCGGCTATTAACAATGTTTACGATAAGTTGGTTGAGCATATGGGCGGATGCCCCACCTGCCAAACTGCATTTGCCGAATATAGTGGAAATGGAACTCAGGCACAGGTTGATGCAAATGCATATATAGCACTGCTGAGACAAGTGGATGATATGTCTGGGGAATTGGAAGAAAATGCAGATATCACATCGAGAGATTTCTATAATAGTGATTATATTAAGAACACAATCAATGGTTATGCTAGTTCCGTGAATGCATATTCTGAAACTCAGGCTAAGAGTGGTGACATCATCGTTGTTGTGATGGTAAATTCGGACGGTTCTATTACATACAAGGTATATCCGTTGGATTATTGATAACTTTCGTATGAGAGAATAGTTGGCAATAAGAATCATCTGTTATTTATCTTTATAATATTTTGAGATTTTTGCGAAAGGGGAGAAATGTCAATGAAAAAGATTGATAAATGCAAATGCTCTTGGATAAGTGCGTTGACTTTTTGTTTGACGTTCTTGCTTTTGGCGGTCACTATCAATACTTCAGCTGCAGTTACGGGTACTTGTTTGAGCAATGACACAACAATTGAAGGCTTGTCTATATCAAGTAGTTATTCGTATGCTGGTGCTTCGAGTGACAGTAGTGTAGGTAGTGGTACATCTTCTGTCAGTGGTAATACTGTGACTATTACTGCAACGAGTGGATACTATCAAAAGAATTTTCTCTCTAGTAAAACACATTATCAGACTACCACTACCTTGGTGATAACTAATAACTCTGGTAAGGCTGGAACATTGCGGTTTGATTATAGTTATTCTACAAGCAATGCTACTAATCCAAGTTTAAAAATAGCTGGCACTACTATGCCTTCTTCCGGTAGTTTTAGCATGGACATGACAGCTGGGGGGACGTGTCAGGTTGTTGTGGTGTCTGGCCAAGGTACAGGCACCTTGTCGTTTAAAGCTGCAGTTAATACAGTTACTTTGAGCAATGTTGTATTTGAAGCAGTGACCGGTACGGTAGAAGTTGCGCTTGAATATGGAAATGGCGAGAGTTATACATCGGGTGGGTGTGCGGTGTCTTCGGCGGTTCAGTCAGATGGCAGTACTAAGATTACGGCAACACCGGACGCTGATAATATCTTTGTCTATTGGTATTACACTGATAGTAGTGGTACCACCCAATATTTGTATAATGCAACAGAAACAGTCACTACTGCAGTAACTTATACAGCGCTATTCCGTTACCCTAAGTTAACAGTGACTATACCTTCTTGTGATGACGCTCCATCAACGCCATTACAATTATCAGAATCAAAGAATGGCACCTCGGCATCGTATACTTCAGCAGGTACATATACGTACTATATTCCAAAAAGTTCAAAGATATCTGCTACTTTGGGATATTCGTATATTTCTTGGGTATTCAATTCGACTAATTATTTTGGCAATCAAACGATAACCATGCCGAGCAAAGATACGTCATTGACACTAAACGCTGCGGCCAGTTATAGTGGCACGAAGTATTATTCGTTAGAAGAGGCACTTGGTGCAGCGACATCGAGCGGACAGGTAATATTGCTTGCAAATTACAAAATGTACACATCCGCTTCGATTCCAGCAAATATAGAATTGGTGATCCCGTACTCGGCAAGTGATACATCTGTTTCGACCGATTCTTCAAACTTATATGCAAATGCTGCTTATAATACTGCCAAGGTGACGTCTTTGACACCCAAAAGCAGCGTTTATCTTACTCTTACTATTCCGCAAGGCGTGACCTTGACGGTTAATGGATCGTCTAAATTGATTTTGGGTGGCACCAGTTCCGGTGGTAATGCCAGCTATTTTGCCGGGGTAACCACGGGTGCACATTCTAATATACAATTGGATGACGGTGCGGCAATTGTAGTTAAGAGTTCCGGGGTAATGTCTGCAATCGGTTATGTACTTGGTAGCGGAAAAATCACTGTTGAGTCTGGTGGGGCGTTATATCAGCCTTTTGCTGTATATGATTATCGAGCAGGTGGATATTTTACATGTTCTGCAGGAAAGCATTCTATGGTAACTACCGTAGGAAAGCTTGCTGGTGGTTTACAGACTCCTTTTACACGTTTCAGTTTGCCTAACGTTCAGACAGAAACAGAGTATCAGTATGGATCATCCTTATATGCGTATGCCAATATGTATGCATTGAGCGATTACCAAAAATGTGTTATAAAGATGATTGGTACAGATGCTCTAATACAGCCCGCAACAAATGCAACCATAACGGCTACATATGATGCTTCTAAAGCAGTGAGATATTCGGGTGTTGGAAAAACAACATTGATTATGAACGGTGGGGCAACAATGGGTTCAATGGTGATGACACTTTCTATGCCGATTGTTGGCGATGTGACGGTTACTACTGCTTCGATATCTTTCCCCGTATCGTATACATTTGATGTAATACTTGAGAATGGCACTTATAATATCAGTTGCCCGATTCAGGTGCTTCCGGGGGCTTCAATCACCGTAGAAAGTGACGCTGTATTGAATCTGAACAGTGGTGCACGTATGTTTGTTTTCGATGGATTATATGATCACACGAAAAATCCTTCTGGAAATACATACACAACGAATGCAGGGGCTTTAGGCAATATCTATTATCCTACTACCACTGATTTCCAAAAAGTCTCCGGATATAATGGCATGGCCAATCTTATCGTGAACGGAACACTAAATATCAATTCCGGTGCTTCGTTTGGCGGATTAATTCAAACTGCGAATAGTGGAGCCAAAATTGATGTAGCAAGTGATGCAACGCTATCCTTAAGTGAACAAGTCGGTATGACTGGAAAAGGCAGCGTAAGCATAATGGGTGATTATTATTTTGCCGGAGCCACGGTGCATACCTTGAACGCACAGATTCTTGACTCATCCGGAACCCTCTTTGACATTAAGGGTGGATATACATATTTGTCCTTACCTGATGTTTCGGGTACGAAAGCAAGTTATTCATACACTGTATATACAGATGCTTCTAATACCGCCACGTCTACCTCGAGAACAGAAACTTTAAATGCTAATATTCAAGGTGGTTGGTATAATTACAAAGCAATATTCAATAATTATGACAATAGTCAGTTAGGCATTGATTATTGCATGACCGGTGAAACTCCAAGCTACACCGGTGCAACACCGACACAACCTGAAACTGCGCAGTACACGTACACATTCAGCGGTTGGACACCTACGATTACCGCTATAACTAGTGACGTAACCTATACCGCAACTTTTACTGAAGTCACTCGTAAATACACCATCACATGGAAAAATGATGACGGTACAACGTTTACGACTACTACGGTAGAATATGGTCAGGTTCCCACAGCACCCGCTAATAATCCTACCAAGGCTGCTACAGAACAGTATACGTACACGTTCAAGGGGTGGTCGCCGGCTCTCGTAGCTGTAACCGGTAACACTTCTTATACTGCAACGTATAATGCTGTAACTCGTTCTTATACGATTACCTTTGTTGATTACTACGGTGATTCGACTACGCAGACATTGGAATACGGTACTACTATTACGTTTCCTGAAACAATTACGGAAACACTTTGTTACAACGTATCTTTCCTTGGATGGTTACTGAATGAAGAAAACATTGGTACTGCGCCCAGTAAAACAGTGACTGGTGTTGCAACCTACACGAGTTCTTACTCTGTTGATTCTATCAAGCCCGGTGCAATTACCATGACGGTCAATTACAACAATCTGCCCGCGGGTACAGCAATGCAGGTGATCTTCTTCGTACCTGTTGAAACAGTCGATTCTACAGCGCCCAAGGTTCTGCTCAACGGTGCCGACACCGGAGTGGACAGCAAGCACGTTGGCGAGGAGGAGGGCAATCCCATTGCCATGTATCAGGTAACGGTCGATCTGACTGCTGCGCAGGTTGCTGAAAAAGCCACCGGTGATTCCGGAAACGCAGCGATCACGATCACATACACCGACGTGAATCTGACCAAGCAGCTTGACAGCGTTCTGTTGGCATATGCCAAGGCATTGCAATCGCAGCTGAGCGGTTCTGCAATGGGTTCGCAGGCCAATGCAATGGAGGCTGTGATGAACTACGGTGCCGCCGTACAGACCTACTTTAATGCAGGCAACGGCTTTGATTTTGCAGGCTACACCGCTGACGAGATCGAGGATTATGCAAGCAATATTGATCTGAGCGGAAACGCGATGAGCAACACAGAAAATAGCATCACCTTTACCTGGAAGAGTGCAAACGTGAACTTCCGCACCGAGTACAATCTGCGTTACTACTTTACTTTGGAGAACTTGCCCGAGGGAGTGACACCCACGACGGCGACCCTGACCGTGACTTATACAGACGGTACGGCAACAGCCACCTATGAAAATCTGGCGGTTGAAGCGGATGGCTCACGTTATCGTGTAACCTATCCCGTTCCTGCAAGTGATCTTGCAAAAGAGGGAACGACGGTCAAGCTGGTCGTGACTCTGTCCGACGACACGACGGTGGAATCTACCGATTTTGCGTACGGCATCAACGCTTATCTCAAGCGCTCGATCTACAATTACACAACGGGCGGCAAAAGAGTCAGCGGTGACACGGACGGAACCAAAACCGAGGACTACGTCAACATGCTGGTCAGCCTGATCAAGCTTGGTGAAGCTGTCAGCGAAATTGAGAGCACGACAGCGACCGAGTAAAGCCAATGGAAACATTTATGAAAGGAGGTATGATTACAATGGATGAAGAAAAGCTGGAATTGCCCGAAATAGACATCGTAGTTTTCGAAGAATCTGACGTGATCAGGACCTCCGGAAAAGACGAATGGGATGGCGAAGAAGATCCCTTCTTCGTACCATAACAGCCTTTTAAAGGCAAAAAAGGGGCTGTTGCCATGCAACAGCCCCGATTTTAAAAGAGGGAATTATGAGAGATAACAAGGGTTTTTCGCTGGTGGAGCTGATCGTGGTGATCGCGATCATGGCCATTCTTGCGGCGGTGGCTGTGGTAGGATACAGCGTCTACGTCGACCGCGCGCGTGATGCGGCGGACGAGCAATATCTTGCGGACGTGGTGTATCAGGCCGAGCTGTTTGCAATTGAAAATCAAATACAGCTTGAGCAGGTGGTTGTCGCGCCCGAGGTGGACGGCCCTGAGGACATCATGCTGATCGTGGGTTGGCACGAGGATGGCACCCCCATCTATTACACGGGTGACGTCAGCGAGATCTGGGAGGCCGTGGGCAACGCCACGCTCAAGGGTGGCTTGAACAACGGGGCATTTGATCCGGATCAGCCCGAGACCCTGATCCCCGACGAGGAGCAGGGGCAGGCGCACGAGCACGAAATGACGGTCGTGGAGTACGTTGAGCCGACTTGCCGTACGAAGGGATATCAGGTCAGCAAGTGCAGCTGTGGCAAGACCGAGGTGATCACGTACGGTTTCGTCGATCACGACTACCCCGACGAGCCCAACGCGGTGCAGGGTGGCTTTGCCTATTACGTTTGTGCGGATTGCGGAAAAATTATTATCAAGAGCACGGGCAATCAGCCAATCGTGCCGATCGGATAAGCTATGAAGAGGATTTGTTTGCTTTGTCTGCTTGCCGCGCTGTGTTTTGCGGCATGCAGTCATGAGAATACGCCGCCCGAGCAATCGACCACCGAGCATGTGCACGTGCCGAACGGTGCCAACTGTCAAGAGTCACAGTACTGTGCCGATTGCGGCGAGCTGCTGGCCGATCAGGGCGAGCACGTTTACCCCGAAGAGCCGAATGCCGAGCAGGACGGATTTCTCTATTACGTTTGCCGGGTGTGCGGCAAGATCAAGATCGTGAACGAGGACGGCGCGCCGGTCGTGCCGGTAGGATGATGCTATGAGAGCTTGGAAATTTTTACTGACCCTTTTGCTGGTCGCGGGGCTTTTCGCTCTGCCGATCCTTGCAAGCGACGAGAATTTCGGCGAGGCTGACGAGTTTGAGACCACGGAGCAAGAGAATTTCGGCGAGATCGAGGAGTTCGACACCACCGCGCCCGCTGAGTCCGAGTCGCAGACCGAGCCCGAGCAGACCACCGCGCCTGTCACAAGTGATGGCGAGAGTGAATCGGACACGACCAAGGGTGAGAGCCGGCTGCCGCCCGCGCGCGATCAGGTCTGGTCGCTGCCCATTCCCGTGATCTGGGGCACGATCGCGCTGGTCGGCATTGCGGGCACGGTTTTAGCGGTGCTGTTTTTGATCAAATATTTCAAAGAAGACCAATAAAAAAGGCCGTTAGGCCTTTTTTATCTGAGTCCGAACATGGCAAGGATTTCTTGCTCGCGCTCGGCGGCCGCTTGATCCAGCGAGTCAAAGCGGCGCACGGCCTGCCCCACGCGGCCTCTTTGGTGCAGCAGTACGTCCACCCAGCGCACGGGCCAGATGACGGGCAGCAGCACGGGGATTTTTCCAAGGACGGGGTAGTTCTTTTTCATATAAGTGTATCCGGGTAGGATGAGGTGCCAAAAATAACGGAGCTTGCCGGATGCCACCGAGCCCTTGCCGCGGTAGGAATTAAGGTATTTGGCGTCGGCGTGGCGCGCGTCGGCAATGGCACCGAGCAGGTAGTCGGCGCAGGTCTGCGTGCGGTCATCGGCGGGGACGCCGTCCAGCCACGCGGCCGCCACGGCGCGGATGACGCCGTCGGTTTCGGTCAGCTTGGCAGACGCCACCAAGGTGTCGGTCTGCGCGGTCTGCTCGGGGGTCATGGCGCGGCGGAGCAGGTAGAGATCGATCACGCTTCGCGCATCGGCCACGTCGGTGCGCAGGTGCTTGACCAGATGGGTCAGTGAGGCAAAGTAGAGATAGGGGAGCGGCAGGATATATACGCCGTGCCCGTCGGGTGTGGCGGCGGCCATGTAATCGGCGGTGGAGAGATATCCGTCGCCCTTTTCGGAGAAAATGATGCGGTGAAGCTCGACGTTCATGACGGGTGGCTTATGGTAGACGTCATGCACGCCGCACCCGAATTGCTCGGTTGTATATCCAAGCGATTCCATGGCGGCCTTGACGCGGTCGTGGTCACCGTCGGGGGCAAGATAGAGCAGATCGATGTCCGACATGTATCGCATGGACGCCTCGGGGTAATAGCCCTTGAGCACGATGCCCTTGTAGGGGAGCACACGGGCGCCCGCATCGGTCAGGGCAGAGCAGATCTGCGCGTGCTCGTAAAGCTGTGTCGCACTTCTGGCCACGGCCATGCAGTGCCGCTTGTACCACCGCTCAAAGAATTCCGGCTTGTTTTCCAGACGGTTGACCGCGGCAAACACCACGTCGTCCACGCGGTGCAGCTTAGAGAGCTTATACACCTCGGCAAAATCCACGCCGCCCGGGCAGGGGGAGGGGACTGTGCCCGACAGGCCTGCTCCCAGCAGATGCAGAAAATATTGAATTGTGGCATTTTTTTCTTGCACGGCGCGTCTCCTTTGGCTGGATTTTCTTTATTATAGCACGGTTTTTGCCGAAAGTCAATAAAAAGCAGAGATGGCGAGCCATCTCTGCTTTTTCATATTAACCCAGCTTGGCAAGTGCGGCAAGCACACCTGCAAGGTTTTCGCGATATTTTTCCATCTTGGCCTTCTCGCCCTCGACAACGGCGGCGGGAGCCTTGGAAACGAAGCCCTGATTGGAAAGCTTCTTTTCAATGCGTGCGATCTCATCCTCCAGCTTTTTCTGCTCGGCGGACAGTCTTGCCTTTTCCTTTTCAAAGTCGATGATATCGGCCATGGGCAGGAAGATTGCGGCAGAGTCTGTGATGATCTGAACGGCGTTGTCGCCCGAAACCACGTCAGCGTCAAACGCATCTGCCACGATGACCTCGGAGGCCGACGCCAGTCTGCCAAAGAAGCCTGCAGCTGCGCCGAAGCAATCCTGATACTTGGTGGCGATATACACCTTAGCCTTGCGCGAGGGAGCAACGTTCATCTCTGCGCGGCGGGTACGGATGGCGCGGATGGCGTCGATAACGCGAGCCATATCCTCGCTTTCTGCGGCGAATGCGGGGATATTCGCGGCATCGGGATACTCGGTGATCATGATGCTTTCGCAGTTATGCGGCAGGGACTGATAGATCTCCTCGGTGATAAAGGGCATGAAGGGATGCAACAGCTTGAGGGTCTCGATCAGAACGTAAGCGATGACGTTCTGGCAAACCGCATTGCCGGCACTCTCCTTATCGGAAAGTCTGGTCTTGGCAAGCTCAATATACCAGTCACAGAAGATGTCCCAGATAAAGTCGTAGAGCAGGGAAAGTGCAATGCCGAGCTCGTACTTGTCAAGGTTGGAGCGAACACCGGCAACCGTCTTGTGCAGCTCAGAGAGAATCCACTTGTCCTCGGTAGCGAGATCGGCCTCTGCGGGCAGGGTGACCTGATCGATGGTCAGGTTCATGCGCACAAAGCGCGATGCGTTCCAGAGCTTGTTGGCAAAGTTACGGGCGGCCTCGATCTTTTCGTCCGAGAAGCGCATGTCGTTTCCGGGCGAGTTACCGGTCGCCAGCGCAAAGCGGAGCGCGTCCGCGCCGTACTTGTCGATGATCTCAAGCGGGTCGATACCGTTGCCCAAGGACTTGGACATCTTGCGACCCTGCGCGTCACGAACCAGACCGTGGATCAGAACGGTGTCAAAGGGTGCTTTGTCGGTGTAAGCCAGTGCAGAGAAGATCATTCTGGAGACCCAGAAGGTGATGATGTCGTAGCCGGTCACCAGCGTGCTTGTGGGATAGAAGTAAGCCAGATCCTCGGTCTCTGCGGGCCAGCCCAGCGTCGAGAAGGGCCAGAGCGCGGAGGAGAACCAGGTGTCCAGCGTGTCGGGATCCTGACGCATGGGCTTGCCGCACTTGGGGCAAACTGCGGAGGACTCCTTGGTGACTACGGTTTCGCCGCAGTCGTCGCAGTAGAATGCGGGAATGCGGTGACCCCACCACAGCTGACGGGAAATGCACCAGTCGCGGATGTTTTCCATCCAATGGAAGTAGTTCTTTTCAAATCTTTCGGGAACGAAACGGATGTCGCCGCCACGTACCGCATCGATGGCGGGCTTGGCCAGAGGCTCCATCTTGACAAACCACTGCAAAGAAACGCGGGGCTCGATGGTAGAGGAGCAACGGTAGCAGGTGCCAACGTTGTGTGCATAGTTGTCAACCTTGATCAAAAATCCGCCTGCCTCCAGATCCTTGACGATCTGCTTTCTGGCAACGAATCTGTCCATGCCGGCATAAGCAGGATAGTCCTCGGTGATCTTGGCATCGTCGGTCATGACGTTGATCACGGGCAGATTGTGGCGCGCGCCAACCTCAAAGTCGTTGGGGTCGTGTGCGGGGGTGATCTTGACACAGCCGGTACCGAAATCAGCCTCAACGTAGTCGTCGGCAATGACGGGAATCTCTCTGCCAACCAAGGGAAGGATCAGCATCTTGCCGATCATATCCTTATATCTCTCGTCCGAGGGGTTGACTGCAACGGCGGTGTCGCCCAGCAACGTTTCGGGACGAGTGGTAGCAACCTCAAGATAGCCGCTGCCGTCCTTGAAGGGGTAGCGGATGTGCCAGAAGTGACCTGCCTGATCCTCATATTCCACCTCGGCGTCCGAGATAGAGGTCAAGCATTTGGGGCACCAGTTGATGATACGGTTGCCACGGTAGATCAGGCCCTCGTTATACAGCTTGACGAAAACGGTCTTGACCGCCTCGGAGCAGCCCTCGTCCATGGTGAATCTTTCACGGGTCCAGTCGCAGGAGGAGCCCATCTTCTTGAGCTGAGAAATGATGCGGCCGCCGTACTGCTCCTTCCAAGCCCATGCGCGCTCAAGGAAACCGTCTCTGCCAAGGTCGTCCTTGGTAAGACCTTCCTTGCGCATAGCCTCAACGATCTTGGCTTCGGTTGCGATCGACGCGTGGTCGGTACCGGGCAGCCACAGCGTGCAGAAGCCAGCCATGCGCTTATAGCGGATCAGAATGTCCTGCAGGGTGTTGTCCAGGGCGTGACCCATGTGAAGCTGACCCGTAATGTTTGGAGGGGGGATCACGATGGTGTAAGAGGGCTTGGTCTTGTCAATGGTGGGGGTGAAATATCCCTTTTCGCACCACTGGGCATAGATCTTGTCCTCAAAATCACCGGGGGAATAGGTTTTCGGTAATTCGTTGTAGGAATTCATGTCTATTTTCTCCTTGTAATAATTTTAAATGAAATAAAAAAGCTCCACCGTCGCTGACTTGTATCAGGACGTGGAGTTACGCGGTACCACCTGATTTCACACCCGGCTTGGGCATGCACTCGGTTCACAATAACGGTGTGATGATTTTTCCGTCGCAGACTACTGTATTTTTCACCTGCGCCGCTCCCGGACGACTTGGGCAAATCTTTCCTCGAACTCTCACCAACCGTCCGATCTCTGTGCGAAAGGGGAATGCCTACTACTTCCGTTCCCAGCGTTTGACATATACGGGAAAAGTATAACACGAAATTTAGGATTTGTCAATCATTTTATTAAAAAAAACAAAAAAGCACTTCGAAAGAAGTGCTTTTTGGAGCTGGTAATCAGAATCGAACTGATGACCTCGTCATTACCAATGACGTGCTCTACCGACTGAGGCATACCAGCATTGTGCCGTCTGTTGACGACTTTGATATTATAACAAATCATTTCTCATTTGTCAATACCTTTTTTCGATTTTTTTTGAAATTTTTAAAATAAATTTTCCGCCCTCAAAAGCTCTCTTGGATGGGTGTCATAATTCTTGACATTCCGCTATTGATTTGGTATAATTATCATAAGCTAATGCATTTCGGAGGCAATCATGGGAGCAAGAGGCGACAGAGCAAGACAGCTGTTCATAGATGGATATACCTGCGCGCAGGCGGTGCTGCTGGCGTTTGAGGACGTCACGGGCTTGGACACGATTACGGCGGCCAAGATCTCTGGCGGCTTTGGCGGCGGCATGGGCAGAATGAGAGAGGTCTGCGGCGCGGTCAGCGGCATGATCATGGCATACGATATGATATGCGGCTACTCTGAGCCGGGAGATATGGAGAGCAAAAAGCGCGCCTATGCCGACATCCGCGATCTGGCTGAGAGATTCAAGGCAAAATCCGGCGGCTCGATCGTATGCCGCGAGCTGCTGGCGGGTGTGAACGTCACGCAGGGTGGCGATCCCGAGCAGAGAACCCCCGAATATTACGCAAAGCGTCCCTGTCCCGCACTTGTCGCACTTGCGGCCGATGTGCTGGATGAGTTTTTGCATGAGAAGCACCTTGTTTGAAAAATGTATTCACATTTTGTTTACAATGTTTTTTTTGAAAATGCAGGACCACATTTGTTTTTTTATACGACATATATAATGGAGGGTAGCCTCACGGGAATCGAATCAATTCGGTTCGACTCCCGTGCGGCTAACAAAAGGAGGTAATTATGAAGAAACTTACGATAACGTTGTTGTTGCTTGCGCTTTGTCTGACGCTCTGCGCGGCATTTGTGTCCTGCGACAGCGAGCAAGGGGAAGAGTCGCCGCTTGACGCATTGACCCTGCAGGACAGCTTTGAGGACGGCAAGCCCTATCACCTGTATTTCGTATCCAACGGTGACGGCACCTGCACACTCAGATATCTGACCGTCGATCCCGAAAATGATCAGGATTTTGTGATTGAAATTCCCGAAAAATCGCCTGCCGGAGATACGGTTGTGGAAATCGATCTGCAGCTGAAAAACGGCGCGCTTGACCATGCGCGTCCCGATAACTTCCCCACGGTTTTAACCGCCGGGGACTATGATGCAATCTGCAACAAAATGCTGGAGAACGGTGCAAGTGATTTTCTCCTTGGCAAGTTCCAGGCTTATTATTATGAGCGCTTTGCTGACCAAAAGGAAGGTGAGAAGCTTGAGACAATGCTGCTGGAAACTCCTTTTGCCGCGCTTGGCAACGTTTACGTATTCGCTCCCAAGGCAACAGAGGACGAAGCAATGATCGTAATGCAAATTCTGGAGTCTTATGCGGCATGGGACGAGGCCGCGTATGATGCGTGCTGTGACAATCTTTTGGAGCTGGCAAAGCAGAGCGAGAGCTTGGAGCAGGCCGAAGCTTGTCTGTCCGGCGTACGCTATGGCAGTACCGAGCACGTCACGGGTCTGTCCATTCCCGGGACCGTAAGCTCGATGGGGCAGGATATGTATCAGTATCTGCCGAATTTCAAGCAGGTGTCGGTGGCCGAGGATAGCGAGTATTACACGCTGCTGGACAACTGTCTGATCGAAACGCAGACGCATACGCTCAAGCTCTGTCTGAACGGCGGTACGATTCCTGCGGATGCAGGTATTGAGGTGCTGGATTCCTATGCGCTGATGCATGCTGAATATCTGCTTGGTGAAAACGGTGGCAGAGAAGGCATTCACGCATATATCCCCGATGGGGTTACGACCTTGAATAAGAATTGGCTGGCGGGTATTGTCGTGGAGAATCCCAGTGTGTTCACCATCCATCTTCCTACAAGCCTGAAGACCTTTTCGTTGCCCGAGGAGGTTTGGGTATACCAATATCCCGGAACACGCGGAGATCTGGAGCTGGACGTGACGTTTACAGACGTGGCGAAGGATTCTTACATTTACATAAGAACGGATGACAAAGACTATCCTCAGAAATTTACCCCTCCTAAAACAAAATAAAGGTAGGGAACTCGCAAGTGCGAGGTCGCTTTTTTGGTTACAGCAAAATATCCTTGAGTGCGCCATACAGCGCATCCAGATCGGATAGGGTGTTATCCATGCCAAAGCTCAGGCGTACCGCACCCGCGTCGGGTGTGCCCAGCGTGCCGTGCCCAAGCGCGGCGCAATGAAATCCGGACCGCACGCAAATGCCGCGTCGGTCAAGCTCCGCGCCCAAAGCGTCGGCGGGGATGCGGTCGTGCGAAAACAGCAAAACGGGGCCGCGGCAATGCGGCGCATAAATGCGGACGCCGTCAAAGCGGGATAACATGGCGCGTGCGCGGTCGTATAGGTGTCTGTCCTGCGCGGTAATGCAGGGAATTCCACGGGATTGTACCTCGCCAAGCCCTGCCAGAAGCCCTGCAATGGCGGGTGTGGGGAGCGTGCCGGTCTCATATCGCTCGGGCGGCAGATCCGGCATCTCACCCGAGAGCGAGAGCACGCCGTTGCCACCCTGCATGTGCGGCCGGAGCGTTACGCCGTCACCAAGGATGAGCACGCCACAGCCCTGCAGACCGTAAAGCCCCTTGTGGCCGGGCAGGCACAGCATATCGATCTGCATCTGCCGCACGTCAATGGGCAAATGCCCCGCAGATTGCGCGGCATCCACGCAAAACAGCATGCCGTGCCGCTTGCAAAACGCCCCAAGAGCCGCCAAGGGCATGACCGACGACACGATATTGGACATGTGCGAGCATACCAAGAGCCTTGTGTTCGGTCGCTTTTTGGCGGCCGCGTCGGTGACAATGCGTGCCGTACCGATATGCGCATCCGAGGCAGGGGAGAGAAAGGTGTCAAAGTCGATCACACCGCGCTCCTTTAGCGCATATAAGGGGCGATAGACCGCATTGTGCTCCATATCCGAGCACAAAACGTGGTCACCCTGTCGCAGCGCACCGTGCAACGCGAGATTGATGGCGTGCGTGGTGTTGGACGTAAAGATCACGCGCTCGGGCCCGCTTGCGCCAAAGGCCTTGGCAAGCGCGCTTCTGCAATCAAACACCAGCTGTGCGGCGGCATCCGAAAGCGCGTGCGAGCCGTGCCCGGGGTTACCGCCCGCCCGGCAAAGGCAGTTGTAGACCGCCCGCTGTACGGCAGGAGGCTTGGGCCATGAGGTGGCGGCGTTGTCCAGATAGATCGGCGTGCTCATATCTCACTCTCCAGATATTCGCGCACTGTAATGCCTGCGCGGTGCAAAACGTATGCGGCGTTGGGCTTTTGCGCACCGGGAAAGCTGACACCGTATGCACAGCCCACGGTGCGGGTCGAGCCGGTTTTGATCACCTTTGCGTGAATGGCGGCGGCAGACAGCGCACGGGCGGCCTTTTCGGCATAGGTGGCCGAGCCGATCACCGCAACCGTGCGGTGCGGATATTGCTGTATAGTTTGCTCCGAGTGTTTCATAAAGAGACCGCCTTTCAGGGGGAATCCCCCTGATGTCAATATATGTCGGCGCGCCTTGAGCGGTGCATTGGTTTTAGCTGTCGCACGGCAAGCGTCAGACACCCCGCCAAAAATGCGAGATTGACCGTCCCTGCAAGCAAAACAGCCGTGCCGCTTGGGAGCAAAAGCCCCGCGTGCACGTTTTCGGGCGGCAGGAGCGGGAACAGATAGCGCACAGAGAGCCCGACCACCGCTGCACCAAGCACACCCTGCGCCAGCTTGGCTATGACGTAAGGCAGCAGGCGAATGCCCCTGCCGCGACACACCGTGCCGATCTGACAGAGCACCGAAAGCCCCGACCAGCCTGACAAACATGCGCAAGCCATGGCGGCCTTGGTCGGATCAGAGATTTTTGCCGCCTCGGCCATGCCGCCCGAAAGCTCGACCGCCCCGTACATCAGCGCGAAAATCTCCTGTGGCAAGCCCCCGAGCAGGTCGCGCACGGTCCCTAAAATCGCCGAAAAAAAGACCACCAGTGCGCAGACCGACAGCATACCGCCCGCGGCGGTCGATACCGCACCCACAAAAACGTCGGCATTGACCTGCAGATCCGTCTGCGGTACAGGGGTTGGCTCGTCCTTGCCAAACAGCGGCCGCGTGACGAGTGCGGTGATAAATGACAGCAAGAGCGAAGTCCCAAACAGCAAAAGCCCCAGCCGCCGACTCCCCAGCAGCGAGCCCCCCACCGCGCTGATCAGATAAGCGGAGCTGGGGTTATTGATAAAGGTCAGGAGTCTGGTGCATTGCCGTGCACTCAACGCTCCTTGGTCGTACAAGGCCGCCACGGCGCGCGCCCCCACGGGAAAACCGCAGAGCGCACCCAGCAGCACGGGGCAGGCCGCCGTGCCCGGCACACCCAGCACCGCCTGCATAGGTCCTGCAAGCACGCGACCGAGCAGGGCCGCTCCGCCGCTGGCTACCAACAGCTCGGAGCACACCATAAAGGGGAACAGCGCGGGAATGACCGTGCGTGCACAAAGAGAAAGCCCGTGACCTGCGGCGGCGACCGCGCTGTCAGCCCTTGTCAGAAGCAGCACAATGCAAGCGACCCCTAACAGCCCGAATCCGATCTGTCCCGCGCAGGGTGCGCGGAGCTTTTTGTTTTTCATACACCCTCCAAAGCACTCATATAATAAAGCGTATCTGTTAAAATATAGCGATTGCGGAGGAAAATATGCAAGATAAAAAGGACAGGTCGCGCGCCGACCTTGCCGAATGGCTGGAAAGACGGCTGGACGTCTCGCCCGGGCTGACGAGCGGCATGCGCATTGAGATCTGCGGGCAGAATCGCCTTTTGCTGGAGGGCTGTCGCAAGATACTGAAATACGGAGAGAATGAAATGCTGCTGGATCTTGGCAGGGTGAGATTGCGGGTGTGCGGTCGGCGACTGTGGTGCACCTCGTTTATCTCGGGCGCGCTTGGTGTGGGCGGACATATCGTGTCTGTCTGCTTTGAAGAGGGGGAGAGAGCGTGAATCTTTGGTATTTTATCATGGGCTGTGGGGTGGTCAGCCTGCCGCGCGCGTATGCCGAGGCACTGCTTAACCTTTGCATGCGGCACGGCATTGTCTATATGGACGCGGGGACAGATGCCGAGTGCATGCGCCTTTGCTTGCGCACACCGCATCTGCGTCGACTTTGCCGCCTTCTGGACGCGGCAGAGATGCCGTACCGCATCGAGCGCCGTGGCGGCTTGCCCACGCTGATGGGGCGTTTTATCCGCCGCCCGGGACTTGTCGCGGGGGTGATCTGCGCCGTTGCCGTCGTGGTGGCGTCCGAGATGTTTTTGTTTGACATCCGCGTCACGGGCAACACCACGCTGACCGCCGCCCAGGTCAAGGGCATGCTGGCAGAGCAGGGCTTTACGGTGGGGCGCTTTTTGCCGGGGATCGATACCGACAAGCTGGAAAACAGCGTCATGATCGCGCACGACGAGATCGCATGGCTGTCGGTCAACATCAAAGGGAACGTGGCCTCTGTGGAGCTGATTGAGCAGAGATCGCGCGAAAAACAGCCGACGCTCTCGCCCGCCCACGTGGTCGCGTCGCAGAGCGGCGAGGTGGTTTCTGTCGAGCTTTGGCGGGGCAACGTGCTGGTTGCGGCGGGGGATCAGGTACAAAAGGGAGCGATTCTGATCGCGGGGGTGTATGACAGTCAGACCGAGGGATTCCGCTTTACCAGAGCCTCGGGCAGGGTGCTGGCCAAGACGGTGCACCAATTTCGGGTCGAAATTCCGTACAAGTATGAAAAAAAGGTGTATTCGGACCGCGTTTGGGAGAAAAAAACGTTAATTTTTTTCTCTTTTCCAATAAAAATTTTCCAAAGTACTGGAAATTGTGGTACTGTTTGTGATAAAATAGATATAGTGGAGAACTATAGCCCTGTGCCCGACGTGGAGCTTCCGCTGTACCTGCACACCGAGCGGTATATTCCGTATACCGTGCAAGCCGCGGTGCGCGACCCCGAGGCAGCGCTCACGCTTGCATACAGGGAGCTCTCCGAGCAGATCTCGGCTACCCTGCAGGGCGGGGAGCTGCTTTCCAAGCGCGTGAGCACCGAGATCGGAGAGGACAGCGTGGTGCTGTATTGCACCGTGACCTGCATTGCGGATATTGCGGCCGTGCAGGAATTCGGGGTAGATCTGAAATCACAAAAATAAAGGAAACGTTTATGGAACAAAGATTGATCAAGGTCTCCTCCTTTGAGGATACCGCCGCCATTTTTGGCAGCTATGACGTCAACGCGCGTGCCATTGAGCAGGCGTTTGGCGTGCAGATCCGCAACCGCGCCACCGATGACGGCGGAGATTGCATCATTGTCACGGGACCCGACCGCGAGCAGGTCAATAAGGGGGCTGCCGTGATTGAATATCTGGCCGATATGATCCGCTACAGCCAGCTCTCCGAGCAGAGTGTGCGCTACGTCATCGACATGGTGGACAGCGGTAAGGGCAAGGAGCTGGCCGATCTGGGCGACGACTGCATCGTCGTGACCACCAAGGGCAAGCCCATCAAG
>JAZULL010000055.1:0-2965 GCA_045603085.1 Eubacteriales bacterium | reverse complement strand
TAAGCTAAGAAAAGCACATGGTTGGTCACAAGAAGATTTGGCAGAAAAATTGAATGTATCTCGACAGGCAATCAGCCGTTGGGAAAATGGAACAGCACTTCCCGACGCACAAAACGTATTGCAAATCAGTAAGTTGTTTGGTGTTACAACGGATTATCTGCTCAATGACGATTATGAAAGTGACAGAGATATTCCTGCCGTACAGACCGCGACAAAGGAAAACGAGGAGTTATTTTTAAAAAAGAAACGACAGCACTTGATTGCTGCAATTTGTTTCACGGTAGCTTGGCTCTGCTGGCTTATCAGTATAGCGACATATCAGAATTATCTTCAACTGGGAATTTCTTGCGCTTGCCTTGGGCTTTGCGCAGTAAATGCGGTCATCCAATTCGCCTTGTTTTTTAAGAAAAGATGAGTCTATTTCACAACAATTCCAATCTAACTAATAATTAACCCCGACAGATTTAAAATCTGTCGGGGATTTTTTTGTTTTCTGCGGAGCAATTATGCCTTTGCGGACAGTCGAGGACGCCTGTCCCTACAAATAAAAAGTAAACTTCCTTATGAGAACCACCCTTTCGGGCGGTGTTTTTCATTGGCTGTAAATTATTTTTTATCCTTCTCAATCAAAATCCTGAGTGCTTCGATGGCGGTGCGGATGGCTCTGTCGGTGTCGTGGTTCTCGGCACTCTCGTCCTTGCTGTCCATGCCAAGTGCCGCTCTTTCCTGATTCCAGACCACCGAGAAGCATGCGCCTGCCTTGACGCCAAGCGATGCCGCTACCGTGAACAGCGCGCCCGATTCCATCTCGCTGGCCAGCACGCCAAGTCTCTTCCAGGCCTCCCATTTGGCTTCCAGCTCGCCTGCGATCGGCATTCTGTGCATGGAATGCTGACCGTAGAAGGAGTCCTTGGCCTGCACCACACCCGCGTGAGAGCGAAGCTCTAACCTATCAGCCGCCTGCATAAGTGCGATCAGCACGTCGGGGTCTGAAACGGCAGGGAATTCAATGGGGGCGTATTCACGCGACGTGCCGTCCTGGCGCACAGCACCCGATGCGATGACCACGTCGCCCGCCTGCACCTTGAGGTTGATGCCGCCGCAGGTGCCCACGCGGATAAAGGTATGCGTGCCGCAGGCGACCAGCTCCTCCATGGCGATGGCCGCGCTGGGGCCGCCGATGCCGGTGGAGCAAACGCTGACAGGCTCGCCGCAAAGCTCACCCACCCAGATGTTGTACTCTCGGTTGCTGACAAGATGTCTGGGATTGTCAAAATACTGCGCGATCTTCTCGCATCTGCCGGGGTCGCCGGGGAGAATGCAGTAGCCACCCGTCTGACCTTCCTTGGCCTTGATATGATATTGCTCGGTATGTGTAGAAAGCATAAAAACCTCCAAAATTTATAATCAGTTTCAAATATTCCCATCAACATTGTACCATATTTCATGGCATATTGCAAGAGGGAGTGAAAATAATACTATCAGTATGATATTTTTGGGGGCATTTATGAGAAACGGAATGTTTGAATTAAACGCGGCGGTGCTGGCCTCGGGCAGCGTTGTGGGCTGTAAGGAGCGAGAGGGGCCGCTGGGGGGACTGTTTGACATGCACGACACCGACGATCGGTTCGGGCAAAAGACCTGGGAGCAGGCTGAGAGTGAAATGCAACGTCGCGCGCTGGGTGTGGCGCTATCCAAATGGGGACACAGTCAGGACAGTCTTGGAGCGATTTTGGCGGGCGATCTGCTCAACCAATGCGTTGGCTCGGCTTATGGGCTTCTTGACTACCACGTGCCGTATTTCGGGCTGTACGGGGCATGCTCCACAGCCGCCTTGGGGCTTTTGCTGGGAGCTGTCTTGGTCAGCGGCGGGTTTGTCCGCTGTGCTGCCGCCGTGACCTCCTCGCACAATTCCTCGGCCGAGCGGCAGTACCGCACCCCTTTGGAATACGGTGCACAGCGCACGCCCACCGCGCAATGGACGGTGACCGGCGCGTCGGCCTTTATTCTTGGCAAGGCTGATCCCACCTGCGTGCGCGTCACGCAGGCCATGCCCGGGGTCCCGATCGAAATGGGCATTCGTGATGCCGCCAATATGGGCGCGGCCATGGCACCCGCCGCGGCTGATACGCTGGAGCGGTATTTTGCCGCCAGCGGTACCTCTCCCGAGGATTTTGACGCCATTGTCACGGGCGACCTTGGCTGGGAGGGGAGTGCCATTTTTCACGATCTTTTGTTTGCCGACGGCATTGAGGTCGCACCGCGGCATACCGATTGCGGCACCATGATCTTCTCGCGCCACACCCAGGATACCCATGCGGGCGGCTCGGGGTGCGGTTGCTCGGGCGTGGTCATGAGCGCGTATTTTTTGCCCAAGCTGGCATCGGGCGAGATCAAGGATATGCTGCTGATCGGCACGGGCGCAATGATGAGCCCCGACGCGCTCAAGCAGGGGAAATGCATTCCCGCCATCGGGCATCTGGTAAGAATCAGGAAAGGGATCTGATATGGATTGGATATGGGATTATATATGGGCATTTGTGATCGGCGGTGCGTTTTGTGTTGTGGCACAGCTGCTGATCGACCTGACCAAGCTGACGCCTGCAAGAATTTTGGTCATTTACGTTGTGGCGGGCGTGGTGCTGGGGGCGATAGGCATCTATGCACCCTTGGTGGAGTTTGCGGGTGCGGGTGCGACTACACCCCTGACGGGCTTTGGCTATCTGATCTCCAAGGGTGTGCGCGAGGCTGTGGACGAGCAAGGGCTGCTGGGCGCTTTGACAGGCGGCCTTAAGGCCGCCGCAGGCGGCACGGCGGCCGCCTTGGTGTTCGGTTATATCGTGACCTTGTGTTTTTCGTCCAAGCCCAAAAAGTAAAAACGGGCGACCATAAGGCTGCACAATTAGCGGTAAAATAAGATAAAGAGAGAGCAACTTCAAAGTTAACTCTCTCTTTTTTCTGTTTT
>JAZULL010000054.1:0-2326 GCA_045603085.1 Eubacteriales bacterium | reverse complement strand
TATTGCGCAGCGAAGCGGAGCAATATTGGTAGCGCAAGCTTGCTTGCGCATTCAGGGAGGTCGTTGGTTCAAGTCCAACAAGGGGAGCCAAGAAAAAGGGGCTGCTTCATTAACCCAGCCCCAAATAAAAAAAGCGACAGCTTTTTACCGAAAAGGTATTGAGTTGTCGCTTGCTTTGTTGTATAATTAAATCAGCACAAATAACCTACAAGAAAGCAAGGTAATTATACAACAATGAGAGATAAAAGTCAAGTGGTTTTGCCGTTAGATTTAGGAATTTGTATTCCGAAAGGCGATTTTGTCTTCAAGGTAGCCGAAATTTGCGAGAAATTGGACTATACGGATCTGTACAAAACGTATGTGCGGATGTGGCGAAAGGTCAACCCGGTCACGTTGTTTGAGATCTTGGTATTCGCCTTCATGAACAGGTTGTTTTCGTCCAGAGAGATCGAGCGTGCGTGCAAGACGGATATACGGTTCATGTGGCTGTTGGACGGAGAGCCCGCGCCGAGCGATTCCACCATATCGAGGTTCATGCGCGGACACCTGGCAGAGGTGATCGAGGATCTGTTTTATCAGTTTGTAGCCAAGCTTCATGAAATGGGCGAGGTGAAATACAGGAATCTGTTCGTGGACGGGACCAAGATCGAAGCTTATGCCAACAAGTATACCTTCGTGTGGAAAAAGGCGGTCGAGAAGAATCTCATCAAGCTGGACAAGAAGATCGAGTCGGTTCTGCCTGTCATCGCGGAGAGATATGGCTTTACCCGTGGCGTTACCCTTGAAGAATGCCATGACGCGCTGGTCAGACAGGCGCAGTGGCTGAATCTTGTATTTGCCGTAGGAAAAGGTCATCACAAGACCCAGCTACAAAGAGATATTGAAGCACTTGAGGCTTATATGAGCAAGAAAACTGAATATTTGTCGCACCTGGGCAAGTTTGGAAGCCGAAACAGTTATTCCAAGACCGACGTAGACGCAACCTTCATGCACATGAAGGAGGACTATATGCGCAACGGTCAGCTCAAGCCGGGCTACAATATTCAGATCGGAGTAGAGAGCGAGTACATCGTTGGCATAGGCTCGTTCACCAACAGAACCGACGTGAATACGCTGATCCCGTTTTTGAATCGGATCCAAAGTCATACCCACAGAAGGTTTGAACGAATCATAGCCGATGCGGGTTACGAGAGCAGCGAGAATTATCTGTATCTGGAAGAAAACGGACAGGAATGCTATATCAAGCCCCAGAATTACGAGATCAGCAAGACAAGGAAGTACAAGACCGACCCGTATTCGGTGGAGAATATGGCGTACGATCCCAAGAAGGACGAGTATACCTGTCCCGACGGACGAAAGCTGAAGTTCCGGCGGGAGAGCAAGAAAACCACCGAAAACGGGTATGTCGTCGCTACCCGGTATTACAGTAACGATAGGTGCGGCAGATGTCCCCACAAAAACAAATGTCACAGGTCACAAAAAGGGTATAGAACAGTTCGAGTCAATCAGGTGCTGAACCAATACCGCCCCAAGGTACTGGAAGCTTTGACAAGTGACGAGGGTATTCTTCTGCGGAGGAACCGATCCATCCAAGTCGAGGGAGTTTTCGGTGTTCTCAAAGAGGATTACGGTTTCCGCCGCTTTCTGACACGAGGCAAGCGGAATATTGAAACGCAGTTCTTCCTTCTCGCGTTTGCTTTTAATATTGAAAAGCTTTGCAACCGCACGAAAAAAGGAAGAATTGGCCTTGAGTTGTTCCCTTTGAACGCTTCTTAGTCCAATTCTTCGCATTCGAATATTGATCCGAAAAACAAGGATCTTGGGATCCTCTTTTTGTCGTACTCATTTTGGCCTCTTTGGGAGGCTTTTTCTTTTGTTGGGGCTTATACGTGCTGGCTTACATAGAAAAGGGCTGAGCCATTCGCTTACTGAAAAGCTTTTGACTCAGCCCTAATTCTTTTTCCTGAGGCATAGTCTCTTCAAATATAAGCCCCCCGACATATCCTCCGGTTAGTCCAAGCTCTCACAAATTCCCGCTACTTTAAATACAAAATCTCCTTTGGGAATACATATTTCTAAAAACACGTTATCCCTCAAAGCAGATTCGTTTTTTTATAGGAATAATACGCGTTGACCAGGCTGCGATAGCCCATGCTCTTGATCTGTTCATATCGCAGGTTGTAATTGGCCTTGGTGTGCTTCCCGGTCACAATATAACGGATGCAGGAGATCATATATTCATCCAGAACGTGCAGACTTTGGGCAGTCGTGATCGTGGGAAAATACCATCGGCACCATGTCACCTCATGCTGTTTCGGATTGTCGT
>JAZULL010000053.1:0-4348 GCA_045603085.1 Eubacteriales bacterium | reverse complement strand
TCGCGGTATACGTCGCCCGCAACGCTTTGCTGGGGCGTTTGCTGTTCGGTGTTTTGCGCATCGTTTTGTTTGTCGCCGCACCCCGAGCAAAAGCTCAAAAGCAGCAGGCAGGCAAGCGCGAAGGGAATCAGCTTCAGGTATTTCATTTGAAAATCTCCTTTCTTTTGTGGAAGTGCTTCTATGATATACCAATCTGCATGGGGGATTTGCGCACACGGTGTCGGGAGAATTTATGGAATTGTGAAAAATTCGTAAAAACACTTGCATTTCCATCGCCGTTGTGTTATAATAACTGAGTTACAGCATCATGCTGTGAAATAAGGCCATACCAGCCGGGGAAGCAGCGGAGCCCTGTACCTGAAATCCGCTACAGCAGGGGTGGATCCCTCTTCTGAGGATCGAACCTTTACGAATACAAGAGTCGTATCTGCTGTGTTGAGAAACGGGTCTTACGCAATCGGGGGCTGTGAACCATGTCAGGTGGGGAACCAAGCAGCATTAAGCGGTTACCTCGGTGTGCCGTGAGGTTGCCTGTTTTGAGCAGGAGGTACGAAGTTCGCGTAGGGGCGACGTACGATTTTGAGGTGTATGGTCTTGTTTTGCGGCAAGGTGCTGTATTTACTTTTGGAGGGAATTATGCATCAGGCACTTTACAGAAAATGGCGTCCGCAGAGATTTGAGGACGTTTGCGGTCAGGAGCACGTCACGTCTATTTTGCAATATCAGGCAAAGACGGGCGGGCTTTCTCACGCATACCTGTTCTGCGGCTCGCGCGGAACGGGTAAGACTACCTGTGCCAAGATCTTGGCCAAGGCGGTCAACTGTGAAAATCTTATAAACGGTTCGCCGTGTCTGGAATGTGATGCATGCCGTGCCATTGAATCGGGCGCGGCTACCGACGTGCTGGAAATGGACGCCGCCTCCAACAACGGCGTTGATAACATCCGCGACATCCGCGACGAGGTCGTTTATGCACCCACCACGCTCAAAAAACGCGTTTACATCATCGACGAGGTGCACATGCTCTCGCCAAGCGCGTTCAACGCGCTGCTCAAAACGCTGGAGGAGCCGCCCGAGTACGTTGTGTTTATCTTAGCGACCACCGAGCTGCACAAGCTGCCCGCAACCGTCATTTCCCGTTGCCAGCGGTATGAATTCCGCAGAATCGCTACCCCGATCTTAGCCGACCGTCTTGGCTATATAGCAGAGCAAGAGGGAATCTCGCTGGAGCGTGATGCGGCCTTGCTGCTGGGGCGCATGGCGCAGGGAGGCATGCGTGACGCCATCAGCCTGCTCGAGCTGTGTGCGGGAACGGGTGCGCATATTACGGTGGAGTCGGTCAACCGGACCGCAGGCTCGACCGGCCGTGAGAGTGTGATGGAAACCATCCGCGCCATTCAGAGCCGCGATTTTGATAAGCTGTTTGCACAGATCGACGAGATCGTGCAGTCCTCCAAGGACATTTTGGTGTTCTGGCAGGATCTGATCGCCTTGTACCGCGAGCTGATGGTACTGCGCACGGCTAAGGACGCCGCCGCATACTTGGACTTAACGGATAGCGAGCTTGCCGCCATGCAACAGCTGGTCAAGCCCTTTACCACACAAACGCTTCTATATCATAACACGCTGCTGGCCGAGGCGCATCTTTCCATGCTCAAGGCCAATGCCATCAAGCGCATCGTGGCAGAAACCACGCTGGTCCGCATGTGCGACCCTGCGTTGGAAACCTCACCCGAGGCAATGTTGGCGCGCATATCGGCACTTGAGGATAAGCTGGCATTCGGCCAGTTCACCGCCGTACCGGCTGCGCAGGCTGCACCTGCCGACGTGCAAAAACCTGAGAGCAAGGGTGAGATAAAGCCCCAAAAGCAGGCAGAACAGGCCCAACCCGCGGCTGTGTCAAAGCCGCAGACAACGGCCAAGCCCGCCGAGTCGGGGGACAGAAGAACGCTTCGCCCCTTGCGCACCTGGGCTGACGTGCTTGAAAAGCTGACCAAGGCAGTTCCCATGGTCGCCGCATTCTATTTCGGCGCCAAGGCATATACCGATCAAAGCGGTAATGTGATTCTTAAATTCAAGTCCGATTTTGATATCGGCATGGCAAAGAACTATAACGCCGTACCCACGCTATGCGGTATTCTGTCGAGCGTGCTGGGTACGCCGATCAAAGAATCGCAGGTCAAATTCGAGTGCGAGGGCAAAGCCCCCACGGCATCCGTGCTGGATGAGATTTTGGAATCTGCAGAAGATGAGTAATTCATTATTTAGGACATAAAAGGAGATCAAACATGAGAGCAAACATTCCCAAGGGTGTGGGCGGCGGCCCGCAGAATATGCAGGCGATGATCCGCCAGGCACAGAAGATGCAGGAGGATATGGCGGCAAAGCAGGAAGAGCTGGACGCACGCGAGTATGAAATCAAGGCAGGCGGCGGTGTCGTTTCTGTTAAGATCAACGGTAAAAAGGAGATTCTTGCGATCGATCTTGATCCTGAAATCGTGGATCCCGATGACGTAGAGACCCTGACCGATCTGCTGATTGCAGGTGTCAACGAGGCAATCAAGCGCGTTGAGACCACCAATGCGGCTGAAATGGAAAAGATCACCGGTAGCATGGGTCTGCCCGGCGGTATGTTCTGATATGGCGGAATACATGGTAGCCCTGCGCAAGCTGGAGGAGCAATTCGCCCGTCTTGAGGGCGTGGGTCGCAAATCGGCAACCCGCATGGCGTTTGCCGTGCTGGAAATGGAGGACGAGGAGGCAGAGGCGTTTGCCAATGCCATTATTGAGGCTAAAAAGGCCATTCACCTCTGTCCCGTTTGCCAGAATATGACCGACCGCGAGCTGTGTCCCGTGTGCTCGGATTTGTACCGTGACCATAGCGTGATCTGCGTCGTGACCGATGTCAAGGCAGTCATGGCCATGGAGAGGGTCAAGGACTTCCGCGGCGTGTATCACGTGCTGCACGGCGTCATTTCGCCCATGAACCGCGTCACCCCTGAGCAGCTCAAGATCAAGGAGCTGCTGGCGCGTCTTGAGGACGATACGGTTAAGGAGATCATTCTTGCCACCAACGCGGACATTGAGGGAAATGCGACAGCAATGTATCTGGCGCACCTGATCAAGCCGCTTGGCATCAAGGTCACCCGCCTTGCCTACGGCATCCCTGTGGGCGCAGACCTCAACTATGCCGATGAGTACACACTCATGCAGGCACTTGAAGGTCGACGCGATATGTGAAAAAGGGCGCGGATGCGCCCTTTTTCAGTGAAATTTGCTCTTTGAGCAAGTGAAGTATTTGCTTCGCAAATGTGAGAGAATTGTTTTTGCCTGGCCGGTTATCACAATTTCATGGTTGATTCACCAAACAAGCAACCTTGTCTCTGTTTAGGATAAGGATTCTCCTTTTTCGTTGTTGAAATCCTTGCGCTGTTTTGATATAATTGTATCAACGGATCCGGAATATCAAAATACAGGAGTGTTTGAAATGTCGATTGGAAAGAACATTGCAGAATTAAGAAAAAGCAGCGGTATGACACAGGAACAGCTTGCCGAAACGCTTGGCGTTTCTTCTCAGGCCGTTTCCAAGTGGGAAAATGAGGTAACGATGCCCGATATTATGTTGCTCCCCGTTATTGCCGGATGCTTTGACATTACGGTAGATGAACTGTACGGTGGCAAGAAAACAAAAGAAAAGCGTCAGGTTATTGATTATGACGAAATTCCCGAAATGCTCTACGATACGATTATTGAGCTGACACAGCGCGGTTGGGTGGATAGCGTGGAAGGGAAGGATATTGATACGGAAAAAGAAAGAATGAGATCCTATCTGGCTGATAACCGTCAAGTGAAAACAGCTACGTTTTCCAATAAAAACGGGGCTGTCATTGCCACATCGGAAATTGGGCTTTTACACAGAGGTAAGGCAAATGCAGATCAGTTGACGGTAGCGGGTATCGGTGATGTACTCGAAATCTTATCAAAACCTACCGTAAGACGGGTATTTGCTTATGAAACCGAGAATATGAGTAAACCTGTTACAGCACCGTTTGTTGCTAAAAAATGTGGCATTGCTCTTGATGAAGCGGAAGAAGCTCTCGAACTGTTGGCGAAAATCCACGTCAATCACCCCACTGATGTCATGCTTGATGAGGATAAACCCGTGCGCATGTATTCACTTGACTCGGGCGAATGGGTGATGTACACGCTGATGATATTGAAGACAGCACGACTGATGGATGAAAATAAGCAGCACTACTTCAATTATCGCGGCTCATATAACAATCTTTGGATACAGTAAGCATCTGTTATCATTCCTTGAATATTCCTTGCCCCGCC
Organism: Eubacteriales bacterium; assembly: GCA_045603085.1. Classification (GTDB taxonomy): domain Bacteria; phylum Bacillota; class Clostridia; order Oscillospirales; family CAG-272; genus SVQP01. Next base: position 10 of record JAZULL010000053.1, on the reverse strand, counting down.
TTGCGCGGGG
>JAZULL010000052.1:0-12967 GCA_045603085.1 Eubacteriales bacterium | reverse complement strand
TCAAAATTTTTTCTCAAAATTTTGACTTTTTTCTATCGATCCAAGCTCATTTTTCTGCGATATCCGCCGCTCTCGCGACCTTGAATATTCTACCACTTTCATCCCTCTTTGTCAAGTGTGGGTTTCGACAAAGTATATAGGCCTTTATATTAGTTTTTGTGCATGTTGAACAACGCCGGATATAAAGAGAGCCCTCGGCCGTGCCGAGGGCTGATTTGTACTTATTTGAGTTCAACAACCGTGACACCGCTGTCGCCTTCGCCGTACTGGCCGCGGCGGTAAGATGCAACGCGCTTATCGGTGCGCAGGAAATTCCACAGCGCCTGGCGCAAAGCGCCCGTTCCCTTTCCGTGGATCAGACGCACGGTGCGGAAGCCGTACAGAATCGCACTGTCCAGATATTTATCCACGGCAAACCATGCTTCCTCGCCGTTCATGCCGCGCAGGTCGATCTCATCCTTGAAATCGTGGCTCTTCTGCACGCTGTAGGTCGAGGCCTTGGTTTTTTTGCCGTCCGAGATCACGTTCACGTCATTCTCGACCAGCTTGAGATCCTTGATATTGACACGAGTGGTCAGAATACCCGCCTTGATCTGCACGTTTCCGTTCTTATCGGGAGTTTCGACCAGCACGCCCTTGGTACCAAGCGAGCGAATAATCACCTCGTCACCCTTACGAAGCGCTCTGGGCAGCACGTAGTTGGCGTCGTCCTCGTTTGGCTTTTGCACAGGGTCAAACTTTTCACCGTTTTGACGCAGGTGCTCGCGGACGGCGCGTCTGGACGCATCCATTTCCTCACCCATTCTTGCGCTGTCCTTGGACTTGCGCACTTTTTCCATTTGCTCCAGCACAAAATCGTAAGATGCCTTGGCACTCTGCACCATGGCATTGGCCTTGACTCTGGCGGCCTCCAGCTCCCTTTCGGCCTGCGCAACCTTTTGGGCAATCTTTTGCTCGGACTGACGCTTGAACTGCTCGTACTCGGTGCGCATCTGTGCCAGCTCTTCCCTTTGCTGCTCCAGCTCCATACGGCTCTGCTCCAGCTGACCGATAACGTCCTCGAAATGGCGGTTATCGGCGCTGATCAGCTCCTGCGCTCTGGCAATGATCTGCTCGGACAAGCCAAGCTTTGCCGAAATGGCAAAAGCGTTGGATTTACCGGGTGTGCCGATGATCAGCTTATAGGTGGGGCGCAGGGTCTCGACGTCAAACTCGCAGGACGCATTTCTGACGCCGGGGGTATTGAGCGCAAAGGCCTTGAGCTCTGCATAGTGGGTGGTAGCGGCACACAATGCGCCCGCCGCGCGCACCGACTCAATGACCGACACAGCCAGCGCGGCGCCCTCGACGGGGTCGGTACCCACGCCAAGCTCGTCAAACAGCACCAGCGTATCCTTACCGACCTGCTTCATGATCTCAACAATATTCACCATGTGGGACGAGAAGGTCGAGAGCGATTGCTCTATACTCTGCTCGTCGCCCAGGTCCACCAGCACGTTTTTCAGCACGGGGACGACAGACTCCTGTTCCGCCGGAATATGCAGACCCGATTGCGCCATAAGCGCGAAAAGTCCCAACGTTTTCAGGGTAACGGTTTTACCGCCGGTATTCGGACCTGTAATGATGACGGTATCGTATCCGCAATCACCCCCAAGAGCGACGTTGATAGGTACGACACGGTCACGGTCGATCAGCGGATGTCGCGCGCGCACCAGACGGTAGGTACCGTCCTCGGAAAGCGCGGGGGCGGATGCCCGCATGGATGCCGACAGCTCGGCACACGCGAAGCAGAACGAAAGAGTTACAATATTATAATAATTGAGTGTCAGAATGCTCGTCGCATTGCTGACTCGCTCGGAAAGCTCGGCCAAGATACGCTCGATCTCGTGCTGCTCCTTGGATTGCAGGACGCGAAGCTCGTTATTGGCCTCGACCACAGCCATGGGCTCGATAAACAGCGTTGCTCCCGAGGACGAGGTGTCATGCACCAGACCCTTGACCTCGTTTTTGTACTCGGTCTTGACCGGGATGACATAACGGCCGTTACGGCTGGTGACGATATTCTCCTGCAGGTACTTGGAGTGTGTTCCTCCCTGCACGTACTTTTGCAAAGTGTCCTTGATACGGCTGTTGGTGGAACGGATCTTGCGGCGGATGTCCGCCAGCGCGGGCGACGCCTCGTCCGCGATCAGATCCTCGGCCACGATGGCGCGCGTGATCTTTTCCTCCAAGGGACGGTCGGGGGTCAGACGGTCAAAAATCTCATCCAGCACGGTATCGAAAATATGATTGCCGTGGCAGTAATCGACCAAGAGTCTTGCGGTGCGGAGCACGTTTGCCACGTCAAGCAGCTCGCGCGGCGAGAGCACCGCGCCCTTATCGGCGCGGTCACACAGCTCGCCCACGTCACGCACGTAGCCAAACGACGGCGTTCCCTTGACGTCCAGAAGGCGCTTTGCATCGGTGGTTCTTCTTTGTCTGCGCAGGATCTCCTCGGGGTCATCCGAGGGAGAAAGTCTTGCGGCCATGGCGCGCGCGCCATCGGTATGGGCGTGCTCGGCCAGCATGTCGCAGATCTTATCAAATTCTAAGGTTTGTAAGGTTTTGTTTGAAAATGCCATAATTCTTCAATTCAGGCGATTGAGAGCGGCATTTTGTGCGAAAATTACTCCTCGCACGCGCCACAGTCGGAGCAATCGCTCTCCGGTGCGGCAATGCCATCCTGATATTCGGCAACCTTGACCATAATGGCACATTCCATTCTCTTGCGGAACAGCTCGCAGCCATACTCATACACGCCGGTGATGGAGCCGGTGGCATGGTATGCATTGGCGGCACAGCCGCCCGAGCAATACATTCTCGCCCAGCAATCCGCGCAATCGGGTCTTGCATAGGCGTTGCACAGCTTGAATTCGTCGCGCAGGTCGGTATTGGTCACGCCCGTCCATAAATCGCCAAGCTTGTATTCCTCCTCGCCCACGAACTGGTGGCAGGGATAGAGATCACCCCAAGGGGTAACGGCCATATATTCGGTGCCCGAGCCGCATCCGCTGATTCGCTTGTAGACGCAGGGGCCGTGCTCAAGGTTGAGCATGTAATGATAGAAGGTAAAGGGTCTGCCCTCGCGGCGGCGGTCGATCTGCGCCTTGGCAAGAATTTCGTACTGCTCAAACAGCACGGGCAGATCCTCGTTTGTGAGTGCATAAGGATCCTCGGGTGCGCAGACCACGGGCTCCATGGAGAGCTGGTCAAAGCCGAGGTCGAGCATGTGGAAGATGTCGTTGGTGAAATCGGGGTTATTGTGGGTATACGTGCCGCGCAGGTAGTAGCCCTTTCCCTCTCGCTTTTCCACAAAGTGTTGGAACTTGGGCACGATGGTGGCATAGCTGCCCTTGCCGTTGACCGTTTTGCGCAGTCTGTCGTGTACCTCTTCTCTGCCGTCCAGCGAAAGCACGACGTTATGGCACTCGCGGTTGGCCCACTCGATGACCTCGTCATCGACCAGCACGCCGTTGGTGGTCAGTGTGAAGCGGAAGTTCTTGTTATGCTCCTTCTCGATACTGCGGGCATAAGCTACGACGTCCTTGACCACGTCAAAGTTCATGAGTGGCTCGCCGCCAAAGAAGTCAACCTCAAGGTTGCGGCGCGTGCCCGAATGCTTGATCAGAAAATCGATAGCGGCCTTGCCGACCTCAAGCGACATGACGGCGCGCTCACCGTGATATTTACCCTGTGCGGCAAAACAATATTCACAGTTGAGATTACAAGTGTGCGCGACGTGCAGGCAGAGTGCCTTGACGACCGTGTTTCTGTTCTTGAAATCAAAGGCCTTGTCGCGATAGGTATCGGGGGCGAACAGCTTTCCCTGCTCCTTCAGTGCCGTGATATCGTTATAGCACTCGGCAAGCTCTTCGGCCGTGACGTCCTCGCGGTCGCCGTATTTTGCAAGCATGGCGTCAATGACGGTCTGCTTATCATTGTCCTCATACATGGCGATCATGTCGTAGGCGACCTCGTCCACGCAGTGCACCGAGCCGCTGTATATATCCAATACGATGTTGTATCCGTTGAGTTTATATTGATGTATCATTTTATTGTACCCTTTCAAAAGTAACGGGGCTACGGCAATCTGCCTCAGCCCCGTTTCATTGGACTATGAAATTAGTCCTTGTTAGACTCGCATTCCTGGTTTGCAACACCGCAAGAGGTCTTGCAAGCAGACTGGCAGGAGGTCTGGCACTCGCCACAACCACCGTTGTTTACACTCTGAGCGAGGTCACGGGTCTGGATGGTCTGAATTCTCTTCATGATAATATCTCCTTACATGAAATAGTTTAACAGATGTATTATAGCACTTAGCGCGGTTTTTGTCAATAGGTTTTTATGAATTCGGGGTGCGGAATGCGGAATGCGGAATAGATTTGGTCGCAAGTGTCATCCTGAGCGCTCAGGACAACATAAGACACTCACCGCGCCTGTGACGTTTGCTTGTAAAGATGCGATGATAAAAGTGTTCCACAGGGATTTTGTTATTATTTTTTCAGTGGGCTTTGGTCGCCCCATTCGGTGATGGCTTTTTGCAAAAGACGCTGATATGCATCTTCAGACAGGCCGAAATGCGCCTTGAACTGCTGCTTTGCGACAGCGGGGCGGCGCACCATGTAATCGCGGATGACGTTGATGTAATACATCCACGAGGGTCTTGCACCGTCATAGGGGGTGGGTGTGCCGTCGGTGCACTTCCAGCGGTCAAGCTGCAGCTGCATGACGGGTGCGACCGTGTCCACGATCTCCTCGAGGATAGGCCCCGATGCATCGGGTGCGTAATATACCTCGGTGACCCATATATATCGCATCAAGAATCGCTCGCGGAACTCGGGATTGCCCATCAGACCGTTGATCAGCATGCCGATAACGGATCCATCTCCTACGGCACCGAGAATGTTGGTATCCACGTAGGAATTCAATCCAACGCCATGGTCGGTATCCACCACGCAGAAGCGCCACTTGGTATCCTGCCCCGAAATGCTGTTCGGGTTGCTGTTTCGCCAGACCTTGACGTTGTTATTGGGCCAGTCGGTGCAATTGAGATAGATCTGCGCGCAGAAATAATCGATGAGATTATCGGTGTCCACGCGGTCGCAGACGTACTTGTAATGCTCGGGGTCGGACAGATCGTTCTGCTGAGCATACTTGAACAGCGCGTTGAATTCATCCACGTCTCTTTGTGAGCCGTGCGTCAGCAGATACTCAAACTTGACGTAAGGAATGGGATAGGGACATTCCAGCACGGCAAGATCCTCTTCGGGCACACCGTACACGGTTTCGAAATACTTTTCGTCAAATCTCTCGCGGGCATTATAGATGCCCCAGAATTCGCCGTTGATAAACACAAACACAGGCTTATACGCCATGGTTTCGGCATGCAAGAGCGAGTCAAGGCGGGCGATATATGCGTCACCGATATGCGAGCGCGAGATGGTACAGCCCGAGTTATCACCACCGCCGTTACGAAGCAGCAGTCTGCGATAGTAGATGGTGTCATCCCCTGCCGCATTTGGCGTGGCATACTCGCCGAAAATGTTATGGCTGAAGGCGTTCAGGTTCTCGGAAACCTCGGGGTTGGCGTTCTCGCGGAACAGAATACGGAAGGATTTTTCGGTCATACCGAGTGAGCCCTTGCCGTTGAGCGCGATCTCGACCCATGAGGAAAATTCGCAGGCGTCGCCCGTGAAATACTCCATATAGGCCTGAATACGCTCGTGCCCCTCGCTGTAATTCATATAGATGTTCTTGCCGTCGGCATTGGTGCTGATAAAGTCGTCGGGCTGTACGGCAAGACAGAATACGTCAAGCTCGTTTGCGCGGATATCCTCCCCCACAAAATAGGTCTGCGTGGTCACGTCGGTGGTATCCTTGCCGTTGGTGGCATAAGCACGCACCGTCCATGCGCCCATCTGCGAGAGCACGTTGGGCGAGAGTGTATTTCCCATGGCCAGCACGGCGTTCTGCGTCAGCTCGCCCCAAGCCATTTCGGTGGTATCGGTCATAGGGATGGGCTCTGTGTATTTGGTGGCCAGCGTGGTACGGGGGTCTGCGCTGTTGACGGTATAATAAATCGTATATCCCTCGGGGGCTCTCATGGTAAGCGAGAATTGTTCGTCGTAAAAGCCGCTGACGTGCGAGAATACCACCTCGGGAAGGAGCGAATGCACGGCAGTATTGACGTCGCCCTTACTCGTTTGCGGGCGGATCTGCCCCAGCAGCGTAAAGGAGGCCTGCGTCAGATCGATCACGTCAAAGGGTGCATAGCAGGAGTCGGCATCGCGGCGGATCAACGTGTTCTTGGATGCGCCGCCAAAGTAGTGTCTGGCATCACCCGCATCCAGCGAATGTGCCGAAAGATAGTCCACAAGACCGCTCTGGGTTGCCATCGGAACGTTGTTGGCAAGCTGTGTTCCCACGGGTGCGATAGCCAGACGCATGCCGTCTGCCACCAGCAGCATGTCCTGCCTGATGGCGTCAGCCTGCTCGGTAGAAAACACGGTCTTTTCAAGCTGTGTACCGGTTTGGTGACCGAGCAACAGATAATAGCCGCCTGCGGGAACCGTCGCACCGTACGGGATGGCGTACTCGCGCCATACGTAGTCGCCGCCGCAGAAATACACGGCAAGACCCTGCACAGGCAGGTCGACCTTGCCCGTATTATACAGACAGACGTAGCTGTGACCCACGGGAGCTGTCTTGGACGTGCCGCCCGCATAGACCGACGAGATGATCAGCTTGGAAAAATCAGCGGTTTTATCCAGATCGTCGGCTGTGGGATACTCTCCCTCGGGTGCCGGGGCAAAGGAGGTCTGCTCCTCGGTGGTGGAATTCTCGGTGGAATCCTCGCCGGGCAGGGTTTGCCCCGAGCATGCGCCAAGCAGCAGGCACAGTGCCAAAAGGCCGCATAAAAGGTGTATTTTATTTCGGATCGGTTTCATATCGGTCCTCCATAATCAAGTTTATATTTGCCAAATAAAAGTTTTTTTCTCGGGAATAGGCGGTGTGCTCTCGACAAGAGCCTCCAGCGCAGGACGCGCGGCGGCAATGGCTTGCCAGTAAGGGTCGGAGAGGAAGAAAAATCCACTCATCAAAAAGATATTGCGCAAGCCCGCGCGCACCTCAAGGCGCAGCTTTTGCACCAAATTTTCGGGCGTGAGTGCGTTTTCGGGATAGACGGTGGATTCGCTGAATGCATGCTCGGTGCTGCCGATCTTTGCAAGGTGCGAAAGTACGGAATGCAGGATCTCGCTCTCGGCCGTGGGGCGGGTAAAGGACGCGTCCTCAAAATGTCCCTCGCCCACGCGAAACAGCACGCGATCAAACGCGGCCTTGATGCGCAGGATATCCACACCGTGGCGGCAGTCGCCGTTGTGCATGACCATAATGCCGGGCGTCATACCCTTTGGCACGGTCTCTTTCATAAACTCCAGCACGGCATCGCATTGCACGTCACACCAAGCGTTCCAAAGCGGGTCCCCCTCGATAGCCGTGGCAAAGATATCGGGGGCGGACAGATGGGCGTATTGCGGATATTTTTCATAAAACGCGCGCATGCAATCGGGACAGCAGCAGCCCCGCAGAGCCTGTCCCCAATGGCCGACGCGCAGATCGTCATCGTAAAACAGCTCGGTAAAGCCCAGCGCGTACAGCTCCTCTGCCACCTCACGGCTTTCCTTGATCATAGTCTTATCTCTGATGCAGGAAAGATACGGCAAGGACACACCCTCGGGGCTTTGGCGAAGCCGCCAATGCGCGGGGACACCGGGGTCTCCCGCATCACCCGACAAGGCCGCACCGCCGTGTCCCACGGGCACGGTGAGAGCCTGCACGGTAAAGTTGTGGCTCTCCAGCAGAGCCTTGGCCTCTCGGATCTGTTCGGGTGTGGCAAGGCGGTTACCGTAGGCGTACACGTCCAGCCATACCGTCTTTACCCCTGCTGATTTCATCAGCGCGATGCGATGTGCAGAGGTTGCGGGATCCAGTATCTCACCCGGTACAAAATCATAGTGGAAATGTAAATTGCTCATAATCATTCCTCAATAACAAGAATGGTTTGGGGCATGCCACCGCTTGTGCTGTGCAGCTCTGTTCCCCGATCTTGCATGTCGGCAAGGGCTGATAGCAGCGCGTCGTCCACGTACTCACCCGGTACGACAAGCGGAATGCCGGGCGGATATGCCCACACGTACTCGGCGGCAACGTAGCCGTCCGCACTCACAAGAGGCAAGGACGTGCTCGGCAGATCGACCGCCTGCCAAGGGGCGTACACGCTATGCAGGGCGGGCAAGGTCAAAATACCCTTCGACTCGCATACGCAAAGACCCGCATCGATCTCGCAAAGGGCGCGCGCAAAGCGATCAAGCCCCTCGGAGGTGTCGGCAAGCGAGGTCATGGCAATGACGTAGTCACTCGCCGCCATTTCTATTTCAATATTGTAATGATTTCGCAGAATATCGGCCAGCGCGCGCCCCGTCAGCGACGTGCCGCGGGTGCTGATAATCAGCTTGCCGGGATCATAGCCCCGGATACCGCTCGGCAATTGGCCGCGGAACAAAAGACGCAGATGCGCAAGCCCCGATACGGCGCGCTCAAAGGCGGCCAAGCGGGAAAGCCAGACTTCGGTCAGTTCTGTTCCCTTTTGCTCCATCAGCCGGATGCAACGGGCAGACTCCTCCATCAAAATATAGGAGGGGCTGGAGGTCTGGAACACGGCCAGCTGGGTGGCCAGTGCCGCGGGATCGGGACAGCACGTACCCACCAGTGCAAGTGCGGTTTGGGTAGGTGCGGGCAGGGTTTTGTGCAGCGAACAGATGGTCACGTCCGCACCGAGTGTAACGGGGTGCGGTGCGAAATTGCCAAGTCCGAGGTGTGCGCCGTGTGCGGCGTCCACCAGCAATATCGCACCTCTTGCATGTACCACGCTTGCAATACCCGCAATATCGCTGATCACACCCTCGTATGTCGGGCTTGTGACAATGACAAGCTTGGCGTCGGGTGCATCGGCCAGCGCGCGATCAACCTGCGCGGGCAAAATGCCCTTACAGATGCCGCTGCTTGCATCAATTTCGGGATACAGATAGGTCGGTCTCAAGCGACAAAGCTCGATGCCGTTATAGACGGACCGGTGAGAATTCCGCGCCACTACGACAGAGCGGTCATGCCCGCCGTACGCACGGATGGCGGCCAGCAGGCCGCAGGTGGAGCCGCCCACCAAAATATGCGCACCCGCCGCTCCCCAAAGGCTTGCGGCGCGGTTGCATTCCTCCAAGATCACACCGCTCATATCGTGCAAATTGTCACTGCCCGAGATCTCGGTGATGTCGCGGTGGTATGGAAAATCACTTCCCACAAGGGAGGTGTTTCGTTTATGCCCCGGCATGTGCAAGGGGTACTTGTCCACACCGTCCAGCATTTCTGAGATTTTGTTTTTATCCATGCGCGCCTCCCTTGGGCTTGACCGATTCGTAAAAATCCAGCGAGTCAAAGCCACGGCCAAGATGGTTAAGCAGATAGGTCTGCGCGCTCCTTGCAAATTCGGTGACGTCCTCAGGATCGGACAGCTCAAACGAGAAAATGCGCTCGGGGGATGCATGTAAAACGTAGCGCACGGCCGCCGTAACCGCGGGGGTCATGGCGCACAGTACACTCTTTTCGCGGTCGCCGTCCGCGTCTGCGCCAACAAAAGGCGTGCGGACCTGCCTGGACCGGCGGGAGAGACACTCGGCGCACAGCAGCCGTCCGTTCATGACGTCGAGATAATTGAGTCGCTCGTCGATACTGCCGCAGCGACAGCAGGCGTCCAGCTCGGGCAGATAACCCGAAATAGCGGCGGCACGAAGCTCAAACACGCCCTTGACAAGCTCCTGCGGCTTCTTTTCCCTGCCGATTAAGTAAAGAGAATTGAGCAGCATGCGAAGCAGCTCCTCGGCGGGCTCATCGCGGTCGGAAAGCTCGTTGGCCACGTCACAGAGATATACGCCAAGGCTCATGCGCGTAATATCGGCAGAGAGCTCGTAAAATGCGTTGAGCACGCTTCCCTGCCGCAGCCAATAAAAGTCGCCCTTGCGGTACAGCTCGAAATTGCCGTAGGTAAACAGCTGAGAGCACGCCATGCCCGGGCTTCTGAGTGATTTTCCACCCTTGACCATGACCGGAATTCTGCCGCGGTCGGCGGTCAGAACCTGCAACAGCTTGTCGTGATCGCCCGTGTTGACCACACGCGTGACCAGTCCGTCGGTACTCATTTGCATGACCTGCTCTCCTTTCTTAGATAAATTTCAGTGTGACGTTGATTATTCGGGCTTATAGCCGAAGTTGGAGACCGCGGCGGCACTCTCGCGCCAGTTCTCCTTGACCTTGACCCACAGATTCAGATATACCTTGGTGCCCAGCAGAGCCTCAAGATCCTCTCTGGCATAGGTGCTGACTCTCTTGAGCTCCTCACCGTTCTTACCAATGATAATGCCCTTATGAGAGGCCTTTTCACAGTAAATGGTGGCGTAAATGCTGACCAGCGTGCGGGTGTCCTCGAATTTTTCAATAACGACCGCAATGCCGTGCGGCACCTCCTTGTTGAGCGTGCGCAAAAGCTTCTCGCGGATCAGCTCGGCGGCAACCTGTCGCTCGGGCTGGTCGGTAGCAATATCCTCGGGGAAATACCAGGGGGATTCCGAGAGGAAGGGCTTGCACTCATCGAGCACTTCCTTTACACCCTTGCCGTTCTTGGCGCAGATCGGCACGACGGCCGAGAAGGAATGCTTGTCCGCATAAGCCGCAATGGTCTTGGCGATGATCTCGCGGTTATACATATCGATCTTGTTGAGCGCCAGCACGCAGGGCACGCCGCTTCTCTTGAGATAGGTGATGATATCCTCCTCCACGCGGGTGATCTCCTTGCCGGTGTCCACCACCATGATCACGGCGTCCGCCTCATACATGGTGCTGTTGGCCTCCTTGACCATGTAGTCGCCCAGCTCGTTCTGGGGACGGTGGATGCCGGGGGTGTCGATAAACACGTACTGATCCTCGCCCACGGTGTGAATACCGGTGATGCGGTTACGGGTGGTCTGCGGCTTGGAGGACACGATGGCCACCTTTTCGCCCAGAATGGCGTTAAGCAGAGTGGACTTTCCCACGTTGGGTCTGCCCACGATTGCAATAAATCCTGTTTTTCTCATATTGTAAATTCCTTTTTTATTCGGTTGTTTTTCCCTGCTCGACAAAGGCTCTTACGTCCTCGGTCAGCATATCGATGTAGTCGCCGGTGTTCATGTCGTAAAATCGGACGTACTCGGGCGGCAGAGCCGTTCCCGGGCCACCGACCTGCACCATGTACTGCTGATCCTTGACGTCCAGATTCCATACGACAAAGCCGTCTTCAAAGCTCAGCACCTCCTTGGAATACTTTGAAAAATCGTTCCAGGAGGCATGGGCTCCCTTATCGGCAATGACGTACACAGCCCCCAAGGGGATACAGTCCTCGGCAATTTCCTGCTCCTGCTTTTCCTTGACCAGCTCCGAGATGCGCCACACGCTCAAGGGGCCAAGGAAGGTCAGAAACACGGCAACGCAGACGATAAAGGTGATCAGCTTGACGTTGCGGGTGACAAACGTTTCTGTCTTACCCGCGGTCTGCTGTTCGGGTGGGACGTCCTGCTTTGGCTGTTTTTTATAGGGGTTTTGCTTTTTGTAGGGGTTTTCTCTCTTTTCGGGCTCGCGGTCGTCCATCATGCGTTATGTACCTCCAATCCAAGCAGCTTCATGATCTCGGATTGTCTGTGTCTCATATCGGTGTCGTCCTCTTGGCTTCTCTCGTGGTCGTAGCCCAGCAGGTGCAGCATGGAGTGCACGCAAAGGAATGCCACCTCTCGCTCGTATGAATGTCCGTACTCCTCAGCCTGCGCCTGCGCCTTTTCCAGGGAAATGACGATATCGCCAAGGTTATTGCGGATCTCATCCAGCACCGGCTCGTCCGCTTCGCCCTCGTAATCAAACAGCGGGAAGGACAGCACGTCGGTCTCGCGGTCGATCTGTCTGAACTTGCTGTTGAGCTCGCGGATGCCCGCATTGTCGGTGAAGGTCAGGGAGACCTCACAGCCGTTGAAAAACTGCTCGTAGTCCAGCGTAGCCTCAATGGCACGGCGCAGAAGGATCTTGAGCTTATAGGTCACGGGCAGCAGCTCCTGCTCGTTTTCAAAATAGATCTTGAGCAGCATTTTACGTCTCATTTTTGTACGTCCTCTCTTTTATAGTGGTATTTTCTGTCCTTGGAGCGGCTTTCAGGCTTTTCGCGCTCGTATTTTTCGTATGCCAGAATGATCTTTTGCACCAGCTTGTGACGGACAACGTCCTTTTCGGTAAATCTGTGCAGGGCGATGTCCTCAATGCCGTCCAGAATCTTGACCGCCGCGGCAAGACCCGACTTCTGCCCCGAGGGCAGGTCGGTCTGGGTCAGGTCACCCGTGACCACCATCTTGGAGCGGAATCCAAGACGGGTCAGGAACATTTTCATTTGCTCGGGGGTGGCGTTCTGGGCTTCGTCCAGAATAATAAACGAATCATCAAGAGTACGTCCGCGCATGTATGCCAGAGGTGCTACCTCGATAATGCCCTTTTCCACCTGCCGCTGATAATTTTCGGGGCCCATCATTTCGAACAGCGCGTCGTACAGCGGGCGCAGATAAGGATCGATCTTGCTTTGCAAATCGCCCGGCAAAAAGCCCAGCTTCTCGCCCGCCTCAATGGCAGGGCGGGTCAGAATGATGCGCGAGACCTGACGGTCACGAAGCGCCTTGACCGCCATGGCTACGGCGAGGAAGGTCTTTCCCGTACCCGCAGGGCCGACACCTAAAATGACGGTGTTTTTACGGATGGCTTCAACGTACTGCTTTTGCCCCACCGTCTTGGCCTTGATGGGCTT
>JAZULL010000051.1:0-21764 GCA_045603085.1 Eubacteriales bacterium | reverse complement strand
CATGGAAACCAGCGTGGTCTTGCCGCATCCGGTCGGGCCGATGATGCCCACGGTCGAGCCTGGCTTGATGGTCAGGTCGGTATCGGCCAGCACGCGATCCTAAGTCGGATCGTAGCCATGTCGTTCTGTGAGCCAAGGAGTTGATTTATGACATTGTCTTCCTAAGACCGCTTGGCCTCCGACTTCATGGAAACCAGCGTGGTCTTGCCGCATCCGGTCGGGCCGATGATGCCCACGGTCGAGCCTGGCTTGATGGTCAGGTCGATATCGGCCAGCACGCGATCCTCGCTGTTTTTGAAGTAGCGGAAGGAAACGTTCTTGAACACGATCTCGCCGTCGGTCACTACCTTATCCTTGCACTTGGCGTCTGCGTCGTCGAGATCCAGCTTTTCGTCCAGCACCTCACCCACTCTCTTGCAGGAGGCCAAAGCTCTGGAGGACATCATCAGCATGAAGGTGACCATCATCAGTGAGTTGAGGATCTGGTTAACGTAGGTGATAAATGCCGAAAGGTCGCCGATGGGCATGCCGTCCACCACCATGTGACCGCCAAACCAAAGCACGGCGATGATGGTCGCGTTCATGAACAGCGACATGACGGGGGAGAGCGTGATCATGATCTTGACCGCATTGGTGCCCGTTGTACGCAGGTCGCGGTTGGCGGTCTTGAATTTTTCGGTTTCCTGATCCTCGCGCACGAAGGATTTGACCACGCGCACGTTGGTAATGCTCTCCTGAACCGTGTTGTTCAGACCGTCAATGCGCTCCTGCACCTTGGCGAATCTGGAAAAGCCGCGGGTGACAATCAAAAGGATGCAGACCAGCATTGAGGGGATGGTGATCGCCAGCACCACCGAAAGACTGGGCTTGAGCATGATAGCCATGACAAGACCGCCGATCAGCATACCGGGCGAGCGCAGTGCCATGCGCAAAAGAGCGTTGACAAAATTCTGCATCTGGGTGATGTCGTTGGTCAGTCTTGTGACCAGCGAGCCGGTAGAGAACTTATCAATATTGGCAAAGGAGAAGGACTGCACCTTGGCATACACGTCGCGGCGGATGTCGGATGCAAAGTAAACGGCCGCCTTGGCGCCAAAGTATGCACCGCCAACGCCGCCCGCCATCATGAGCAGTGCGGTCAGCACGATCATGCCGCACACGCCAAGCATATACCAAACCGAGTCGCTCAGCAGCTGCTCGGCAAGCGTGGGGAAGGCGGAAAGGCTCCACGAGCCGTTATAGATCGGGATCGAGAAGCTCTTGAGCGATTGATAAGCGGCACCGAAATTGATGATCTGTGCCAGATATTTGGGCATAAGCACCTCGCCTATCACCTCCACGATCATACAAAGCGGACCGAGGATAAAATAGGGGAGATACGGCTTTACGTATTTGAGCCAGCGTTTCATTCTTGGGTTTCCTTTCCGGGGGAAGTATTGGTGCTCTGGATCAGCGTCTGCAGATTGCGCTCGATCTTTTCAAGCGCCGAGAGCAGAGCGTCCAGCTCGGCGTCGTCAAAGCCATGCACCATGGTTTGATCAATGTAGCAAAACAGCTCCTTTGTCTGCGTGACAACGCCGTGACCCTTTTCGGTCAGCGTAATGCGGTTGCATCTGCAGTCGTCTGCATCGGCGTCGCGGGTGATATAGCCGTCGCTTTCCAGCCGCTTGAGCGAGACGGCGATGGCGGCGGGGCTGACGCGAAGATCGCGGGCCAGATCCTTTTGCGAGGGGATACAGCCGCAGGAGAGCCGCATGAGCAGCATGTGCTGAGAGCGGTGCAGACCGGTCTGTGCGGTCACCGTGGCCTCCACAGCCTGGCGGTGCAATCGGTCAGCCTGCATGAACTGCTTGATGACTGCGCGCGCACGGTCAAAATCCTCTGATTGATTGATGATGTTTTGTTGCACGTGGCAAACCTCCGAAATTAATTAGTCGGTTAATGATTAACATGTTAATTATACCATTCTTTTATCAAATGTCAATACAGTATTGGCTGTTTTTTCACTTTTGTTACAATACACAAAAAGGAGTGTCGGAAAGTGCCTTCGGTGTGCAAAATGGCAACCTCTCTGTCGATCTTCCGCACTTTGGCATTATGCACAAGGAAACGCAAGATGCAAAAAAATTCATGGTAGATACTTTACAAATTCATAAGGGTATGATATAATGAAATTGCAGAGGAAGGGGGACTTGCCCCCGGACTGCAATATATACGGAGGTGGAACTTATGAAGACCAACATTATCGGCAGACAACTGAACGTGTACAGCGACACCAAAGCCTTGATTGAAAAAAAGCTGGCAAAGCTTGACCGCTATTTCAAGGTCGAGCCTGAAGCTACCGTTACGCTCAGTCGCAAGCGTAACGTGTCCACCTTGGAAATCACCATTAACGCGCAGGGAACTCTGTTCCGCAGCGAGGTGGGTGCAGATTCGTTCAGAGATGCACTTGACCAGTCCATTGACGCCATCGAGCGGCAGATCCGCAAGAACAAAACCAAGCTCTCCAAGCGCATTCGCGAGGACGCATTCCCCATTGAGGAATTTTTCCCCGAGGATCTGGAGGAGGATCAGGATCTGATCATCCGTACCAAAACCTTCCCCTATAAGCCCATGTCGCCCGAGGAAGCCATTTTGCAGATGAATCTGATCGGTCACCAGTTCTTTGTATTCGTGGATGACGAGACCCGCACGACCTGTGTTGTATATAAGAGACAGGATGGCACCTACGGCCTGATCATGCCCGAATAAAATATTGAAAATAAAAACGGGGGAGACCCGATAGCGGTCTCCCCACAACTATGAAATTATTAAATTGATATAAAGGGAAAGGACACTGTTATGCAAAACAACATCCCCCGCGCGGAATATCCGCGCCCACAGCTTGTAAGAGACGCCTGGATCAACCTCAACGGTCCCTGGGAGTACATGACCGACCGCGGTATGAGCGGCGAGCAACGCGGTTTCGCAAACGGCGCAGAGTTTACCGAGCAGATCACGGTACCCTTCTGCCGTGAAAGCGTGCTTTCGGGCATCGGCGACACCGATTTTTGCAATTGCGTCTGGTACCGCAAGAAGGTGACGTTGCCCGCAGATTGGCAGGGAGGCAAGAGAGTATTGCTTCATATCGGCGCATGCGATTATAAGACCGACGTGTGGGTCAACGGTAAGTGGATCGACTATCACATCGGCGGCTACGTGTCTTTTACCATGGATATCACGGGGGCATTGACCGATGGCGAGAACGTCATCACCGTCCGCGCCATTGACGATCTGAGATCCGGCAATCAGCCCGCAGGTAAGCAGAGCCCGCAGTATGGCTCGTTTGGCTGCTTCTATACCAGAACCACCGGTATCTGGCAGACGGTGTGGCTGGAGTGCGTGCCCGAGGTATATCTGCAGAGCGCACGTTACTTTACCGATATCGATGATTGCACCCTGACCGCCGAGCTGCACGTCAAGGGTGGCGAGAATACCCCTGTTGAACTGACCGCAAGCTATGAAGGTAAGGTGGTCGGCACGGTAAAGGGCACGGCGCACGGCGGCAAGTGCACCTTGCGCATGAAGCTGGACGAGCTGCATCTCTGGGAGGTCGGCAACGGCAGACTTTACGATCTGGAGATCAAGTGCGGCGACGACGTGGCCAAGAGCTATTTCGGTATGAGATGCGTGGAGTGCCGCAAGGGTATCATGTACCTCAACCATAAGCCGGTGTTTATGAGACTCGTGCTGGATCAGGGCTTCTATCCCGACGGCATTTATACCGCGCCCTCGGTAGAGGAGCTGTATGCCGACGTGGATCGCTCCATGGCCATGGGCTTCAACGGCGCAAGACTGCACCAGAAGGTGTTTGAGCCGCTGTTCCTTTCCTACTGCGATAAGAAGGGCTATATCGTTTGGGGCGAGCATGCAAACTGGGTTCAGGATTCCTCCCGTACCGAGGTGTTTGAGAACTTCCTGCCCGAGTGGCAGGAGATCATGGAGAGAGATTTCAACCATCCCGCTATCATCGGCTGGTGTCCCATCAATGAAAGTGTGCCCCATCAGAACAGACTGTTTATGAAGTCTTTGGCCGCTCTGACCCGCGGTTATGACCCCACCAGACTTTACATCGACGCATCGGGCTGGGTACACCAGGACGAGCTGACCGATATTTTCGACCTGCACGATTACGATCAGAACCCCGAGACCTTTGCCGAGCGTCTTGCTCCCTTGGCAAAGGGTGAAAAGATCGACGTTCACGGTCACGTGGTCGGACACTATAAGGAAGAAAAGTACAGATGCTGGTGCAACTGTACCTTTGTCAGCGAATACGGCGGAACCTTGTGGTCGGATGCCGATCGCAATATCGGTTGGGGCTACGGTCAGGCACCCACGGACGAGCAGGGCTTCAAGGCGCGCTTCAAGGGACTTTCCGAGGCGATTCTGTTCCATCCCAACATGGGCGGTCTGTGCTACACTCAGCTGACCGACGTGGAGCAGGAGGTCAACGGTCTTTACACCTACGACCGCCGCGCCAAGTTCGATCCCGAGTTCTTCCATTCCGTGCTGACCCAGAAGGCTGCGATCGAATGGGAATAAGCTCCCATTCGATCAACTATGATCGCCCTTGGCGAGTTATGGTGCGCAAGCGCACGGTTATGATACGCTTCGCGTAGTTATGATGTGCTATGGCACAGTTGTGGTTACAAAGGCGATCATATCATAACTCATAACGGGTGCGAAGCACTCTCATAACTGCAACCAAGTTGCATCATAACGCTGAACAAAATATCTCAACAGCAAAAGGGGCTGCCATCGGTAGCCCCTTTGATTTGCCCGCGCCAAACGTCAACAATATTTTGTGCGCCCTCTTGATTTACATGCGGTTTTGTGCTATCATGAAAGGGAAGAATAAAAAGGACGGTGCGATTTATGGAAAGCATCAGAGAATTATATAAGGCGGGCAGAGGCCCTTCCAGCTCACATACCATGGGTCCGTTCAAGGCGGCCACCCAATTCAAGGCGCAGTATCCGGATGCCGATGCATTCCGCGTGGTGCTGTACGGTTCACTTGCGCTGACCGGTAAGGGGCACATGACCGACGCGGTCATCCTGGAGGCCTTGGGCGAGGACAAGACCCAGATGATCTTCGATAAGACCTCTCCCACACCCGTGCATCCCAACACCGCGGATTTTACGGCGCTCAAGGGTGGCGAGCAGGTCGGTTTTGCGCGCGTATACAGCGTGGGCGGCGGCAGTATTCTGTTTGACGGACAGGGCCCGCTGGAAACCAAGTCGATCTATCCCCATTCCACCTTTGACGAAATTGCCGAATATTGCACCAAGCACGACATGCGCCTGCCCGATTACGTGGAGATGGTCGAGGGTCCCGGGATCTGGGATTACCTATCCGATATGTGGCTGACCATGGAGGATTGCATGGGTAGAGGCCTGCGCACCAAGGGCGAGCTTGGCGGCGGTCTGCACGTCACGCGCAAGGCGCATTATCTGTATAACCAGCGTCATATCGATGAGTCCGCGCAGACGAGAGAGAACCGTCTGGTCTGTGCATACGCGTTTGCGGTTGGCGAGGAAAATGCAAGCGGCGGCGAGATCGTGACAGCCCCCACCTGCGGCGCTTGCGGTGTTGTTCCTGCGGTGCTCAAGTATATGCAGGAGCAAAAGGGCTTTTCGGACGAGCAGGTGTTCCGTGCGCTTGCCACGGGCGGTCTGATCGGCAATATCATCAAGACCAATGCGTCGATCAGCGGCGCGGAGTGCGGCTGTCAGGCTGAGATCGGCTCTGCCTGCTCTATGGCCGCGGCGGCTCTGGCCGAGCTGTTCGGCATGGGACTTGAGCAGATCGAATATGCCGCAGAGGTTGCCATGGAGCATCATCTGGGTCTTACTTGCGACCCCATTAACGGTCTTGTGCAGATCCCCTGCATCGAGCGCAACGCCGTAGCGGCAATGCGTGCCATCAACGCACTTTCCTTAGCCAACTTCCTGACCGGTATGAGCAAAATTCCGTTTGACACCGTGGTCAAAACCATGTACGAAACCGGCATTCACCTCAAGAGCGAGTACCGCGAGACCAGCGAAGGAGGCCTTGCAAAGCATTATCTGAATTCCTGACAAGGGAGGAATACGTATGATCTGGAATATTTGTTTTATTCTTTCCGTGCTGCTTCTGATTGCGGGCATTGTGTGTGCAATCGTGAGAAAGTACAGCCAAAAGGTGCGCGATCCGCATACCTTTATTGTGCTTGCGATCACGGTCTTTCTGTCGGCTATGTCCATGTTTTTTGCATACGAATATACGTCGCAGTTTGCCAATGAACCCGGTGGCGTTATTGATGCGGTGCTGATCTCGGTGCATCATACTATCCGCATTTTTGTCGTTGATACCGACTTTGTGTTCAAGAGTGCGGATATGAGCGGAATGTTTCCCGTATTTGTGCCCGTAGCGTCTGTGTGTATGGCCGTTTTTTACGTGGCTGCGCCCTTATTCACTTTTGGCTTTGTGCTGTCGTTTTTTAAGAATTTGCGTGCCAGATGGCTGCTGGCCATGCAAAAGTGTCGCGACATTTACGTGTTCTCCGAGCTCAATGAAAAATCCCTGGTGCTGGCAACGGATATCAAGCGCAAGGACCTGCACCGCGTGATCGTATTTTGTGACGTGATCGAGAACGACGAGGAGAAGTCGAGCGAGCTTCTGACTCAGGCAAGGCGTCTGGGGGCATTGCTGTTCGAGCGCGACGTTCTGGATATCAATTTCAAAAAGCATGCGCGGCGCGGACTTTTGCACTTCTTTATCACGGGCGCGGACGATACCGAGAATATCAATCAGGCAGTCGTGTTGATTCGCGAGTACGGCGAGCTGGAAAGTGTTAATTTGTATCTGTTTTCGGATTCCGCATCGGGCGAGGTGCTGCTTTGCGACAGCACCCGGCATAAGATGAAGATCCGCCGCATCAATGAATCGCGCGCGCTGATCCAGAGAACGCTGTATGACGATCCCGTCACGCTGTTTGAGAGCGCGCACGCCACCGATCGGAGCGGAGATAAGATCATCTCTGCCGTGATCGTTGGACTTGGCGGTTATGGCACGGAAATGCTCAAAACGCTCTTGTGGTACGGGCAGATGGACGGCTACCGTCTGGAGATCCACGCCTTTGATCAGTCGCCCGATGCCAAATCGCGGCTGGCATACGCTTGCCCCGAGATCATGTCGCCGCAATATAACGGCAAGCACGTGGCGGGTGAGGCATATTACCGCGTCAAGGTGCACGGCGGTATAAACGTGGGTACAAAGGAATTTGCCAAGGCAATCGGTGAGATCAAAAACGCCTCGTTTGTGCTGATCAGTCTGGGCAACGACGATTTGAACGTGGAAACCGCAACGGGCATGCGCGTCATGTTTGAGCGTATGAAGATCAAGCCTGCCATTTATGCCGTGGTGCATAACAGCGAGCTTTCCGCTTGCCTGAAGGGCTTGACCAATTACAGAAATCAGCCGTATCAGATCCAGCCTATCGGCTCGCTGGACGAGTCGTATACCGAGGACGTGATCCTGCGCGACTCGCTGGAGCAGGATGCGCTTTCCATCCACGCCGCTTACGGTGGCAGTCCCGAGGACTTCTTTGCTTATGAATATAACTACAGATCCTCTGCCGCCTCGGCTCTGCACAATAAGGCCAGAGCAAGGCTGGGCATTCATAACGCACATCTGCCCGAGAGCCAAAGAACACCCGAGCAAAACGAGGCGCTGATGTCCTTGGAGCACCGCAGATGGAATGCCTACATGCGCAGCATCGGCTACGTTTACAGCGGAAGTAAGGATTCGGGCAGCCGAAATGATCTTGGAAAAATGCACCATAATCTGGTTTGCTATGAGGAGCTTGACGACGACGACCGTAAAAAGGATCGCGACGTTGGAAGCGTCACCATTCAATAAAAACAAAATTAACATCTTGCAAGGCGAGCTTTGGCGAAAGATGCGAAAATGAATCGCCGTTGCCGGGCCTTGCGCTTGGTAACGGCGAATTTGTATAGTTTCAAAAAAACGAGGCATACTGACTATGCAAAATGTGAATTTTGGAGGACAGTATGCAAAGTACCGTGAATCAACAAAACAAAGACACCCACGCAAGCGCTCTGCTTGAGGGAATTTATAAAAATGCCAAAATGGGGGCAGAGGCGCTGCTTTCGCTCATGCCCAAGGTGGCGGACAGCAACATGCGCCGCGATCTGACCGCCCAGCTGGACGGCTATCAGGGATATGCCAACAAGGCCGAGTCCTATCTGTGCGAGCAGGGCGAGCAGGCCAAGGAGGCCGGCGTTTTTCAGAAGATGGCAACCAAGGTGGGCATCGGCGTTAACACGCTGATGGATTCGGACACCTCGCATCTTGCCGAAATGGTGATCGAGGGCTCGAACATGAACATCACCGAGTCTGTCAAGCTGCTGCGCGAGCATGAAAACTGCCACGTGCCCGAAAAGGCACTCCGGCTGTGCCGCGACATGATCGACTTTGAGCAAAAAAACGTCGATATCATGCAAAGATACCTTTAATTAGCAAAGAGGGCACCGTATAATACGGCGCCCTTTTTATCATACTGTCAATGTATCAGGTTCGCTGAGGTTTTGGCGAGAGAGGATCGGTTTGATTTATGAAAATGGATAAAGAGCAATATCGGAAATATGCCGAGGCCAGAGCGCCGCGCTCTCCTGTGGTAAAGGATTGTGTCAAGGCGTTTTTGTTTGGCGGCGGCATCTGCGCGCTCGCACAGCTGCTGCTTTGGCTGTATGGCGAGGTGTGCGGCATGGAGCAAGAGACCGGCGCTACGCTCGTATCCGTCACGCTGGTCGCTCTTGCCGTGCTGCTCACGGGTCTTGGTGTGTTTGATAATATCGCCAAGCATGCGGGAGCCGGCACTCTGGTACCCATTACGGGATTTGCCAACGCTGTGGCCTCGCCCGCGCTGGATGCCAAGGCCGAGGGGTTGGTGCTTGGCGTCGGGGCCAAGATCTTTACGGTAGCAGGCCCCGTGCTGCTTTACGGTGTGGTCAGCGGTGCTGTGTGGGGCGTGATCTATTACGTGATCACGCTGTTTACAGCCTAAAGCATCCGCCTTGCCGTACCCAGCGCATGCTGTGGATCCGCGCTGATCAGCAAAAGCACGTATTTGCCTATGACGGCTATCTGTGCATTCTGCAGGTAGTATGCGTATTGCGAGTCCTTGTAATGGGCGCGCAGGTCGTCAAGGCGAGAGGTGCACATGGTGGCCACCTCATCGGTGTCGCTTCGCGCATAGCATCGGAACACCGCAAATTCGCAGGGGTGCTGAGCAGTGCTCAGCCACATCCCGTAATCCTCCACGAGGGAGAGCTGCCATGGCGGCTCTCCCTCTCCGTATAGCGCGGCCATCAGGTCGGGCGGCAGATAAGCGGCCTTGTCCGCCGCGGCACTTGCCAGATACATCCGCCCCGCGGGCAATCCCACCTCTGCCTCGGTCAGCGCTGATAGCACCGCCTCGACCGAAGCCTGTTGCCGCGCACAGCCGCCAAGCAGTCCAAGCGCAAAAATCAAAGCCAAAGCCAATGCGCGTTTGCCCATAAAGCCACCTCCATTCGGTACATTATACTGTGCCGGATTTCATTTTATGTGTGAGTTGACAGACGGGGGAGAACATGGTATAATGATACCAATCACAAAACCCGTATGGAGGGAAATCGTATGGCTAAGAAAACAAACACGAATCAGGCTCCCGATAGGGTCAATTCGGTCATCTTCACCGTCCTGCGCCTTTTGCTGGCGGCGGCTCTGATCGGTGCGTACTATTATCTGGTGCTCCCGCCTCTCAATCCCATGAGTAAGTCGTTCTGGTATTTTTTGCTGTTTTGTGCGGTGTGTGTGGCCGTAGCGCTTCGCGCCTTTCATTTTGGAGAATACCGCAGTTATTTCAAGCAATTCGATATCACGGATCTGTTTATCGGAAAGCGCAGGGAAAAGATGCCCAAATTCCCGTCGGTCAAGACCGTGTTTCAAAAGAAGGTATATGCCATTATCACTTACGTTCTGCTGGCCGTACCGATCGTGGTGCTGGCGTTTGGCGTGATCACCTCGTCCGTCGTGCTCAACGCGACAGCGTATGCAAGTGTGATCACGGTGCAGGAGCGCGATTTTGAGGCAGACATGCCCGAGACCAAGGAAATCACCAACATTGCGCTCATGGATACAAACTCGGCGCGCATGCTGGGCGACCGTAAGCTGGGTGCGCTGTCCAGCGTGGTGTCGCAGTACGTAGTCAGCGACGATTATACCCAGATCAATTATATCGGCAAGCCGATCAAGATCACACATCTGGAATACGACGGCTTTTTCAAGTGGCTAGGCAACCGCCAGGCCGGCATCCCCGGCTACATCATGGTGGATACGCTGGCCAATACCGCTGAGTATTACGAGGTGGAGGACGGAATCCGCTATGCGCAGAGCGGCTACTTCGGGGACGATCTGATGCGTAAGGTGCGCTTTGACTATCCTACCAAGATCTTTGACCTTGAGGACGTCAGCTTTGAGGTTGACGAGCAGGGAAATCCCTACTACTGCATCTCCTGCTACACCCCTCGCGTGGGTCTTTTCGGCGCGTATGACGTCGAGGAGCTGATCATTTTCAATCCGCTGGACGGCAGCAGTCAGCTGTATGCGGTCGGGGACGTACCGCAATGGGTGGACGTGGTGTTTGACGGTGATCTGGCATGTGAGAAATATGACTGGCAGGGCATTTATGCAGGTGGCTTTATCAACAGCATCATCGGTAATAAGGGCTGCAAGCAGACCACCGACGATTACGGGTATCTGATGTTTGACGACGACGTGTGGTACTTCACGGGTGTGACCTCGGTTACCTCGGATGCCTCCAATATCGGCTTTATTTTGTCCAATGCGCGCACGGGTGAGTATAGATTCTATCCCGTGATCGGTGCGGAGGAGCATTCCGCCATGCATGCCGCCGAGGGTGAGGTGCAGGAAAAGGAATACCAAGCCTCCTTCCCGTCCTTGGTCAATATCTCTGGTGTGCCCACCTATATTATGGTGCTTAAGGATAACCACGGAATCGTCAAGCTGTATGCTCTGGTCAACGTGCGCCAGTATACCATGGTGGCCACGGGCGAGACCCAGCAGTCAGCTGTGGCGGCATATCTGAAAATGCTCTCGCAGAGCGGCGTGAATACGCAGGATCCGACCCAAACCGAGCAGGCTCGCATCACGGTTGCGTCGGTGCAGTTTTTGGATCTGGAGGGTGTGACGTATGCGTATATCACCTCGGATCAGGGCAAGGTCTACCGCGTGGCGTTTACCGAGCAGAACGAAACGGTCGTGCTGGTCAAGGCAGGCGACGTACTTGATCTGACCTTTGCGGACGGCGCGATCTGCATCGTGCAATCCTGGGAAAGGGTTGAATAATAATGAGATAAAAGGGGCTGAGTCAAGCGACTCAGCCCCATGTTTTTTATTGTATGATTTCAGCCAGCGCAAGGCCGTTGCCCAAGGGGATCTCGATCACGGATCCCGCGGGGGCTTGTATGGCCGTATCGTAGGACAGGCTCGGCGTGTCTGTCGGATTGCCGTCGTCGTCCGATAGCTTGACCGTCACGCCGCCCTCGGGCAGGGAAACCGCCAGAATGCGCACGCTGCCGCTCTCGCCCACCGTGACGCGCAGGGTATGTCCTGCGGCAATCCCGTCATCGGGTGCGAACAGCGAGAGCACGTGACCGTCCAGCAGGGTCAAAAGGTCGGTGCGGGAAACGAAATCCGCGTCAAGCGACAGCCAATCGGGAACGTCTGCGTCGCCCGTTGCCGAGAATTCAGCCACCGTGACCCAGTTGATCTGCGTCTCGGTGACGCGCACGCGTACGTAACGTGCCGTGATATTGACATCCTTGACCGTTTCTCGGCTGTTGACCGCGCAGATCGAATTCCAGCTCTTGCCGTCCGTCGAATATTCCAGCATACCGTTGTGAATATAGTCGGCCTCGTGACCCGCCACGCCCATTTTGAGCGTGATGCGGGAGATCTGTGTGGCCGCGCCGAGATCCAGCTGTACGTAGTTGCCAACCTTTGCTTCGGCACTCGACCAGAAAAAGGTAGCCGCGTCGCCGTCTGTGGCAAGTGTGGGGGTATAGGTCTGATAGGTGGGCAGGTCGGTGGTGATTGCCGTCTCGCCCTGTACGTCTGCGGCGACCGTGCGGGTGGTGTTGATCTCAAAGGCGCGCACCTTGACCCAGTTGGTGGCCGTTTTGTCGGTCTGCTTGACGCGCACGTAGCGCGCTTCAAAATTCAGATCCTTGAGCAGCGTCTCGTCTCCCAGCGCGCCCTCGTAGAGCAGCGTCCAGCTCTTTTTGTCGGTCGAGTATTCCACAGCACCCACTTGCAAAACGTCGCTGCCGCCTACACCGGTGGCAATATAGACGTTGCGGACTGTGATGACCTCGCCAAGGTCAACGCCAAAGTATCCGACACCGTTGCCCGACGCCTGCGAGAGCGTGCCGTGCGTCCAGAAATAGGTGGCGTCGTCGCCGTCGGTCATGTAAGAGGGCTGATAATCTTCATATTGGTTGCAGTCGGTGATGGGAGTCGCGGGTGCAAAACTCAGCGTGTCGGCAAGCCCTGCAAGCTGATTGATGCGGCTGCCCAGCGTGTTCCAATTAGGGGTCAGCACAGAGGTGGAGACCAGACGCTGATTGGATGCGATCTGCTTCTCGGCGGCCTTGTAAATGCCGATCTGCGCCAGCACGTCTGCGGAGCTGCCACCTTCGGCATAAGCTTGCTCCATGGTCATCCAGGCAAGTCCCATCTGTCCGTATGCGCGGTATTTGGCCACCCACTCGGCAATATCGAGATAGAGATTTTGGTTGGCAGAGGCCGTAATGGCATCTGCGTTCTGCACCATCTGTGCAAAGTAGGCCGCAAGGGCGGCGCGGGTTTCCTGATTGTTATCACTCTTATAAGCGTTCAGCAATCCCTTGAGCTCGACGCTGTCGGTGTTGTTATTCATGGGCGAGGCGCAGGTCATACCGATAAAATCCAGCAAAGCCTTGTCGGCATCGGGCGCAAGTGACTTGCAAGCTGCCGCCAGCGAGGCCTGCTTGTCGTAGGCTTCGGGATTCCACAGATAATCGGCGGTGGTGAACAGCGGCACCATGGAGGCGTAGCCCTGATTCATGGGGTTGGCCACCAGCCCCGTGATCGACTTGTAAAGAGTCTCCTCCAGTCCCTCGCACGCGCCCATGTAAAGATTGTTGATCAGCACGTCGTTGACGGGGTAGTTCCACCAGATAAAGACGTTGCGATCGTATTTTTTGACGATCTTTGACAGCTGCTTGTTTGTAATGGTGGCGGGAACGACACCCGGGCCGGTCCACATCAGCTCAACGTCCTTGTGGATCAGGGGCGCGATCTTGTCGGTGTAGCTTGTCAGAAAGCCGTCGCAGTATTCGGTGGTGATGGCAACAAGATCCGAAACGCCCTCGTGGGTCGCCACGAATTCGGTCTGGAAATCATTGAGTAGCTTGGCGTGTCCCTCGGCGTCCAAGGTGGGAATGTCGTCAAGGAAAATGGCGAAATCGCGCACGCCCAGCTCATACATTTGCTCGCACTTGGCTACCAGCTTGGCAAAATCCTTGTCATATCCCGCGCCAAGATCAATGTCACCGCCGGGGGAGATGGCATAGATGAATCTGACGTAATTTTGGTTGGCCGAGGCGATCAGCTCGCGCATGGTCTCCAGCTCGGCGCCCGAGTATTTCACGCGCCATTGCGCGCGGTGCTTGGCGTCGTCCTTGGGCGCGTAGATATAGGCGTTCATTTTGTTTTCGCCCATAAAGGCGAACAGCTCCTGACGGAACCCGTGGGTATAAGCCGTGCCGTAAAAGCCCTCGATCACGCCGCGCAAGGGGTTGCGGGGCGCGTCCTTGACTGTCACGCAGGCAAGGGAAGTGCCGTCCAGCAGATCGCACAGCGTCACTATGGCGTAAAATGCACCGCGCTCGGTCCGCGCCTCAATGCGCACGCCGTCCGCATCGGCGATCAGAATATAGGCCTCGTCCGCACCGTAGGAAAAGTCGGCGGAAAGATCGCGGTAGGTAACGGAAAGGGGAGTGCCGCCCGCGGCTACCGTCAAGCCCGCGGCCTGCAGGTGCGCGGAAAATCTGGCGGCGTTTTCGTCGGGGGTCACGGTCGCCAAGGAGACAGAGCCTTGGCCTGCCACGGTCTCGATCGGTACGGGATGGACCGTGCCAAGTGCCACCTCGTCGGGCATGATCGGGTCTTGCACCGTCGTGCTTTCATCAGGCGTGCTCTGGACGTCCTCGCTCTCGACCTCGGAGCCGGGCTCGTCGGGCGGCACGGGCGTGTCCTTGCAAGCGCAAAACAGCATGATCAGACAGAATAAAAGACAAAGAATTCTGATATAGCTTTGTTTCATAGTGCACCTCACGTTTTTGTCAGTTTGAAGGTTTACTTGATCACTTCCCACTTTTTATAGCGGGAGCAGGTTGTATGATTGCTGAGCCTTTCGCCGCGGAAGAATGGGCCGTTCTTGCACCGGCATTTGCTCTTGACACTCGCCCATCATTACCTCCCGGGTGGCTTTGGTTATCTTCATTATATCATAGATCTGCGCGGATTACAACCGTGCAAAAAGCCCCGACAGACTTTTTGTCTGTCGGGGAGATGATTTTTTGAGGTTCAGTCCTCTTGTGCGGGGGATTGCTCCTGCAGGGCCGCTTGATTGGCGGCGTTCTGTGCCCGCAAAAAGGCGATCTGGAGCAGGATACCGTTGGCGGTATACGCGCCGGACACCAGGGCTACGGCCAAAAAGTACCATTGGAAGCCAAAGAATACCTGTAAGACCACGATTGACCAGAGTAAAACCATCCACATGGCTAGGGACGAGCCACCCATGAGCGCCATCAGAATGACGTTCTGTGTCGTCAGCTTGCCGATCACCTTGGGGTCAGCGGTTGGAGATTTCAGCCACGCGTAGCTTTTGAAGCAGAAGATGTCGATCCACACCAAAAAGAGCGTGCATAAGAACATCACGACAATCGGCGGAACTGCCTGCAAAACGAATATGGCGTCTATCGCAAAAAACGTCATGGACGCGGTCAGCATAAGGGAAAGCACAAGCAAAATCAGGGTCATGATTTTTGTGGCGCGGTTTTTCATGTTTGTCTCCTTTTTGGCGTTGAATGCGGCGTCAGCGCAGGCACTTGGGCTGCACGCGCATGCGGGGCGGGATCCCAATGGAATCCGGCGAGTGCGGATCGATCACCAGTCCCCAGTCGCGGATGAGCAGGTGGGAGTCCAGCAGATCGAGGGCACCCTTAAGGTCGCCTTTGATCACAAGGTGCTCCTTACCGCCAATGGCCGTCACGTGGC
Organism: Eubacteriales bacterium; assembly: GCA_045603085.1. GTDB lineage: Bacteria > Bacillota > Clostridia > Oscillospirales > CAG-272 > SVQP01. The sequence goes on along the minus strand of JAZULL010000051.1, from coordinate 6,337 downwards.
TTTCCAGATCGGCAAGGTTGGAAAAAGCGGGGAAGTACATGATGGGTGAGCCATTTGTTGGCTCTTGAAAAAAACATGGTGTGATCTCCCGCCGTATGGCCTATAATATCATTCTGATATATAAGACGGTTTTTCTCGGAAAAAGTCTCACAAAATCCAAAAGGTTTACAGAATATTCAAAAAGCGATGCCAAAGATCAATCCTTGCACAGATCGATATGGGTGTAGTCTCCGTTCTTGTTAAAGCGCAGCATGTAAATATCTTCTCCCGCGCGGCAGAAATCAAACGTTCTGGTGGTTTCGCTCGGCTTGTGCTCCAGATAATTATAGTCAACCAGCCGGTAGTGATCGGTCACGTTTCCCGAAACGTTGGCCTGCGCGATCCAGTAGATGTGGCCGTCGTAGCACTCGATCTTGTCATGATATGCATAGTGGTTTTCCGAGAAGGTGAAGACCGAGGAAATGGCGGTCTCTCCTTTTCTGAGAATTCCGATATCCTCGCTGTCACCGTCGGCATAATACAGCGCGCAGGTCTCGTTTTTGCTGTCAAAGGACACGCTGTAAACGTATCTGACGTCGTCGGGAAGAGAGGCACGGTAGACGGTTTGGTTGGTTTGCAGATCAAGCACGGTGATCAGGTCCGAGCATGCGAAGCTCAGATATCCGGCATCAAGGTTGATGAAGTAGGGCTGATTTTCTTCTTCAAATACCGCTGTGTAAACGTTGTCGGTGGCTTTGGAGGAGAGGTCGTATGCAATCGCCCGCACCTCTTTTTGGTCGTAATCGATCAGGCAGTAGTAGGCAACGTTGCCGAAAATGCCGACGTTTTGCGGCTGAAAGCCGTCGGCGACAGACACCTGCAGCATGGTTTCGATCTGCCCGGTCTCAAACACGTAGGCCTTGTAGGTGTAAAATTCGGCAGATTCCTCGCACCAGACGATGCCGTTGTCATTGGCTTCAAAATACCAGATGCTGACGCCATGAACCGAGTAGATGCTGTCCGCGGACGCAAGGTCTTGCCCCACAGTGACGGTATAGTCCTGCCCACCGTATGTGTTTTGCAGCATGACCCAACGGGTTTGTGTCTTGACAACCTGCCCGGGCGCGGCTTGCGCAGGGTAGGATTTCAGAATTTCGGGCTGTGCCTTGGGGAGCAGGGCAGAGCAACCCGAGAAAGCCAACAGAGATAAAACCAATAGCACGATCAGTACTGTAACGGTTGTTTTTTTCATAGCGTCCTCCTTATAGAACTCCGATGTTTTTATTCTAAGCATATCGCGCACGCAAGTCAATAGAGCGTGCGCAGGCTTCATAAAAATTAAGATTTGCTGCTAATGTATATGACGTAATTTTCGTGCCAAAAGTCTTAGAAAATGTCCAAGGTTTACAGAATATTCAAAAACAGCTACGCAAAAAAGTCACTCACACTGCATTGCAAAAGGGATGCGATATCGGGCAGAAAGGTGATGTCGGGATAGCATTCCTTTCGTTCCCATTTGGAGACCGCCTGCGCGGACACACCCAAGCGCATGCCGACCTGCTCCTGCGTCAAACGGTGCTCCCTGCGAAATTCTTTGATTTTCTCGGAAATAATAACCTTTCTCATAATTTTCTCCATAAATAACAATCATAAACAGTCATAAAAATGCGGACGTGGGATCTTGATTTTATTATATCACGCCGCCGCGCACAGCGTCAATCGCCCCGAGCGACCGATTATCCCAAATCCCGACCGTTTATCCCAAAGAGGCGGCAAGCTGCAAAAAACTTGCGAATTTATAAAAAAAAGACTTGACGCGCCCCAAAACCCATGATATAATATACGAGTTATTGGGGTGTCGCCAAGCGGTAAGGCACTAGACTTTGACTCTAGCATTCGTCAGATCAAATCTGGCCACCCCAGCCAAAAATCCCGCGCGGTCAGCGTGGGATTTTTACTTTTTCACTTTTCACTCTTCACTTTTCACTAACTTGGCGGGATTTTTGGCAAAGTAATAAGTAATAGTGAATAGTGAAAAAGTGTGGTAGAATTTGCTGCGCAAAATCTTCATTTTAAGTTGAAAAGTAATAGGTTTTATGGTATAATGGAGTAAAGCCAACAGGAGGTATGCACTATGTCCGAAAGTCCTTTAATGATAAAGTCAAAAGCATTTGCTTTAGAGGTCATTCGTGCTTGCAAGGTATTGCGAGAAGCGAAGTGCGAAAGTACGCTGATCAATCAGTTTTTGCGTTCGGGAACAAGTATTGGCGCGAATATTCGTGAGGCGTTTTATGCCCACGGCAAGGCGGATTTTGTGGCGAAGTTACATATTGCCCTCAAGGAGTGCTCTGAAACGGAATATTGGCTTGAGCTTTTGATCGAAAGTGGTTATTATTACGATAAAACGATTCTTGATAGATGTGTTGAGGTGAAACGGATTTTGATTGCATCAATCAACACCGCAAAAGACAAGCAATAAAATTATAAGCGGAGATTTCGAGAGATTTCTCCGCTTTTTTTGACTCTGAAGTTTTTCGAAATTTTGTAGATGCATTTCGACCATTTCGGGTCTGTAGACAGATTCGAACCGCCACACCGTAGGGTCGTTCTGTGAACGCCCGCGGGTGACCGCAGGTCGCACCTACAGTTCAAAATTTATTTACAAAGCCATAGATGCAACGGCATTTTGGACAGATTTGAACTACCACACTACTTCGCTTGTCGAAACCAAGGTGAATCCGAAATAGATGCTTTTTCTGTTTGGATACTCATATTTCAAAAATGAATTGAACCAGAGGTTCAAGGAGTACTAAACTAATTATACTCATAATACCTTCATTATTCGCAAATTCGTGGTATAATATAGTTGCAAAGAAACACGGAGGTACAAGAAAATGAATTTATCGCTTCCTTCAAATATAAGCAAATTACGAAAAGAACATTCTATGACGCAGGAACAATTAGCGGAAACCCTGGGCGTTACCTTCGCTTCTGTTTCAAAATGGGAACGTGGTGTAGCAACCCCAGAGCTAAACCTAATTGCAGAAATGGCAGATTTGTTCGGAGTATCACTTGATGCTCTCGTGGGTTTTGAGGTGCTGAATGGCGGTGTGGCTGCCATTGAAGAAAGAATTCACAATTTGCAACGGCAGAAGAAATATGATGAAGCTGTTCTCGAAGCGGAAAAGGCTTTGCTACGGTATCCCAACGATTTCAGAATTGTATATCGTTCAGGAGAACTCTATACCGTTGCAGGTATAGAATTAAATAAAGTAAAATATTTATATCGCTGCGTTGAACTTTTGGAACGCTCCATTTTACTTTTATCACAGAATACCGATCCCCAAATTAGTGAAGTATCAATTCAAAACGAGATTGCCCAGTGCTATATTGTCCTTGGCAAAACGCAAAAAGGAATTGAAATTCTTAAAAAATATAATGTCAGCGGCGTACACAACGCTTTGATTGCTATTGCATTAACGGGTAATGATATTACATACACAAATACACCGGAATATGGATTAGAAGATGCCGTACCATTTATGGTAGATGCTTTTGGCTCTATCATAACAAATTCTCTCCGCACCATGATGGCGTATGCAAATTATTTCTACAAGAAAGGTGATTACCTTTCCGGCCGTGATGCGCTTCTTTGGCTTATTGATCTGCTTGAAAGTGTGAAAATAGATCCAAACGCATCTTGCTATGTGGATAAGGTAATTGCCCCTTGCTATTCCGAGTGCGCGAATTTTTCCTTGCTTCTTGGTGAGACAGATAAGGTAGAACCGTATATGAGATGTGCATACAAAGCGGCAATGCTATTTGATTCAGCGCCAACTTGCAAAGTGGAGAATATTAAATTCTGTCTTGGCGACATACAAAATGCTACCACATACGATGATCTTGGAGAATCTGCAACTGCGGCGGTGGTCAAGCAGATTACGCAGGAAAATCGAAATGAGAAACTATTGAGTATTTGGAAAAAGATCGCCCAAGAATCCTGCGGAGGTGCAGAATGAAAAATAGAAAGTTGGATATTCGTCCATACACAAAACAATTTTACAAAGGAAATATCATATATTTTATTTTCGCATTGTGCGAAATCCTGTTAGGAGTAATCGGGGCGTTGCTCGTTTCATGGCTAATTCAACAGTTAATTGATCTGATTGGCGGCTATGAGACTGGATTTAATCTTCTTCAACTCACCATTATTACTTTGGTGTTGATCGGGGGAATCGCCGTTGCCAATATGATCTCTTACCACTCTAAGCCGAAATTTATTACACGAGGAATTTCTCAATATAAGGAATACGTCTTTAGTGAACTCACAAAGAAAAATATTTCTGCGTTTTCCGGCGAAAATTCTTCGACCTACATCTCTGCACTTACCAACGATATTCAGACGATAGAGCAAGGCTATCTATGGAATACGTTTTCGATGCTTGAAAGTTTACTGACCTTTATCGGTGCAATGGTTCTAATGATATGGTACAGCCCACTACTTACATTGATAGCAATAGGTCTTTCTTTGCTTCCTTTGATTGCATCCATTCTGACGGGCAACAAAGTTGCGGCAGAAGAAAAGAAAGTCTCGGACAGAAACGAGGCATACACTTCCACATTAAGGGATAGCTTGGGTGGTTTCTCTGTTATCAAATCTTTTAAGGCTGAAGCTCAAATGATTCGCATTTTCAAAGAAAATGTACGAGAGCTTGCAAAGGCACAATGCGGAAAGCACAAAATGCGTATCCTTGTTCAGATGTTTGGCTCTGTTGCGGGAATTACGGCGCAGCTTGGCGTATTTATCTTCGGAGCATATCTTGCGCTGTCCGGTAAAGGTGTTACCGCAGGTACTACAATGATATTTGTGCAGTTAATGAACTATGTCCTCAGTCCGATCGGTACGATACCTACTTGCATCGCAGAAAGAAAAGCGGCAAAGGCTTTGGTTGAGAAAATCGCAAATGCCTTAAATGCCAATGTTAGAGAAGAAAGCAAGAGCGAACACAAGGAACTTAAGCATAGTATAGTAGTAAAGGATCTTTCTTTCGGTTATGAACCCGAAAAACAAGTCCTAAAAAATGTCAACTGCACGTTCGACCTTGGCAAAAAGTACGCCATCGTGGGCGCATCGGGTAGCGGAAAATCAACTTTGCTGAATCTGCTTCTGGCATCATATCAGAATTATGATGGAACGATACTTTATGATGATACCGAACTCAGAAAAATCAGCAGCAGTAATCTTTATGAAATCGAAAGCATCATTCAGCAGAATGTATTCGTATTTAATGCAACGATCAAAGATAACATTACGATGTTCCGCGACTTTCCGGAAGAACAAATTGACAAGGCAATTCGCCTTTCCGGTCTATCAGCATTGATTGAGGAAAAGGGCACAGATTATTTATGCGGCGAAAACGGAAGCGGATTATCCGGTGGTGAGAAACAACGTATTTCCATTGCTCGGAGCTTGCTCAAAAAATCACAGGTGCTTCTTGTTGATGAAGCTACTGCAGCCCTGGATGCCGAAACCGCATATCAAGTTTCAAGCGCTATCCTTGGTCTCAAATACGTTACAAGTATTGTTGTCACCCACTCGCTTGATGAGGGATTGCTAAAACAGTACGATGGCATTATCACTTTGAAGAACGGTTCCATTGTTGAGGCAGGTACATTCGATGAATTGATTGCAGAGAAAGGATACTTCTATTCGCTGTTTACCATAGCTCAATAGTTACATAGGCTTCGTTTACAAGAATGGCGTTGCTCCCCGGTAGATAGCGGTCAAGTGCAACTCCCATCATCGCCAAGGGGTTAGTTTACCCTCTGCAAAACCCACGTGCATCTAAATCAGCCACACACGGCAGAAAAAAGCACTTGCGCAAGCAAGTGCTTTTTTCAACTAAATCCGCCTTCGGCGGAAGAAATCCACCTACGGTGGATGAAATCGCTTCGCGATGAAATCTGCCTTGCGGCAGGATGTAGAGGCGGATTTAATTTCATCTGAGGCGGAACGCCGAAGATTTCATCCGAGCTTGCTCGGATTTCATCGTGCAACGCACGATTTCATTCATTTCGGGGCTTTCGACAAATTCGAACAGGTGAAAGCCTTCCTCCGGGAGGAAGGGGAACCGTGTAGCGATTGATATGTAAATTTCGTTCCCCTTGCCGGCGTCGGGGTGCACAAAAGGCAGGCGTAAAGCCTGCCTTTTGCTTTGGGATATTCCGGATGTTATTCGTCCTTTTTCTTTTTGGAGCATACAGCGACGGCCAGGGTGATGGCGGTCAGCGCAGCTGCGGGGGCGGCGACGGCTTTGCATCCCTTTTTGGGCTCTTCCGACTCGCCGGTGCTATCGGG